>CASEEV010000080.1 GCA_949287065.1 uncultured Collinsella sp.
GGCCTGCGAGCCATAGAAAAAGGCCGGAGCCCGTTGGGCTCCGGCCTTTTGCATACGAATGGTGCCCCCGGCTGGATTCGAACCAGCGACACCCGCTTTAGGAGAGCGGTGCTCTATCCCCTGAGCTACGAAGGCAACGCACAGGCCATTGTACCACGCCCGCCCCGAGACGGAGCGCATTGGCACGCCCCGCGCACCTTTCCCACGCGGCGTCCTTTTGTGTCCATGAGCCCCACAAAAGCCCAGCTGCCGAGGAACTGGCGAAAGCCTCCTACGCCCACGGGTCGCGTTCAAAGAGCGGCTCGGGCTCGGGTCTGCGGTCGGAGTACGGATCGTAGCCGTCGTCGTCCTCGTTCTCAGCGCGCAGGTACGTGCGCTCGTAAGCGCTTTTCTCGGCATCGCGCGCACGCGGCGCCCGTTTGCCTGCCGACTGCCGCGCCGCGGCGCCGTTCTTCTCGGTCATAGCTCTCCCCCGCTCGCAGGTTCTCTACGCTAGTATCGTAGAAAAGCCGCGCGCTTTGCGCCACCGACAACCAAGAAACCCTCCCGACCGATTGGAGCCCCATGGAGAAGATCGCCAGCTTTACCGTTGACCACCTCACGCTCGAGCCCGGCGTGTACGTCTCGCGTGTTGACCGCGACCCCGACACCGGCAGCACGGTCACCACGTTTGACCTGCGCCTCACCGCGCCCAACCGCGAGCCGGTTATGAACACCGCCGAGGTGCACACCATCGAGCACCTCGGCGCCACCTTCCTGCGCAACCACCCCGTATGGGCCAGCCGCATCGTGTACTTTGGGCCCATGGGGTGCCGCACCGGCTTTTACCTCATCGTCTTCGGTGCGTGCACCTCGCGCGAGATCCTGCCGCTCGTCCAAGAGATGTTTGCGTTTGTCGAGGCCTTCGACGGGCCCATTCCGGGTGTTGCCGCCGGCGAGTGCGGCAACTACCTCGACCAGAACCTCCCCGCCGCCCAGTGGTGGGCGCGCCGCTACCTGCACAACACCCTCGAACACGCCGACGACGCACACCTTGCCTACGCACAGTAACCCAATCGGCGCAATCGCAAACCGCCGCCGGCCCCGCGCCGTCGACGCTCCCTCAGCCGCTGCCGGTCCCGCGCCGCCGACGCCCCCCACTCTCGTCGCGTCCTGTTCGCCCCGCGCCGACCCCGCTCTGGTCGCGTCCTTCTCAACCGACGCCACGGTTCCGACAAAAACAGGCCTCAAAGTGTCGGTATCGTGGCGTAGGTGCTGCGGGATTGTCGGTATCGTGGCACAGGTTACCGCAGACTGGCTGCAACGTACCGCAGGCCGACCAGAATTGTCGGAACCATGGCGTAGGTTCCGCCAGATTGTCGAAACCGTGGCGTCAATCGTTTGGAATTGCCGGAAACGTGATGCAGGTTACCGCAGGCTGGCTGCACTGCGGCGCAGGTCGACCGGAATTGTCGGAAACGCAGCGCAGATGGAAATCGCCAGACGCAAGACAGCGCACGACGCAAGACCGCTTGTCGAGAACAGCGAACGGTTTGCGCCGCTTATGCCCTTCGTGTTACACCATGTACTCTTCAGGCAGCAGAACGTTGCCTACCTCCCATGCCAGAGGCTCGCCCGCAGAGATTCGACAACGTGCGCACACGGTAAAAGCCCGCGGCACTCCGTAGCGCTCTAGGAGGTTAACAAGACGTCGATCGTCCATGAGATCACGATACGTGATCCTGACGATCGGCATGCGGTGCAGCGACAGAGCAGCCTCCCGGTGCTTCTCGGCTGCCAGTGCCTCGACGGCGCTTCTCCCCGCCAACATGTGCTTGTCGGTGTACTTTGCCATACCGTCGAACTCGCCAAGCACGCCGCCGGAACGCGTCGGCCAGTAAAAATCAGGCACGAAGGCACGCGACGTATCAAGGGGATTGTCAAACGGAACCTGAAGTTGTGGGAGCATGAAGCCCTGTTGAAGCATGGCCGCACGCGCCATGGACTCACCCGCGCTCCCGCTCAGCGCGTTCGCCCAGCGTGCTGCCCTGAGCGCCCTGCCCACTCCCGAGCACCTCACGCCGAGGCGCTTGAAGATGTCCTCCAGCTCATCGTTGCTCAGTCCGATAATGTTCAGCAGCTTGTCGACAATCGCAAGCCCTCTACGAAAGCTCATCGACCGGGCGCAATCAAAGGCACTCGGCAGCATTTCGGTAACTCTCACGCCCTGGACAACCACCGCCCGCTCCAGTCTTTTCTTGGGCTGCGAGCAGCGCTTGATACCAGCAGGAGTTTGACCATGAGCCCCCTCGCGCGCGATGCACAGAACCTTTTGATCGTGATGCGACACGGGCAGGCCGTGAACCACTGCCGCCGTAAGACCGCAGAAGATCCAGTCGGGGTGCAGCCGCTGAAGCGTACGTACGGTATGGAGCGTACGCCGCGCAACAGACAGACTCTCCCAGTATTCCGAGCGCGCATACATTCCTCGGCGCGGTTTTACCACCGTTCTCGCCTTCACCCGATAACGCAAGGTGCGACTGAGCCTCTCGTCGCGGGAGACCAGCCAGATCCGTTGGCGCTCAGACTCCTCAAAGAGCTTGGCGAGCTCCGCGTCAATAGCGTGTGACATACGTCCCTCCCCCCCTAGATTTCTTATTGTCATCCTCCCCCAGCAAGGTCCTGCAAAAGCGACGGCATCATATTCCCGCATTTCTCCTCAGGAGAATCACCACCTACGCCACGATTCCGACAAAATCAGGCCTCAAAGTGTCGGTATTGTGGCGTAGGTGCTGCGGGATTGTCGGTACCGTGGCGTCGGTCGCGGCAGACTGTCGGAAACGTGGCGCAGGTTACCGCAGACTGGCTGCAACGTACCGCAGGCCATGAAGGAAGATAGAGAAGAACGGGCGTGCCGCCTTGTGGCGACACGCCCGTTTGCGGGAGAACCTTGTTTTGCCCGGGAAGGGGCTCAGATCTCGTCAAAGACTGCCGAACGTGCGGTGCTGCACGGACACCCGCGTCCTTATGCCCTGATGGCCGTGAACCTCTGCAGCACCCGGCGCCTTACTCTTCCGGAACCTCGTACGTAGGCTCGTCGGCAGCTTCGGCAACCGGCGGCTCGTAGGAGCCGTGCTTCTCGACCGAGATGTTGCCGTCGGCGTCAACGTCAACGAGAACCGCGTCGCCCTCGCCCACCGAGCCGTCGATGATGGCGCGCGCGATGGCATCGACCACATCGCGCTGGATGAGGCGCTTGAGCGGACGGGCGCCAAAGACCGGGTCCAGACCGCCCACGGCAAGCATTTGCTTGGCCGCCGGCGTAATGGAGAGGCTCATGCGCTCCTTGGCGAGGCGCTCGCGAACGTCCTTGAGCTGGATGTCGACGATCTTCTCGATCTGGGCCATGCCGAGCGGATGGAACACCACGATGTCATCGATGCGGTTGAGGAACTCGGGCTTGAATGTAGCGCGCATGGCGTCGTCGACCTGATGACGCATGGCCTCGTCGTCCTTGCCCGAGAGCTCGGCAATAGCCTGGCTGCCCACGTTGGACGTCATGATGATGATCGTGTTCTTGAAGCTGACCTGGCGACCCTGGCCGTCGGTGAGGCGGCCGTCGTCGAGCACCTGGAGCAGCACGTTGAACACGTCGGGGTGCGCCTTCTCCATCTCGTCGAGCAGGATGACGGAGTACGGGCGCCGACGGACAGCCTCGGTGAGCTGGCCGCCCTCCTCGTAGCCCACGTATCCCGGAGGCGCGCCGATGAGGCGCTGGACCGAGAACTTCTCCATGTACTCGGACATGTCGATGCGCACGAGGGCGCGCTCGTCGTCAAACAGGCACTCGGCGAGCGCCTTGGCAAGCTCGGTTTTGCCCACGCCGGTGGGACCGAGGAAGAAGAAGCTGCCGATGGGCTTCTCGGGATCCGAGAGGCCGGCGCGGCTGCGGCGCACGGCGGCTGCAACGGCCGAGACCGCCTCATCCTGGCCGATGACGCGCTTGTGCAGCTCGCCCTCGAGGCCGCGGAGCTTCTCGAGCTCACCCTGCATCATCTTGGAAACCGGCACGCCGGTCCACGCGCTTACGACCTCGGCGATCTCGTCAGAGGTGACCTGCTCCTTGAGGCCGCCCTCGGTCTTCTGCGCCTCGATGGCCGCCTCGCCCGCCTTCACGCGCTGCTCGAGCCCGGGAATGACCGAGAAGCGCAGCTCGCTGGCACGTGCCAGGTCGCCCTCGCGCGTGGCGCGCTCCTCCTCGCTGCGCGCGTCGTCGAGCTGGCTCTTGAGCTGCTGGACCTCGTCGATGGCGTTCTTCTGGTTGAGCCAGCCGGCCTTCTGGATGTTGAGCTTCTCCTGGACCTCGGCGATCTCGTTGCGCAGGGTCTCGAGGCGCTCGCGCGAGGCGTCGTCCTCCTCCTTCATAAGCGCCTGCTCCTCGATCTGCATCTGCGTAAGCTTGCGCTGCGTCTGGTCGATCTCGACCGGCATGGAGTCGAGCTCCATGCGCAGGCGGGACGCGGCCTCGTCGACCAGGTCGATGGCCTTGTCGGGCAGGAAGCGGTCCGAGATGTAGCGGTCGGAGAGGTCAGCGGCGGCCACGAGCGCGCCGTCGGTGATGTGGACGCCGTGGTAGATCTCGTACTTCTCCTTGATGCCGCGCAGGATGGAGATGGTGTCCTCGACGCTCGGCTCGCCCACGTACACCTGCTGGAAACGACGCGCGAGCGCCGCGTCTTTCTCGATGTACTTACGGTACTCGTCGAGCGTGGTGGCACCGATGGCGTGCAGGTCGCCGCGGGCGAGTGCCGGCTTCAAGATGTTGCCGGCGTCCATGGAACCCTCGGTGGCGCCCGCGCCCACGATGGTGTGCAGCTCGTCGATGAAAAGGATCACGCGGCCGTCGGACTTCTCGACCTCCTTGAGCACGGCCTTGAGGCGGTCCTCAAACTCGCCGCGGTACTTGGCACCGGCCACGAGCGCGCTCATATCGAGCTCGATAAGGTCGCGGTCCTTCAGCGTGGAGGGCACGTCGCCGGCTACGATGCGCTGCGCGATGCCCTCGACGATGGCGGTCTTGCCCACGCCGGGCTCGCCGATAAGCACGGGGTTGTTCTTGGTACGGCGGCTGAGCACCTGGATCGTGCGGCGGATCTCGTCGTTGCGGCCGATGATGGGGTCGAGCTTGCCGGCGCGTGCAAGGTCGCACACGTTGCGGCCGTACTTCTCGAGCGCCTCGAACTCCATGCGGTCGTCCTCGGTTTCTACGCGCGAGTCGCCGCGAAGCTCCTGGTAGACCTCCTCGATGCGCGCACGGGTCACGCCGGCGGTGTTGAGGATAGTGCCTGCCTCGCCCTTGTCTTCGGCCAGCGCCATGAGCAGGTGCTCGGTCACGGCAAAGTTGTCGTCCATCTTGCCGGCGAACTTCTGGGCCTTGTCGATCACACGGGCAAGCTCGTTGGAAAGACCCATCTGCTGGCCCTCGCCCGAAACCCTCGGAGCGCGGTCGATGGCCGCCTGGGTGTCTTTCTTGAGCATCTCGGGGTCGGCGCCGATGCGCTCGATGATGACAGAGATGTTGCGCTCGCCGCTCGTGAGAAGCGCCTGCAGCAGGTGGATGGGCTCCACCGCGCCCGCTTCGGCGTCGCTCGCGATGCCGATGGCCGTCTGCAGGGCCTCGCGCGAGGTCATGGCCAGCTTGTCGATTCTCATATGCCTCACCTCTCTGGGGTGCGCCGCCCGACTGCCGCGCCTGCGGGCGCAGCGGCCGGGCGACCTGCTGCCCTACGGGGCAGCAATCGTCTGTTCGAGAGGTATTGTAGCCAGCGGGCAACCTTTCTATACAAAGATCTAAGTCTCCATATATAAGATTTTCTAAGTGCGAAAAGCACTTCTCCGCCGCTTCTTCGCCGCAGCCTGCTTGGCCCCTAGCCCAAATCCTCGCCGTTCGTGGCGATGACCTGCTGGTACCAGCTAAAGCTCTTCTTGCGGCGACGCTCGAGCGTGCCGTGCCCCTCGTTGTCGCGGTCGACGTAGATGAAGCCGTAACGCTTCTCCATCTCGCCTGAGCCCGCGCTCACCAGATCGATGGGGCCCCAGGTAGTGTAGCCGAGCATCTCGACGCCGTCCTGCTCGATGGCGTCGCGCATGGCCTCGATATGCTCGCGCAGGTACGCGATGCGGTAGTCGTCGTCAATCGTGCCGCCGGGCTTTACCTCGTCGTAGGCGCCCAAGCCGTTTTCAACCACGAACAGCGGCTTTTGATAGCGGTCCCACAGGTCGTTGATCGTGATGCGGAAGCCGAGCGGGTCGATGATCCAGCCCCAGTCGCTCTGGCGCACGTAGGGGTTCTCCACGCCGGCGAACGCATTTCCCTCTGCGATACCGCCCGCGGTCGATGGGTCCTGGGCGATGCAGCGCGACGAGTAGTAGGAGAAGGAGATGAAGTCGACCGTGTTCTCCGCCAGGATGCGCCGATCCTCCTCGGTCATGCCCACGTCGATGCCCTCGCGCTCAAACTGGCGCAACGCATAGCCCGGATAATAACCGCGGCTCTGCACGTCGACGAAGAAGTAGTTCTCTTGGTTCTTGACCTGCGCGGCCCGCACGTCCTCCGGCCGGCAGGAGTACGGGTAGTAGCTGCCCGCCGCAAGCATGCATCCCACCCTGTTCTCCGGGTCGACCTCGTGGGCGATCTTGGTTGCCCAGGCGCTTGCCACCAGTTCGTTGTGCGCGGCACGGTACTCCGCCTCAAGCGGATTCTCACCCGGCTCCAGCACGATGCCCGCGCCCATGAACGGCCGGTGCAAGATCATGTTCATCTCGTTGAACGTGATCCACCAGCGCACCAGACCCTTGTAGCGCGTAAACAACACCGCCACGAGAGTCTTGTAGCAGTCAATAAGCTTGCGGCTGCGCCAAGCGCCGTACTTCTCCACCAGATGGATGGGGCAATCGAAGTGCGTGATGGTGACGAGCGGCTCGATGCCGTGCGCCCGGCAGCAGCGGAACACGTCCTCGTAGAAGGCAAGGCCCGCTTCGTTCGGCTCGGCCTCGTCGCCGTTTGGGAAGATGCGGCTCCATGCAATGGACAGGCGGAACACCTTGAAACCCATCTCGGCGAAGAGCTCGATGTCCTCGCGGTAGCGGTGGTAGAAGTCGATGCCCGTTTGGGCGGGATAGTAATAGCCCGGCTCGAAGCTGAGCATCCGGCGCAGGCCGCGGCTCACGTCGTTGCGCTCGGGGCCGTGCGGAATGACGTCGACGTTGGCAAGTCCGCGCCCGCCTTCGTCGTACGCGCCTTCGCACTGGTTGGCAGCGGTGGCGCCTCCCCATAAGAATCCCTCGGGAAACGGCATGGTTCCTCCTAACTTTGATGGCATCCGCCCGGCGCGGACGCACGGTGCACAGAGGGGATGAGTGGACAAAAAAGATGAGCGGAAGCCCAGTTACCGCACGACATCGGGTGCGGCGGAATCAGCGAAGCTGTGCCGCGTGTTTGACGACCCCTTGAGCAGGCTGGGCACCTGAGCTAGGCACACACCGGCCAAGATGACGGCAACGCCCAGCCACTCGACAACGCCGAGCGGCTCGCCCAGAACCACCATGGCGATGAGCAGGCCCGCCGGCAGCTCCGCAGCCGCCATAACGGTGGAGAGGCCCGCGGGAAGGTGCGGCGACCCCAGGCCGAACAGCAGCACCGGACACAGCAGCCCGAAGAATCCGGCGATAACGGCGTAGGGCAGGATTCCCTGAGCGAGGACGCCGGAGACAAGGTAGTCGGGGCAGACCGTGAGCGACATGAGGACGGAGCCCGCGCAGACGATCATGCCGCGCTGCTCGTTAGAGCAAGCCGCCTCGACCTTGCCGGAAAGCGTGACGAACAGCGAGCAGCTCACTGCGGCGCCGAGCGCGCACAGAAGCGCGACGGGGTCATACCCCGCAAGTCCGGTTTTGTACACACCGCTCGCAAAGACCGTGCCGAGCACGATAACGGCAGCCGACGCGATCTCGATCAGCTTGGGCGCCCGACGCGTCATGACGGTCTGCCACACAAGCCCCATCCAGGTGAACTGGAACAGCAGCGTCAGCGCAACCGGAGCCGGCAGCACGCTCATGGCGTAGCAGTACAGGATAGACGTGAGGCAGGTAAGCGCGCCGAGCATCATGAGCTGCAGGGGCTTCTTGATGCCGACGTTCTCCCAGCGCGCGCCGCGTGCGCGACGGAACGCGAAGGCAAGCACAAAGAACAGGCAGCCAAACCATGCCTGGCTCGCCACCACCTGGCTCGACGTAAAGCCGTGCGCGTAGGCGAGCTTGTACGTTGTGGCCATCGCTCCGTAGCACGCCCCGCCGGCAAACACCTGCAGCGCGGCAACAACCTGCCGCCGCGAGCCGCCTGTTGCCTTGCTCGCCCCCTGGCGCTCTGAGAACCCTTGCTCCATGTGACCGACCTCCTTCGCTGCCTGTTATCAGCAGGCACTTCGTCCGCAAAACCCGAGGGATCGAAGGAGGCGCCGCGCGCTCGCGGCATGAAAAAAGCCACGCAACCGATCTCTCGGTTGCGTGGCAAAAAGGTGACAAATACGCCCAGAAAAGTCCACGCGATTTTAAGCTAGTAAATACTACATGCCCGGCGTTGGGCTGTCAACGGGTTTCTCGCCTGGACCGGGAAAGAGCGTCGTCGCAGCGCTGCCGTGCCCACCCAAGCGGGACGCGTTGCCTAGGCGCACGCGCGGATGCGGCCCGTGCTTCCGTTGCGCTTCTCGCCCGTGATCTCCACGGTGCCCGTGGCGCCTGCGATGTCGCGGATAATCTCGCCCGCGGCGGGCACGGCAATGCGGCTACCGGCAAGCGGGTTCTTGATGCTCACAACGGGTGTGGTGATCGACGCCCGCACATGGCTGCGCTCGAAGGCGAGGTCGCAGCCGACCATCTGGCACCCCACCAGGCGCAGGCCCTCGCAGTAGCACAGCGGCTGCGTGCCCTCGATGACGCAGTTCTCAAACGTGACGTTCTCGCTGTACCAGCCGAGGTACTCGCCCTTTACGCGCGAGTTGCGCACCACGACGTTCTTTGCATGCCAGAAGGCGTCCTTGGTGTCAAAGTCGCAGTTCTCAAACACCGCGTCCTCGATGTACTGGAACGAGTACTTGCCCGCAAAGCGCACGTTGCGAAAGCGCAGCCCCGTCGCGCGCATCATGAAGTACTCGCTCTGCGCCGTGCAGTCGTCCATCTGGATGCCGCGCGTGGACCAGCCGAACTCCGGTGAGACGATGCTGCATCCGCGCATGCGCACGTCGGAGCACTCGCGCAGGGCCTTGATGCCGTGAAGCCGGCTGTCCTCGATGGTGACGTCGCTGCTGTACCAGAGGGCAGCGCGGCACAGCTCGGTCATCTCAACATGGCGCAGCTCAAGGCCGCGGTCGTGCCAGAACGGATAGCGCAGGTTCATAAAGGCGCCGTCTACGGCAACGTCCTCGCACTCCTTAAAGGCGCTCTCGCCGTCGGCAGGACCGTCAAAGCGGCAGTTGCGCACAGTAACGCCCCGCACGCCATAAAGCGCGCGCTCCTCGTCAAACGTCTGGTTCTCGATGATCTTCTCGCTCATACGTTCCTCTCGCTGGCCGAAAACGCTCTCGGCAATGGTTTCTCCTCTATTGTCGGAGCCTGCGCGCGCTATTTCAAATACCTATATTCAATGGCTTCCCATACCTCTGGCGCATAGATAAAAAAGGTGGGAAATGGCGCAAGGATCCGCGGCGCTCGCTCGTGTTGTAGGTGAAGGGAGAAGGGCAAGGCGGCGAGAAGCGAGAGCCAGGAGAACGGCGCCTTTTCGCAAGCCGATCACTTTACCTCCCGGCACAGCAGGAGTCGACGGCGAAGGAGTGATCGTTATGAAGAAGCGGAGCGAGAAGAACGGGTCGAAGAAGCGGATCGCGCTCGGCGTTGCCGGCGCAGCAGGGGCGTTTGTGCTGGGAGCGAGCCTGTTTACCGCTGTTCCCGCCGTTGCGGGCGGCTTTGGGCTCGGCCCTGGCGACGGAACGGGCAACAACGCCACGACCCAGGCTGCCGGGAAGGCAGAGACGAGCGTGCCCAGGGCGGCAAGCGATCGCGCGTGCCCGGGCTATTGGGACACCGACGGCGACGGCATCTGCGACACCTGCGGCGCTGCCTGCGCAGGCGTTCACAGCGAATGCGGCTACTACGTTGACGAAGACGGCGACGGCGTGTGCGACCACTGCGCCAAGCAGGATGCCGCGAGCAGTGCCGCCAGCGCTCAGGGCAGCGACTCCGCTAGTACGACCGTGGGCAACGGCGGCGGCGCTAACTACGTCGACGCCAACGGCGACGGCGTGTGCGACAACTATGGCACCGGCGCGGGGAATGGCGCGTGCGACGGCACCGGCCAGGGTTACGGCTACGGCACGGGCAACGGGAGCGGTCAGGGCTACGGATACGGCGCTGCGTCCGGCGGGCACCATGGCAACGGCGGCGGACACCACGGCCGCTGCTAAACGGTCCACCCACAACAGCACGCACGGGCCGGCGGTAAGATAGAGCAGGTACGATTACGCCCCAAAGCACCATCGTAGGGAGGCAGCGTGCGCGATGCGCGTGACATAGAGCGCACCATGCGCGCCCACGGCGACGCCGTGTGGCGCGCCTGCCTTGTCTACCTGCCCGCAAGCGATGCAGAGGACGTCTTTCAAGACGTGTTTCTCAAGTACGCGCTGAGCGAGAAGCACTTCTCTAGCGACGCCCACGTAAAAGCATGGCTCTTGCGCGTTGCCATAAACGCCTGCAAGGACGTGCTCAAAGCGGCGCGCCAGCGCAACGCCTCGGTTGACGAGCTCGTTGACGAGGGGCGCGAGGCGGCCCTCGGCGCAACCACGGACGACGACCAAACGGGGCTGCACGAGATCCTCGCCGCCATGGACAAGCTGGGCGACCCGCCCAAAACCCAGCTTTACCTGGCGCTATACGAGGGATACACCGCGCCCGAGATCTCTAAGATGACCGGCATGCCTGAAGGAACCGTGTATTCGTGGATCTCGCGGGGCAAGAAGAAGCTGAGGGAGGCCCTGTCATGACGACCGACATAGAGAAGCGCATGCGCGAGGCCTTTGACGCCCAGCATATGCCCGCGGGGCTTGCGGAGCGCACGCTCGCCATGATCGAGGAGAAGCGCGCGCAGGAGGAGACGGGCGAGCCCGTTGCCGCGGCGTCGGCAGGCGATGCCGGCGGGCAGACTCGTGCTGCGGAGATTCTTGATACGGCGCCCCGTGCAAAGACCGCCTTTGAGGGGGTTGCCGGCCCATGCGCCGCGGCGGCCGCAGCAGCACCCGCTCGTCGGCGTGCCCGCCTCCCCTTCCGGCGCACGCGGGTTCTTGCCGCACTGGCCGCCTGCCTGGTGCTCGTGGCTCTTGGCGCGGGCGGCGCGGCGTGGGCGCTTCTCCCTTCCGCGTACGTGGCGATCGACGTAAACCCCTCGCTTGAGCTGGGCATCAACCGCATCGACCGCGTTGCGAGCACCGAGGCGTTCAACGACGACGGTGCCGCCGTTCTGGCGGCCGCAGACGTTGACGGCATGACGTACGAGGACGCCATGGACGCCATCGACGACGCGCTCAAAGCGTACCGGTCCGAGAACAGCGCCGTACGCGTGACGATCGTCTGCGACGACGAAGCCCGAGCGAGCACGCTTGAAACCGTGGGCGCCCACTGCCTCGACCGCGACGGCACGGGCAACGTAACCTGCAGCCATGCGAGCGAGGACGAGCATCATGCGGCGCACGACGCCGGCTTGGGACTTGGCAAGTACCGCGTGTACCAGGAGCTTCTCGACGCCGGCGTCGAGATCACCGCCGACGAGGCGGGCGGCATGACCATGCGCGAGCTTCTCGACCTGGCAGCGAGCTCGGGAGTCAGCGTTTCTGGTGGCAGCGTGCATGACGCGGGAGAGCACGGTTACCGACACGGCAACGGAGCGGGCGGCGGATCCCAGGCCCAGGCAGAAGCACGAGACCATCAGGGCAACCACGCAGGAGAGCACCAGGGCGTGGGTCAGCAGGCCTTGCGGCAAGGCGCCGCAGCGGGCGGCAACAGCCAAAGCCGCCACACCACAAGATGACGCAACCAGACGCAGCAGCCGCAAGATTACGCAGCTGGACGGAGCAAGAGACCGGAAACCGCCCGTAATGCCTGCCGACTGCGTAATCTTGCGGCACATACGGCCGTTTGCGTAATCTTGCGGCACATGCGGCCGCTTGCGTAATCTTGCGGCGCGCGCCGATAGCTGCGAACCTTGCGGTGCACGCGGGGAGAGGGGCATGTCGGTAGCACGCGAGGAGAAAGGCGCGCGGGCAGGCGGGGCGCGGCGCTGGGCTAGTGCGGGGCGGCAATGGCCTTCACGCGCTCGTATTGCCGCATGACGTAGTCGTAGTTCTCGCGGCGGTGGGGCACGGTGCAGGCGCTGCAGTCCTTGATATCGCCCTTCTCGCCCACGTAGGCAAAGTTGCCGCCGCAGTCGGGCCCCAAACAGTACAGCGGGCAATAACAGAAGAGGCAGTTGAGCTCCTCGTCCGAAGGCATCTCGTGGCACGGATAAAACTCGCACGCGGTGTGCGAGAAGAACTTGTAGTTCTCGGTTGCGCGTTTGTCCACAGCGCCCTCCTTCTAAGCTGCCCGCCAACCCCGATCCAAACAACGCTCTTAACAGCGTATTTTGGCCTACCCCTCCTACCTGGTATTTTGCTACGTTCGCGCAGGTAGGAGGGGTTAGAATCGCCTAGCCAATTATCGCTGATAACAACGTTTTTTGGCCAGCCCTGCGGCGGCTACACCTGGGGGTAGGCCTCGTCGTCAACGGGCTCGAGCCACTCGTTGGAGGTGTTCTCGCCCGGGACCTCAAAGGCAATGTGGCTCATCCAGCTGTCAGCAGCAGCGCCGTGCCAGTGCTTCACGCCTGCGGGGATAAACACCACGGTGCCCGGCGTGAGAAGCTGCGGCTCCTTGCCCCACTCCTGATACCAGCCGCGGCCGTCGGTCACCACGAGCATCTGGCCGCCGCCCTTGTCGGCATGGTGAATGTGCCAGTTGTTGCGGCACCCCGGCTCAAACGTCACGTTAGAAAGCGCCATGCCGCACTCGGCCGGGTCGGTCAGCGGGTTCAGGAACGACTGGCCGACAAAGTACTGCGCATAGCCGTCGTTGGGGTTGCCCTTGCCAAACATCGGCGAGAAGCTCTGGCCCGTACCGTCGTCGGCTTCGTTGCCGTACACCGTGAGCAGCACGCGGAAGGCAGCCCACGCGTTGGGCCAACCGGCGTAGAACGCCTCGTGGGTCAGGATCTCGGCCATCTCGTCGCGCGTGACGCCGTTCTTCTTGGCGGTTGCCATGTGGTACTCAAACGAGCTGTCGACCATACCCTTGGCCACGAGCGTCACCACCGTGACGATGGAGCGCATCTTGAGCGAGAGTTTGTCCTCGCGCGACCACACCTCGCCAAAGAGCACGTCGTCGTTGAGCTCGGCGAACTTGGGTGCCACCACGCCCAGCTGGTTGCGGCCTGCGGTTTGCTTGACTGCCATGATAGTCCCCTTTCTTGCAAGGCGGCGCTTTACCGCCCGCCGGCCTCAAAGGCGCCGGCACAGCCTGGTTACCAACACTTCACTGCCCCCCAGGGGCAGGCGCGAACGACAGGCGCTTCTCACCCGCCCTGCGCCGACTGAGCTACGCCATGCTCATCACGGCCATGAGAACCGGCACGATAGCAAAGCTCGCGATAGTCGAAACAATGGTGCCGCGCGCCGCCAGGTTACCGTCCTGTCCGTACGTTGTGGCGAGAGGCCCCGCCATAGAGCCCGTAGGCATGGCGAGCATGATGACAAACACGCCGAGCGCCAGCTCAGAGGGCACTGCCAGAGCGAGAATCGCGTACGCCGCAAGCGGAGCAACGAGGAACCGGATGATCGTGAAGCCCCACAGGCGCCACTCGGAGAGAACCTCGCGCAGGTTGGCGTTGGCAATGGATATGCCCACGAGCATCATGGCAAGCGGAGCGGTGATACCGCCGGCCATGTCGGCCGCCTGCACAACGGGGCTCGGCAGCTCGACGCCCGCGAAGAACACCGCCATGGCGATAAGGCTCGCAATCAGGGGAGCGTTGACCATGTCTTTGAGCATGCCGCGCACGTCTATAAAGCGCCGGCGCGGCGCACCGTCCGCAGCCTGAGCGCGACGGCTGCCGGAACGCAGCACCGCGATGCCGATACTGTAGAGAAACACGTTGGACACGGCGATGAAGATACTGCCCAGGAAGACCGAGGCTCCGCCGAAGATCGATTCCAGCACGGCAAACCCGATGAAGCCCGTGTTGGTAAGCACGCCCATGAACAGGTAGAGGCTCCGCTCGGCGCGCGGGACGCGCAGGAGCTGGACGGCAATAAAGCCCGCGGCGAGCATAACGAAGAAAAGCGCAAATGCCAGCACAAACGACCAGGTGATGGCCTCTGCGCCCGTGGACGAATCGACCTTGCCCACCGACACCAAGATGGTGCACGGCAGCGTGATGTTAAGGATAAGCGCGGAGAGCTTGGGGCGAATCTCGGCAGAAAGATAGCCGAGCTTCGTTGCCACGTACCCCAGAGACGTAACGATGATCAGCGAGAACATGCTCCCCAGCACGCTTGCGATGTCCGCCATTACGACTCCCCCTCTTGTACGCGCTCGCTCTTCTCGCCGCGAGGCGCCGCGCAAACCAGCTGAGCGTTGTGGGCACCCACAAGACCGCGCAGCTTCGCAAGATCCCCGAGGGTCGCCACGTGCCCCACGACCACGTGGCTCCCGTAGCGCGCCGAGTTCTCCTCGTCGTCCAGGCACACGGTCAGCCATGTGCCTTGCGGCTTAAAGCCAACGTCTCCGTTGCGCCAACCGCAGCGCGCCTCGCATGCCTTGACGGGCAACGCAAAGGGCAGCTGGGCGCAGAGCGCCACGCCCGTGCCGCAAAACGAAAGCGCAAGCGGAAGACGCTCGACCAGCGCACTGGCACACGGCGTATCGTCGAGGTCGCAGGCCACGCGGATGTTCTCAAAACGCAGCTCAACACGTGTGGCCACGGCTAGCCCCTCCCTGTTGCGTCTTTCCGTCATTGCAGCCGCTAAACGGCACACCATCATGATGCGCTTCTCGCACGAGAAATACTATTGCTTATGCTCTATACTGCGTTATGAGTTCTTATTATGCTTGCCAGTACAACGGCAGGACATAGCGAGAAAGGCAAGACACCATGGAACTCCGTACGCTGCGTTATTTTTTGGCCATCTGCCAAGAGGGGACCATGTCGCGCGCCGCCGAGGTGCTGCACATTACGCAGCCGGCCCTTTCGCGCCAAATAGCCGCGCTGGAACGCGAGCTGGGCACCCAGCTGCTCGAGCGCCACAGCCGCAGCGTAGTACCTACCGAAAAGGGCCTCTACCTGCGCCGACGCGCTGAGGAGATCGTAGGGCTCGCCAATCAGACCGAGGCGGACTTTGCCCAGCCCGACGAGATCGTTGCCGGCACCATCCATATAGGCGCCGGCGAAAGCGAGGGCTTCCGCGTTATCGCGCAAGCGGTGCGCGCCTTTCGCGAGCGGTACCCCAACGTACGGTTCTGCCTGCACAGCAGCAACGCCATCGACCTTATCGAGCGCCTTGAGCACGGCGTCGACGACTTTGCCGTACTCATGAACTACCAGAACATCGACCGGTACGACTCCGTGCGCCTGCGCCCCACCGACGCTTGGGGCGTGCTCATGCGCAACGACGACCCCCTTGCGGCGCAGGAAACCGTCGGCCCCGCGGACCTCGGCGACGCTCCGCTTATCGTGCCCGAGCGCCTCTGGCTCAACGACGCGCCGTCCAGCGTGCTCACAGCCTGGCTCGGCGACCACGCCTCCACCATCAACGTTGCCGTCACGTTCAACCTCAACTACAACGCCGCCCTTCTTGTGCGCGAGGGCGTCGGCCGCATGATCACCTTTGAGGGGATCACCCCCACCGGCCCCGGCACCGGTCTCGAGTTCAGGTTGATGTACCCGCCCGCCGTGTCGCCCATCGACGTGGCCTGGAAACGCGGCGTGGCGCTCTCGCATGCGGCGCAGTTGTTTTTGAAGGAGCTGCAAAACGGGACCGACGCCAAAGCGGAGCCCGCCCGTCAGGCTCTCGCCAGTGAGGCAATGTAGCCGCGCGTGGCGAGAACCTTGGTCCGCAAATAACCGACGTGCATGAGGCGCGCACCGCGGGCGGCAGATAGGCTAGAGAGCGGCCAGCGCCCAGGCGGCGGCGTTTGCGCCGTTGAGGAGCTTGCCGGGCTTCCATTCAGCGTCGGGGCGCAGGCCGTGCATGCGCTTCTCGGCCCCGCTGATGCCCGACCCGCCCGACGTGGCAAACGGAACGACCGTCTTGCCCGCCAGGTCAACGCCCTCGATGAATGTGTCGACGATGCGCGGCTCCACGTACCACCACACCGGAAAGCCCACGAACACCGTGTCGTAGTCCTCGGTGTTGGGCAGGGCGCTCAGCAGCTCGGGGCGCGCGGCGTCGTCGGCGCGCTCGAGCGAGGTGCGGCTCGTGCTGTCGTTCCAATCGAGGTCAGCGGCCGAGTACGCCACGCGCGGCGCGATCTCGTACAGGTCCGCGCCCGTGGCCCGGGCGATCTCGCGCGCCACACGTGCCGTCGTTCCGCTTGCCGAGAAGTACGCAACCAATGTCTTGCTCATATTTGTCTCCCCCATAGTCGTACTTGCTGTTTTCCAGCACCGCGAGCGACACTTCTCGCCTGCGACACGCGCACGCAGGCGCAAAGGTGCCAGCCAGCACGGCGCCTACTTCTTGTTGGGATCGGTCGTGCCGGCCAGCGCCTTCTCGCCCGGACGCGCCAAGGGCCCCACCAGCTCGTGCGCCGCGTACGGCTCCTCGAGGTAGGCGATCTCGTCGGCGCTCAGCTCCACATCGAGCGCCGCCACGGCGTCGTCAACGCGCTCGGGCCTGGAGCAGCCCACGATCGGCGCCTCCACGCCGCGCGCCCAATGCCAGGCAAGCGCCACCTGCGCCATCGGCACGCCGTGCTTCTCGGCCACTTCCGCCGTGCGCGCGATGACCTGCATGTCGTTCTCGCGCGCAGCGTCGTACTTGTTGCGCATGGTCGCGTCCGTGACGGAGCGCTTGGAGTCCGAGTCCCACGTGGGGCGGCACAGGTGCCCCGAGGCCATGGGGGAGTAGGGCGTGAGCGCCATGTCAAACTGGCGGCACACGGGAATCATCTCGCGCTCGTCTTCGCGGTAGAGCAGGTTGTAGTGGCACTGCATGCTCGTGAACGTGGTCCAGTCATTTTGCTCGGCAACCACCTGCATGTTGTGCAGCTGGTAGGCGTACATCTCGCTCGCGCCGAGCGCGCGCACCTTGCCCGCGCGCACCAAGCCGTCGAGCGCCTCCATGGTCTCCTCGATAGGCGTGCCGTAGTCAAAGCGATGGATGATATAGAGGTCGAGGTAGTCGGTTCCCAAGCGCTTGAGCGTGCCGTCGATCTCGCGGTTGATGGCCTCGCGCGAAAGGCGGCCTTCGTTAAAGAAGACCTTGCTGGCCAGCACCACCTGATCGCGCTGGATGCCAAGCTCGCGCAGGGCGCGGCCGATATATTCCTCGCTCGTGCCGAACGCGTAGGTGTTGGCGGTATCGATAAAGTTGACGCCGCAGTCGAGAGCGCGGGCGATCACCGCCTTGGTGTCCTCCGGTCCGATCGTCCACTGGTGAAAGTCGGGCGAGGCCTTGCCGAAGCTCATGCCTCCCAGGCAGATTTTGGATACCCTGATGCCGGAATGTCCGAGCGTTGCGTACTGCATGATCTACCTCCAACGCGGTAAAGAGACGCCCCTTTACCTGTATTTTCTGCCGACGAACAACTCGGCACAATTGCTTATAACGTATACCGTGATGTTCCTTGAAGTAATAAGCGATTATGCCCTGTGTGCACCACCCTTTCTCGTGCTGGCGTATAAAAGCTCGACTGCACATACATTAGGACATTATTTGAAATTATTTGCATATGTTTGCCATCATTCGGTATTGGATAAACTATATACAACATCAGATGACGCAAGGAGTCGACATGTCTACCACAACCGCGCCCCTCGGCAACCGCGTCGACGTCAACCTCAAGCGAGCGTTTGAGGCAACGGCGGAAGAGCTCGGGCTGAGCGCAACCTCGGCACTCACGGTCTTCATGAAGCGCTTCGTCGAAGACGGGGGTTTTCCCTTTGACGTGCGTCGACGCACGCCCAGCGAGCTTGAGTACACGGCGGAGATGGATGCCCGCTATCGTGCCATGCGCGACGGATACGAGACCGCGCACGACCTCGTGGAGGTCTAAGGATGCCGTACCTCTGGGACGACCAGGCATGGGCCGACTAGCAATACTGGCTCACGCAGGACAAAAAGACGCTCCGACGTATCAACGCACTTCTCAAGGACATTGCGCGAACCAGAGGAACAGAGCCGGGAATCGGCAAAGCCGAGCTGCTCCGACACTCACAAGAGGGGCTGAGCAGCGTTCGCATAGACGGGAAGAACCGTCTCACCTACAGAGTCGACGGGGACGTGGTGCGCATCGTCTCCTGTCGAGGCCACTACGAGAACCGCTAACAACGGCGCACCATCGGAAGGAGAGACCCATGAAGGTCATGCTCGTGAACGGAAGCCCGCACAAGGCGGGGAGCACCAACCGCGCGCTCGAGGAGGTGGCACGCACCCTCGAAGCCGAGGGCATTGAGACGGAGATCTTCTGGATCGGCGCGCGCCCCGTGGGCGGCTGCGTTGCCTGCGGAGGCTGCGCCAAGCTCGGCCGCTGCGCCTTTGACGACGTGGTGAACGAGTTCCGCCCCAAGGCCGCCGAGGCCGACGGCTTCGTTTTTGGCGCGCCGGTCCACTACGCGCATGCTGCGGCGTCGCTTCTGGGCTTCATGGACCGCCTCTTCTACAGCAACGGCCGCGCGGGCGAGAAGAACGTGCTCGCCTACAAGCCCGCAGCTGCCGTGGCAAGCGCCCGGCGCGGCGGCACCACCTCTGCCTTCGACGACATCAACAAGTTCTTTACCATCGCGCAGATGCCGGTGGTGAGCTCGCGCTACTGGAACAACGTCCACGGCAACGTGGCCGCAGAGACCGAGCAGGACGCCGAGGGCCTCTGGACCATGCGCCAGCTCGGCCGCAACATGGCCTGGATGCTCAAGTGCCTGGAGGCGGGCCGCGCGGCGGGCGTGGAGCTTCCCGCACAGGAGGCCGGCCAGCAAACGAACTTCATCCGGTAGGGGCGGCCGAGCAACCAACGAAGTGCCTGCGCGCAATGTGATCGCCTTCGTCGCACACTCGCTGCGGCGAAGGCGATCGGCCTCTGTGAGAACAAAAGACTCAAGCGCTGGTACAGCCCCTACAGCGAGCGACCCAACTCGTAGGCCTGCTGCGGAGCGTCGCTGGCACGCGTCATGGACGGCGTTCCGCAGCCGTAGCCCAGCACGATGCCGCAGTCGGCCATATCCAAGTACCGAACGATGGTCCTGTAGTGCGCCACAAGCGCCTCAAACGTCCAATCGTCCGCATTCCAGGCAACCGTGAGCAGCGCAGCCTTGAGCCGCCGCGCCGTGATGGCAGAGTTCTCGGAGCAGAACCGGTCGATCACGGCCTTGAGCTGCGCCGTCATACCGTAGTAGTAGAGCGGCGTCGCAAACACGACCATATCGGCCGCGAGGATCTTCTCGAGAATCTCAGCCATGCTGTCGTACTGCACGCATGGACGCGCACCGTAGCCGCAGCTCACGCAGCCCGTGCACGGCCTCACGCCCATCCGCGCCACGTCGACGCGCTCCACCGTGTTGCCAGCCTCACGCGCACCACGCGCAAACTCTTCCACCAGAATGGCAGTCGACCCGTCACGGTTGGGGCTCCCCTGCAGAATAACGATATTCACGCTCTTCTCCCTTCTTGCAATCCCAGGCCAGCTGCCCACTCGGCCGCCTCGCTGCCTGCACCTGCCGAGAAACGCTCGCCCTCGAGCCATTCTCCGGCACCTGCCGCCTCTGTCAGAAGCTCGCCCGAACGCCCGATGCCCGAAGACGCCGAGGTGCAGAACGGCACCACGGTCTTGCCGGCAAAGTCGTTGCCCGCCACGAACGTGCGCAGCGGCCAAGCCGCCTCGCCCCACCAGATCGGGTAGCCGAGAAAGACCGTGTCGTAGTCGGCCCAGTCATCGGGCGTGACCTGCGCGAGCTCCGGGTTGGTACCGTCCGCACGCTCGACACTCGTACGGGAAGCATCGTCGTTGTAATTGAGATCCGCATCCGTATAGGGCTCCGCCGCCTCGATAGCAAAGACGTCTACACCCAGGCGCTCGGCAATCGCGGCGGCAACGCCCTCCGTGTTGCCCGTTGCCGAGAAGTACGCCACGAGGGTCGCGCCTGCCGGCGCTGCGCCTTCGTTGGCGGGGGCGTCCGCTGCAGGCTCGTCGGCAATCTCGGAACCGCGCACCGCCGCAGCATCGCTCTGCACCCGCTGCCCGGACTCGGGCTCCGATGCGCATCCGGCAAGCAGCACAGACGCCGTCCCCGCTGCCGCCATAAGGAAGTTTCTTCTCGTCAGCATGTTCTTCTCCTATCCGATCACTCTTTGCATCATTTCTCAATCCCGGCGCCTTCTCTCAGTCGCCTTCATACGTCTAAGTCCACAAGCGCGTAGCTTTGCGAGCCCAGACCGATCTTCTCGGCGTGGTCGAGCGTGTGGGCGCCGTTCCTGCTCTCGATGCGCTCCACGAGCGCAGAGCCGTCCTCCGCTGCGTAAACCAGATCCACGCACGCGCGGTCAAGCGCCACCGGATCGAGCGAGACCAGAATGCCGACGTCTGCCATCTCGGGCTCCGCCGGATGCGAGTCGCAGTCGCAGTCCACCGAGAGGCGGTTCATCACGTTGACGTACGCCATAGCGCCGCCCACACCACCGAAGTGGTCGCTCACGGCCTTGGCGGCCTCGGCCATGGACTCGAGGAAGTCGTCCTGCGCGGGACTGCCCCAGCCCGTGGTGGAGGTGCCCGCGCTGTGGATGAGCATCTTGCCCTCGCGCGCCGCGATGCCGATGGAGCAGTTCTTGATGGCCCCGCCAAAGCCGCCCATCGCATGCCCCTTGAAGTGCGCGAGCGAGACCACGGAGTCGTAGTTTGCCAGATGGGCGCCCACGAGGTCCTCCGTGAGGTGCGTGCCGCCTGTGACGGGCAGGCTCGTCGAGCCGTCGGCGTCCATGATGTCCACGTCCGCGATAGCGGTGAAGCCGTGGTCGGCGGCCGCTCGCAGGTGACTCTCCGTGGTGCCGCGTGCCCCTCCGTAGGCGGTGTTACACTCCACGACCGTGGCGTCGAGATCGTGCACCAGGTCCGCGATTAGGTCCGGCGAGAGGAAGTTGTGCCCTCCCGGCTCGCCGGTGGAGAGCTTCACGGCAATGTTGCCTTCGGGCGAGAAACCCAGCGCATCGAAGGCGGCCCGCAGGCCAGCAGAGGTGATGCTGCGCGTAAAGTAGACGGGAACCGCCGTGGCAGCCGCACCCGAGCCCATGGGATCGTCAGCTACGCCATCGGACGCCGAGCCCAGCGCCGCAGCAGATTCGCCCGCTGCAGGCCCGGACACCTCAGCCGTCTTCACACCGCACCCGGCAAGTGCCGTCGTCACTGCAGTCGCAGCCACTGCGTTCACGAACGTTCTTCTCGTCAGCATGTTCTTCTCCGTCCTCCCTCGGTGAGACGAGCCGCTGGCCCGCGGTTCCTCTCACAAGCCGGGGCTAGTTCTTGGCGGCCTCGCCCTTACGCGCCCTGGCAAAACTCAGGCAGTCGGCGGCCTTCTCGCTTTTGATCCGATGTTCTTTTTCATGTTTGACGGCCTCCCTACAGGCTCGCGCGGAGGACCTGGACGATCTCGTCGCGGGAGAGCGGGTGGTAGCCGCCCTGCATGACGAGAGTGCTGTCCACGATGGCCTCGACCATGTCCTCGGTGACGCCGAGCTCGCCCGCGCTCATGACGCAGCCGATCTCGCGCATCCAGGCCTCCATGGCGTCGAGGCCGGCGGCTGCGAGCTCCTCGGTCGTGCGGCCCTCCGGCGAGACGCCCCACACGTTGGTCGCGAACCGCGCGAACTTCTCCACGCCATAGGGCATGACCAGGCGGTAGTACGGCAGCGCCACGGCGGCCAGCGTCATGCCGTGCGTAGCGTCGGTGTGGGCGCCCACGGCCTGGCCGAGCATGTGGACCTCCCAGTCCGTGGTCTTGCCGCAGGCCACGAGCGTGTTGAGCGCCCAGGTGGCGCACCACATGATGTTGGAGCGGGCCTCGTAGTCCTCCGGATCGGCCACGGCGGCGCGGCTGGCGGTGACCAGCGACCGCATGAGGCCCTCGGAGAGGTAGTCGGACGTGTTGTCATCCGTGCCCGAGAAGTACTGCTCGGTAATGTGGTTCATGATGTCGAAGATGCCGGAGACCATCTGGTACGTGGGCAGCGAGTAGGTGAACTCGGGGTTCAGCACGGCAAAGCGCGGGAACACGCGCGCGTCGGCGAAAACGTGGCCGAC
>CASEEV010000081.1 GCA_949287065.1 uncultured Collinsella sp.
CGACCCGATGCGGGAGCCGCCTCCTGAGCCTGCCCGCGGCGGCTGCCCTGCGCGGGCGCAGCCGAACCCTTGCCGCCCTTGGCGGCACCGGAGCGCTGAGCCTCGTCGGAGCCCTTGGAGCGGCGGCGCGGCGTGCGCGCGCCCTCGGAGCCCCCGTTGCCGCCGCGTCCCTCGCCGCCATGCGAACGGCGGCGGCGCGGCGTGGGTCCTGAGGTCTCGATGCGGTCGGAATCAGCGAGGCCCTGGTCAAGCACCACTCCGTTGGCGCGGTCGAGGTCGAGCAGCGCCATGGCGATGTCGGGCGAGTCAATGCGCTCGAGCACGTCGCGCGTCACGGTGTCGGGACGGCAGGCGCAGTGCTGCTCCTCTGCCTTTTTGCAGGCCTCGTCGGAGCAGGTCATGTCGGAAAGATTCACGCGGAAGCTCTTGCCGTTCTCGAGGCGCAGCACGAGCTGCTCCTTGGGCGTGTCGTACTCCTGGATCTTGGCCTTGCCGAGCGGCGTCTGGATAACGGCCTTCTTCTTGGGCGCGCGGCCCTTGAAGTCCTTGTACGCCTCGAACTCGTAGCGCAGGCAGCACATGAGGCGGCCGCACACGCCCGAGATCTTGGACGAGTTGAGCGGCAGGTCCTGCTCCTTTGCCATGCGGATCGAGACCGGCTCGAACTGCCCGCCAAAGCGCGCGCAGCACAGCTCCTGGCCGCAGTGCGCGTAGCCGCCCACCAGGCGGGTCTCGTCGCGCACGCCGATCTGGCGCATGTCAACGCGAATGTGAAAGAACGACGCCAGGTCCTTCACGAGCTGGCGAAAGTCAACGCGGTCCTCGGCGGCAAAGTAGAACACGGCCTTCTCGCCGCCAAAGAGGTACTCCACCGCCACGGGCTTCATGTCGAGCCTGTTCTTCTCGACGAGGCGGCGGAAGTCGTACATGGAGTCCTCGCCGCGCTCGGCAAGGCCCTCGGCAAAGTCGAGGTCCTCGTCGGTGGCGATGCGCAGAACGGGCTTGAGCGGAGCAGCGAGCTCCTCGAGCGGGACCTCGAAGGCGTCGGCCGTGACCAGGCCGATCTCGGTGCCGCGCTCGGTGGAGCAAATAACGTGGTCGCCCTCCTCGGCGGGAACGCCCGCAGGGTCAAACCACAACTCGCGCGAGGCATAGGCAAACTTCACGGGTAGAACTACCGGCATAGCGTCTTCCTTATTTCGAAAAGCATGACCTCGAGGGCCAGCTGCGGAGTTACGTTGCGCTGGATGCGCTTCTCGCACGCCTCGACCGCGGCCAGCGCGGCAACCGCGCCGGAAACCGACGCGCGCGCCCGCAGGCGGTCGACCACTTCGGGCACGTCGCCGTTAACGGGTGCGGCGTGCGGGTCTTCGAGGCCGAGCAGCACGTCGCGAAAAAGCGAACGCGCACTCGCCAACACTTCCATAATACCCGAACGCTCACGCGCCGAAAGCTCGCGCTTGTTGCGATCCTCGAGCTGCTTCAATGCTCCACGGCTGAGGTAGTCGGCGTTTTGGTCGAGAACCGCCTGCTGGGTCGACTTGACCTCGGCGAGCGGCGCCTTGACGGCGGCCAAGAGCTCTTTGGCGGCACCGAGCACGTCGGCCTCGTCGGCGTAAGCCAGGCCGTCGAGCGCGCGCAGCATGACGCGGCGGGCCTCCATGCGCTCGGAGGACTTGAGAAACTCAGCGGCACGGGCGGGGCTGCCGGCAACGGCCACCGCCATGCGGCAGCGCGCGTCGTCGAGCCCGGTTGCGGCGTGCACGGCGTGGGCGGCCTCCTCGAGCGGGACCACGCGGAACGGTACGCACTGGCAGCGCGAGACGATGGTGGGCAAGATGGTGTCGGCTGAGGTGCCGAGCAGAATGAACACCACGCCCGCCGGTGGCTCCTCGAGCGTTTTGAGCAGGGCGTTTGCCGAGGCGGCGCGGAGCAGGTCGCAGCGGTCGACGATGTAGACCTTGGACGCGGCGCGCACCGGGGCGAGCGCAACGTCGGCGAGAAGATCGCGCACCTGGGCCACGAGGTAGCCCGTGGCGCTCTCGGGCGCGTAGTAGTGCACGTCGGGATGGGCGCGGTGCGCAGCGCGGCGGCACTCGTCGCAGGTGCCGCAACCGCCGTTGGGGCACACGATGGCCTGGGCCAGCGCATAGGCGGCATCGAGCTTGCCCGAGCCCGGGGAGCCCACGAAGAGGTAGGCGTGTCCCGTACGGCCCGACGTTACGGCGCGCGTCAAAAACGAGCGCACGCGGGGCTGGCCCGAGAGGTTGGCGAGAAGCGAGCGCTCGCCAAGAGCGGCGGGGGCACTGGCAGAAGCGGGGGCGCCGGCGGAAGCGGGGGCGCTTGGGCTGGCGGCGGCGCCCGAGGCCGGGGAGGCCTGCGCGGCGGGAGTGCTTCTCGGCTGGTCGGCGCCCACTTACACCAGCTCCTCGAGGGCGCGTGCCACCGGCGCGCCGCCGATGGCAAACCCAAGGGCCTGCTCGGCCACGGCGGCCGTGCGCTCGAAGACCTCGGCCACACTGCCGAGAGCGCTCACGGTGCGCACGCGCTGGGGCTCGGCGGCGGCAACGGCGGCAAAGCCGCGCGCGACCTTCTCTTGGTACGCAAGGCCCTTGGCCTCCATGCGATCGGCGGCCCCGCGCGCGCTTGCGCGACGGGCGGCCTCGGACACGCTCAGGTCGTAGACGATCGTGAGGTCGGGGCGGCATCCGGCCACGGCGAGCTCGTTGGCGCGGCGCGTGACCTTGGCGCCCAAGCCGCCGGCAAAGCCCTGGTAGGCGGTCGTGGAATCGTAAAAGCGGTCGCACACGACGATCCTGCCCGCCGCGAGCGCCGGCTTGACGATCTCGTGCACGAGCTGGGCGCGGGCGGCCTCGTAGAGCAGAAGCTCGCAGACCGGCCCCATGGCGCGGTTCTCGGGATCGAGAAGCACCGAGCGGATCTGCTCGGAGATGCGCGCGCCGCCGGGTTCGCGCAGGGCGAGCACCGGGTAGCCGGCGCACTCGAGCGCCTTGACGAGCAAGCGCGCCTGTGTGGTTTTGCCGCAGCCGTCGATGCCCTCGAGCGTTACGAAGCGGCCGCAGCGCGGCAGCGGGCAGCAGCGACCCTCTGCGCAGCAGCGCTCGTCGGCGCTGAGCGCCGGGGAGCCGCCCGTGTCCTGCAAAACGTTCTCGCCCATCTCAATCCTCCTCGCACGCCGGCCTCTTGGCCGCGTGACCATGCATTGGCGCTGCGTCTCGCGCCCTTTGCAAGCAGCCGCAGCGATGAAAGGCGCAAGACCCGGAAGCGCTCTCCGCCCCGCGATCCCAGCCGTCAGATCTTCCCCCATCAGGGCGCAAGCGTCAAAGACGGGCGCCCTGCGTCGACCGTTCCTTTACGGGAGCAGGCCCTCCAAAAACGACGGTTCGCTCGCGGCACTGTCCGCCGCGCCTTGCTCCTCGGCACGGAGCTCGGCGGGTGCGTCGACGTTGTCGACATCGTAGCTTACGAGCACGTTGCGCGTGCGGCCGCTGCGGTGGTCCTCGATGTTGAGGACGAACTCTCCGTCCTCAACGCCGCCGAAGTTGCCAACGGCAAAGCCGCTCGTGCCCTCGACCTCGAGCTCGGTGATGCCGCCGAGCGCGTCTTCGGAGGCGGTGTCGGCCGGCTTGATGACAACGGAGTACTTCTCGATGGGCTCGTTGCTGCTGTCGCAGGGAACGATGAGGGTCACGGCAGACACCCTCACGGCATCTGCCTGGCCGTAGTACACCACGTTGAGATCTTCTGCGGAGTCCGCGCGGCCGCGCCAGGCAAAGACCAGCGCCACGGCAACCACCGCAACTGCCACCACGGCCACTGCCACGGCGGCCAAGATGGCGCCGCCTCCCCCGCGCTCGGCGGGAGGCGCCGCGGCCGGCGTTGGGGCGGCAACCGCCGGAAACGCCGCCGTTGACGAGGGGCGCACGGAGCCGTTGGCGCTTCTCCGGGGCGCAGGAGTGCCGCAGACCGGGCAGAACTTGTTGTTGGGCCTGAGCTGGGCCCCGCAGCGGGTGCACTGCACGCGAGCGACCTCCTCCCTGCCGTGGCGTGCGAGAACTTCTCGCCCACCGCTGCCGGCGCATGTACGACGGCTCTATTGTACGCGCCGATGCGGGCACGGCCCCTGGCCAAACAACGCTGTTAACGGCGTTTTTTGGCAGGGCGAGAAATACGGCCATGACCTGCGGGGATGTGACGTTTCCGCAGCTAGGCAGAGGTAGACAAAAAGCGCTGTTAACAGCGCTTTTTGTCGGATGAGTTGGGTTGGGATGTGGGACGGGCCGGGACCTGGGAGGGCTGGGGCTGGGGATGGGAGCTACTTGGCCGCCGAAGTCTTCTTGGCCGTGGCCTTCTTAGCTGCCGAGGCCTTCTTCGTCGCGGCCTTCTTAGCCGGGGCCTTCTTAGCGGCGGCTTTGCTTGTGCTGCGGGCGCTCTTGGCCTTGCCGCGGCCGCGGCCGGAGGCGGCCTTTTTCTCCTTGCTCGGGCAGTCCATGTTTACGCAGAGCTTCCACGGGCCGCGGGCGGTCTCGACCACCACGAGCGGCGCGCCGCAGTCGGGGCAGGTCTCGCCGGTGGCGCTGAGCTTGCCGCGCTGGGGCAGCGGGTAGCTCGTGCCGCACTCCTCGTAGTTGGTGCAGCGGATGAAGCGCTTGCCGGTGCGCTCGGACTTGTGGGCAATGAGGTCGCCGTGACGGCCGGCCTCGGCGCAGGCAGCGCACTCCCCCACCTTGAGGTCGGGCTCAAAGTTGGTGGGACACTGCGGGTTCACGCAGATCTCGTAGGCTTTCTGGCGGAACGGCTGGCACTTGATGCGCGGCGCGCCGCACTCGGGGCACACGGCGGCGTCGCCCTCGAGCGGGGTCACGCGCACGCCGCTCGGCACGGGGTAGGTCACGTCGCAGTCGGGCCAGCCCATGCAGCCGATGAAACTGCCGCGGGTCTTGGCGCTCGTCTTCATCACGAGGTCCTTGCCGCACTTGGGGCAGGCGCCCACGCGGGCGTCGGCGGTTACCGCGTCCGAGATGGCCTCGCCCAGGTCGTCCTTGTGCTCGATAAGCGCGTCCATCATGCCAGCGAGCAGCGCGCGCGAGTGGTACACGACCTGCGCCTGGGTGTCCTTGCCCTCGGCGACCTTGGTCATGTCCTCCTCGAGCTCGCTCGTCATCTCGGGCGTGGTCACGCGCGGCGCGTAGGTGTGCAGCGCGTCGATAATGGCCATGCCGAGCTGGCTCGGCTCGATGGGGCCGCTCGGCGTGCCCTTGAAGTACTTCACCTGGTAGAGGCGCTCGATGATGCTCGCGCGCGTGGACTTGGTGCCCAGGCCGCGCTTCTCCATCTCCTGCACGAGCTTGCCCTGGCTGTAGCGCGCGGGCGGTTCGGTCTGCTTGGCCTCGAGCTGCATGGCGCGCACGGCCACGCGGTCGCCCTCGGCAAGGGCCGGGAGCTGCTCGTCCTTCTTGAGGCCGAAGGGATAGATGGCGCGGAAGCCCGGGACCTTGAGCACGTCGCCCGAGGCCTGGAACGGCTCGCCGTTGACGCTGAACGCGAGCTTGGTGCCCTCGATAACCGCCGGGTCGGAGAGCGTGGCCAAGAAGCGGCGCGCGATGAGGTTGTAGAGCTTCCACTGCGCGGGCTCCAGGCGGCTCGGGTCGGCCGGGGCCGTGGGGTAGATGGGCGGGTGGTCGGTGGTTTCCTGTTTGCCGCGCGTGGCGGTGAGCTTGGGCCGTTTGAGCAGGTCGCGACAGGTGGGCGCGTACTGCGGCACGGCGAGAAGCGCGCCCACGGTCTCGCGCAGGTCGAGCGAGCGCGGGTAGACCGTGTTGTCAACGCGGGGGTAGCTGATGAGGCCGTCCATGTAGAGCGACTCGGCGAGGCGCATGGTGCGCGCGGGGCTGATGCCCTCCGCTGCGGCAGCGGCCTGAAGCGACGTGGTGTTGAAAGGCGCCGGCGGGCGCTGCGTACGGCTCTTCTTGGTCACGGCCGTGACGGTGGCCTCTCGGGCGTTCTCGACGCGGGCAAAGGCGGCCTTGGCGGCAGCCTCGTCGGTAAAGCGGCCCTCGGCGTGCGCGATCTTAAAGGCGTCGTCGTCTGCGGCATCGACGCTACCCGGCAGGGCCTCGCCCGAGATGACCCAGTAGTCCTCGGGCTTGAAGGCCAGGCGCTCGCGCTCTCGCTCCACCACGAGGGCGAGCGTGGGCGTTTGCACGCGACCGGCGCTGCGCACGTTGCCAAAGCCGCCGAACTTGGCCATGGTGAGGTAGCGCGTGAGCGCCGCGCCCCAGATAAGGTCGATGTACTGGCGGCTCTCGCCGGCATCGGCCAGGTCCTGGTCGAGCTCGACGAGGTTCGAGAAGGCGTGGTCGATCTCGCCCTTGGTAAAGGCCGAGTAGCGCGCGCGGCTCACGGGCACCGTCGGCGCCACCTCGCGCACCATGGCAAGGGCGTCGGAGCCGATAAGCTCGCCCTCGCGGTCAAAGTCGGTGCCGATAACCACGGAGTCGGCCTTCTTGGCGAGGTTCTTGAGGGCGCGGATGATCTCTTTCTCGGCGGGAAGCTTCTCGATGGGGGCCCACACGAGATACGGCAGACTCGGAACCTTCCAGCCCTTGATGTCGATGCCGTCTTTGAGGAAGGGCTTGCGCTTGGTGTCGTACGGCGGGCGCGCCAGGCCGTCCGGCACGTCGGCGGGCAGCACCTCGCCCTCCTGGCTTACCGCGTACCAGCCCTCGTTGGCGTCGAACTTGAGCTCCTTGGGAAAGTCGGGCGCGAGAATATGGCCGCGCAGGCCGATGGTGACCCACTCCTCGCCGTCGACCGTAAAGCGGTAGACGGGCGTGTTGTAGACCTTGTCGGCCTTGGGCTTGCCGGCCGTGCTCAGAAGCCGCGCGATCTGCTGCGCGGCGTCGTTCTTCTCGGTGATGACGAGCTTCACGTACAGGCTCCTTAACTTATCTGCAGCCGCAGGCGCTGTGCGCGCCACCGCGGGCACGCCGTGCGTTGAGAAACGCGGGCGACGGCGCGGCGGTGCGGCCAGAAACTTCGTGCCATGCAACGTACCACAAAGCCGCGCGGGGCGCGAACGAGGGGGCCGGGCGTGTGGAGATCCCGCTGTGAGCGGCAAACGCAAGCCAAACGCAAAAGACCCCGCGCGGGAAGGCACGGGGCCGAAGAGCACGCTGGGATTACGAGAGACGCGGCGACGCGGGCCACGTCGCGCGGGCGGCCCGGAATGCGGCCGTGCGGCGGCAGGCAGCGGCGAGCGGACGCGGGCGACCTTACGCGCGGACGGCCTTGCACGCCGACGCGATTACGCGCGCGTCACGGCCCTTACGCGCGGGCGGCCTCGATCTGCTCGCTCAGCCAGGCGCACCACGCGCCCATGCCCTCGCCATGGGTGGCGCTCACCGAGAAGCGCGGGGCACGCGGGTTGAGCTCGTTGAGCACGGCGTTGTAGGCGTCAAGGTCAAAATCGAAGGCAGGGGCCACGTCGACCTTGTTGAGTAGCACGGCGCCGGCGTGCTGGAAGATGCCGGGGTACTTGACGGGCTTGTCGTCGCCCTCGGGCACCGAGAGGATCATGATCGAGAGGTTCTCGCCGAGGTCGAAGTCGACGGGGCACACGAGGTTGCCGACGTTCTCGATGAAGATGACGTCGATGGCGTCGAGCCCCACGCCCTGGTCGAGCGCGTCGACCGCCTGCTTGATCATGTTGCCCTCGAGGTGGCACAGGCCGCCCGTGTTGATCTGCACGGCCGGGATGCCCGCCTCCTTCATGGTCACGGCGTCGACGTCGGAGGCAATGTCGCCCTCGATAACGGCGGCGCGGTAACGGCTACGCAGGCGCTCGTTGGTGGCGAGGATGGTGGAGGTCTTGCCCGAGCCGGGGCTCGAGAGCACGTTCACCACGTACACCTTGTGCTCGGCAAAGCGCTGGCGCAGCTCGGCGGCCAGGCGCTCGTTGCGCGAAAGGATGGGTTCGTTGAGGGAGACGGTCTTCTCGGCCATTAGTCGTCCTCCGTTTCGATGTCGATGGACGCGATCTCGAGCTCGCGCCCGCGCAAGAGCACCGTGTCGGCGCTTCCGCAGGCAGGGCAGCGCAGATGGAACCGGTCGTGCTCGAACTCCTCGGCGCAGTCGAGGCAGATGCTCGCCGGGTGCACGTCCTCGACCTCGAGGGCGGCGCCGCGCATAAGCGGCTCCTCCTCGGTGAGGGCCTCCCAGGCAAAGCGCAGCGACTCGTCCATGACCTCGGCCATGTCGCCGATGCGCAGGCGTACAGACAAAACGCGCGAGGCACCCGCCTCGCGCGCTGACTTGGCACATACTTCGACGACGCCCGATACGATTCCGAGCTCGTGCACGGCCCTACTCCTCCTCGTCGTCGGCAAAGATCGCCAGACGGCTCTTCTCCTTGAGGGCGGCCTTGCCGCCGCGGCGCACGAGCACGATGCGCGTGACCGCGAGCGAGCCCTCGTAGAGCAGAAGCAGCGCCGCGTACATGCAGAGCATGGTCACAGGCGAGGGGTCGGGCGTGATAACGGCGGCAATGACCATGAGCACCACGTACACGTAGCGCCAAGCGCCGCGGAACGCCGCGTAGGAGACGATGCGGAAGATCGACAGGTAGAACACGATGAGCGGCAGCTCAAAGGCCACGCCGAAGCCGATCATGAGCAGGAACTCGAAGTTGATGTAGTCGGTGGCCTCGGGCAGAACGGTGCCGATGGCCTGGGACTCGCCGATAAGGAATCCGAAGGTAGCCTGGAGAATCACGAAGTAGCAGAACAGCGCGCCGATATAGAAGAGCGCCACGGCGATGAGCAGGGTGGGCACGACCCATTTGCGCTCGTTAGGCTTGAGCGCCGGAAGGAAGAACGCGAGGATCTGCCAGATGATGAGCGGCGTGCAGATGACGATGGCGCACTTGAACGCCACGCTGAAGCGGATCGAGAAGCCGCCGAGCGCGCCCGTGACGTAGTAGCCATTCTCGCCGAGGAACTCGCGAATCGGGTCCTGGAGAATGTCGATGATCGTGGGCGTGGCGAAGTACATGACGAGCGCCGTGACGAGAAGCGAGACGACGACGATCGTCAGGCGGCGGCGAAGCTCTCCGATGTGGTCGAAGAGCGGCATGCGCGCGGGACCGATAGGCATATGCGGCGCAGGTAGGCCGGATCGGCGCTACTCTGCTTCCTCCCCTCCGTTGAAGATGGTGACGCTCGCGGGCTCGCCCGACTCGGGCTCGGCAGCCTCGGCGGCGGACTCGGGTGTGGGCGCAGCCTGCGCGGCGGGCTTTTTCTTGGGACGACGCGCGTAGAGGTCGGCGACCGAGCTGGTCTTGGGCGCGCGCTCGGCAGCGGGCTCAGATGCGGCGGCCGCAGGAGCCTTGCCGTCCTTCCCGCCCGCGGCGGATGCGGCGGCGGGCTTGGCAAAGTGCTTGGGCGCGCTTGCCGGAGCCTCCGCAGGCTCGGCAGCAGGCTCGGGCTCGGCCGTTGCGGCAGCCGTCACCACGGCAGCAGCAGCGCCCTCGGCGGTACCAGCGGCGTCAGCGGCCTCGGCGGCAGCTCCCTCAGCTTCGGCGGCCTCGGCCGCGGCCTTCTCGGCCGCCAGGCGCGCGCGGCGCTCGGCAAAGGTCTCCTTCTTGGCGGGACGCGCCGGACGCTCGGCGCCCTCTTCCAGGTCGGCGTCCTCGTCGTCCTCCACAACGGGCTTGGGCGCAGTACTTGCCGCCTGCGTCATGGGATCGACGATCTCGGTCTGCACGACCGCGGTCATCTTCTCCTGGGTCTCGCGGAACTGGCGCAGGGCGCGGCCGATGGTGCGGCCCATCTGCGGCAGTTTGTCGGGCCCAAAGAGCAAAAACATGAACACGACGATGATGATGAGCTCAGTTTGTCCGATGCCGAGCAAGAGCGACCTCCTTGCTGAACGTACAAAGTTTCACCAGCATACCATGTGCGGCGTGCCTCGGCGCCGCGCGGGCTCGTTCTTGATAGAGCGGTTACATGCCCTCCGTTCGAGAAGCACCCGTTGCGCCTGCGCGCGACGCAGGCGCAGGAGCTTCTCGCAGGAGATGCGCTATTCTCCCGAGATTGTGATCTCTTGGTCGACGCCGAGGAGCTGCACGATGCGCAGCACGTTGGGCTGCACGCGCTCCACGGCAAAGCCCTTGCCGCGCTCCTCGGCGCGGTGCGCAGCGCCCACGAGCACGCCGATGCCCGTGGAGTCGATGTAGGGCACCTCGGACAGGTCGAGCGCAATGGCCTCGCAGGGCTGCTCGAGTGCCATGTCAACGGCGGTGCGGAGCTTGTCGGCATTGGAGATATCGACTTCGCCCGCAACGGCGATGACGTACTTCTCGACCGCGGGCTTGGTGTTGATGGCCAGTTCCATGATGTACTCCTTTATATAAAAGGTTGAGCCCGAAGCATAGCACCTGGGCTACTCAGCGTCCAATGCCTTCAGGCGCGCCTCGGCGTAGTCGCGCACACCGTAGGCGTTGTCGTCGTCGGCCTCGAGGGCGCGCTCGTAGGCGGCGCGGGCGTCGTCCGTGCGGCCGTCGTTCTCGTAGAACATGCCGAGGTTAGCCCATGCGGGGCCAAAGTCTGCGACCTCGGCGGTAAAGTCCTCGAGCGTCTGGATGGCGCGCTCGTGGTCGCCCGTGTAGAAGATCGAGATGGCGCGGTCCACCTGCACCGCCTTGTTGGCGCCGTCCTCCGAGCCGTACTGCTCGAGGTAGTCGTCGTAGTGGGCAATGGCGCGCGAGAAGAGGTCGACCACGTGCTCGTCGTCCTCGTCGGTCTGGGCGTGGTTCATCACCGCAACGCCCCAGTCAAAGTAGCCGTTTGCGAGGTTGAGCAGCGCGGTGGGGTTGGAGGGGTCGTCTTGGTAGCGCGCTTCGAGCTGCTCGACCACGGGCTGGTTCTCGGCGTCGACGTCGGCCACGGTGTGGTCCGAGGCTGCGGCGCCGGTAGGCTGCGTGCCGCTCTGGGCATCCGCGGCCTGGGAGGACGCGGAGCCCGATGCGCCCTGCTGAGACGATCCCGCCTTGGGCGTGCCGAGGGCGCCCGAGAACACCGCGACCGCGAGCACGATCACGGCGACAAGCGCCACGATGAGGCCGGCTGCGCGCGCTTTGCGCACCTGGTCCTGATTGAATGCCATGGTTACTCCCTTGTGTGGGGCGCTTGAAGGCGGCGCGGGGCTGGGCGTTGGGCCGCTGCGGGGCGAGTGCGGACGTTCGGTGCGCGGGTGTGCTGCGGGGAGCCGCGTTACCGAGCGCGGGATGCTGCCGAGAGCGGGACGCCACCCGCTGCGCTACCGGCCGCGTGCCGCTACGCCGCCGCGTCGTCCGTCTCGTGCGATGCCACGGCGCCTGCCGTGTCGGAAGTTGCGTTATCTGCGGACGCAGCGTCGGAGCTGTCTTCGCCGGTTACGTGCGCCGTGCCGTCCTCGTCGATCGTGACGCCGGGATGACCCTCGGGCAGGGCATCCGCGCTGACCTCGCCCGTGCCATCCGTCGAAGCGTCGGTCGAGGTGCTCGCACCTCCGGTGGCGTACTGCTCCTGGACCTCCTCGTTCGTGAGCACGGACTCGGCACTCGACAGCGCCGTCGACGCGCCGATGAGGTAGCCCACCACCATACCGAGCAAAAGCGCGATAAGGGCGATAACGAGCACCATCCAAAACGGCGGAGCGCCCGGACCGTCCTCGCGCGGAGCGGCGTTGTTCTCGGCAGACGTGCGCGGCGAAGCCTTGCGCCGCGCGCCCTTCTCGGCCGCCGGAGCAGACGAAGCTTCTGCCGCGGTGCCGTTCTCTTCTTGCATGAGCGCTTGCTCGTCGTCGAAGAAGTCGTCCTCGGTCTCGACGGAGCGGGCGCGCTCGGAATCGTTGTTCTGTGCCATGCGCTGACCTCCCTGACCCGACATTGTACCGTGACAACCCCGCCGCGTACGCCCGCGACCCACGCCTCACAAGCTCGGAACATGCCGCGCGCAAAACGTGCAAGAGCTGCGCGCCGTTCATCCGACGCCACGTTTCCAACAAAACCAGGCCCGAAAGTGTCGGTACCGTGGCGTCGATGGCTGAGAACTGTCGGAACCGTGGCGCACGTTCAGGACCGGACGGCGGATCTGCAGGTCAGAGGCCCCCGTCAAGCACCTCCCCCGCCACAGCAAGACAACCAAATCCCAGCGAGCGGGAGACCCGCAGGTCGGGGCGGGGAGGAATGGGGCCGGACGGCGGATCTGCACGGGGCCGACGATGGGACGGGTGGACAGCGCGTATGTGCAGCGCTTCCGCCGGTAGGCCCTATTCCGCCCCGCATAGCCCGAGGACGAACCCGTCCTTCTCGCTACTCTCGTTCTTCCAGGGCCTTCACGGCGCAGACGGTCTTGGTGGCGAGCACGAGAACGTCGAGCGCCTGGCCGAGCTCCTCGAGCGAGGGGTAGGTCGGGGCGATGCGGATGTTGGTGTCGTGGGGGTCGCGGCCGTAGGGCCAGGTGGCGCCGGCCGGCGTGAGCTTGACGCCGAGGTCGGCGCAGAGCTTGACGATGCGCTGGGCCGTGCCGGGCTGCGAGTCAAACGACACGAAGTAGCCGCCGTTGGGGTCGGTCCAGGTGGCGCAGCCCGTGTCGCCGAGGCCCTCGGAGAGCTTCTTCTGCACGAGCTGGAAGCGCGGGCGCAAAAACTCGGCGTGGTGCATCATGTGCTTGTGCAGCGCCTCGATCGTGGGGAAGAAGCGCGCGTGCGCGAGCTGGTTGAGCTTGTTGGCGCTGATGAGGCCCACCATGAGGGTCTTGGCGACTTCTTTGACGTTGGCCTCGGAGGAGCCGAAGAAGGCGATGCCCGCGCCCGGGAAGGTGATCTTGGACGTGGAGGCAACCTCGAGGATGCGGTCCTCGTTGCCCACCGTGGCGGCAACGCCGTGGATGTTCATGAGGTGGTCGCCGTGCTCGTTGAGGTCGTGCATGCAGTAGGCGTTGTCCCAGACGATGCGGAAGTCGGGCGCGGCCTTCATGGTTGCCAGGCGGCGGACCGTCTCGTCGGAGTAGGTGACGCCGGTGGGGTTGGAGTACTTGGGCACGCAGAACATGCCCTTGATGGAGTCGTCGTTGGCAACGAGCTCCTCGACCTGGTCCATGTCGGGGCCGGTGGGGGTCATGCGCACGGGGATGTTCTCGATGCCGAGGTCCTCGGTGATGCCGAAGTGGCGGTCGTAGCCGGGGGCGGGGCAGAGGAACTTGACGTTGCCGAGTTTGTTCCACGGCGTGTAGCCGGGCACGCCCTTCTCCCAGTAGTGGATAAGGACCGACTGCATGATGTTGAGGCTCGAGGAACCGAGCACGATGGTCTGCTCGGCCGGAACGCCGAGGAAGGCGCCGGCGAGGCGGCGGGCAGAGGGGATGCCTTCGAAGCAGCCGTAGTTGGAGCAGTCGACACCCTCGTCGATGAGGTCGGAGTCCTCGTTGAGGATCGAGAGCAGGGGGCGCGAGATGTTCACCTGGTCGGGGCTCGGCTTGCCGCGCGCCATGTCGAGCGCGAGGTGCTTGGCGCGGGTAAGCTCAACCTGGGTGTCGAGCTTCTCGAGCGCGAGGGTGAGCTCCGGGGTCGTCATCTTCTCGTAGATCGTCGCCATGTTCTGCCTCCTTGCGCGCCTGCGCTACGGTGCCCGCTGCCGGGGCGCCGTCGCGCGTGCCGTGCCTGCCGCCGCCGGGCGATTGCCGGTCGGTCGGCCTGCGCGTGCGATTGCAAGCGCTTATCGTATAGGTCAGCGTTATCCAAGTTGGTAGTATAGCGACGGCCCCTTGCGGCGGCCAATCTGTGCGAGAATACCCGAGAACGAAACAGAACCGAAAGGGAAGCTGCACGCGCGCACCACAAGGATGCGCTGCAGGCGGCGCGAGCGATGTGAGCACTGCCCGGCGAGGAGGCACCATGGCAGACGGCAAGCCCAAGAAGCCCATCAACATTCAGGCCGACGAGTTCGGCGATCTGCAGCGCCTCATCGACGTGGCGTACGCCAACCAGAAATACGTGAGCCGGCTTGACTTGATTGTGCAGGCCGAATCGCGCGACCTGCACGAGGACCTGATCGAGATCGTGAAGCTGCTGCCGCCGGGCACCTACGCCCGCCAGCGCATGTGCGACCAGCTCAACTCCGCGCTCGCCGCCCACGGCTGGGGCCGCGTTTACGGCACCGTGGAGTAGGGCCCACAGGCGCGCAGGCGGGCCAGCACGCCTGCGCGGACCCGGCGCCGAGCGCCTAGCGCTCTTCCCAGCCCTGCGCGCGACGCCGAGAAGAGCCGCGGCATACGAAGTGCATGTAGGTAAGTCCGAGCACGGCAGCGGTAATGGAGCCGGCGAGAATAGCGGTCTTGGCCGCGAGCATCTCGGACGGGACACTGGGGAACGCCAGGCCCGCGATGAGGATCGACATGGTAAAGCCGATGCCGCCCAAAATGCCGATGCCGATGATCTGGCGCGCGTTGACGCCCGTGGGCATAGAGGCGAACCCGAGGCGCACGAGGGCAAAGGTCATGCCCGCGATACCGATCGGCTTGCCGAGGACCATGCCGAGGTAGGTGCCGATGGTCACCGGGTCGGCAACGAGCGCGCCGAGGTCAACGCCCACAAGGCGCACCTGCGCGTTCACGAAGGCAAAGATCGGCAGAACGATAAAGTTGACGAACGTGCCGATGGCGTGCTCGAGGCGCTGCATGGGCGGGGTCACGCGATGCATGACGCGCTCGACCTGCACCGCCGCATGGGTGAAGTCGTGCTGACCGAGGATATGGACCTCGTCGTCGTAGGCGTCGGCGAGCTCGGGGAGCTTGCCGCCGACCCAATCGACGAGCGAGGCCGCGTAGATGCTCGAGCGCGCCGGGATGCAAAAGGCCACGATCACGCCGGCGAGCGTGGCGTGCACGCCCGACTGGAACAGGCAGAACCACAGCACCAGGCCCACCGCGAGGTAGGGCTTGAGCGAGAAGAACTGCGCGCGGTTGAGCGCCGCGAGCACGAGCATGACGGCGGCCGAGGCGGCGAGCCAGGGCAGGCTCGGGCTGTGGCCGTAAAACAGCGCGATGGCAACGATGGCGAGCAGGTCGTCGGCAATGGCGAGCGTGGAGAAGAACACGCGGATGGCCGGCGGCACGCGGTCGCCGAGCAGCGCGAGCACGCCGAGCGCGAAGGCGATGTCGGTTGCCATGGGAATGGCCCAGCCGTACGCGGCGCCCGCGTGGTTGACCGCCGCGTAGATGGACGCGGGCACCACGACGCCGCCCACCGCCGCGAGCATGGGCAGCATGGCCTGGCGCGGCTGGCGCAGCTCGCCTACGCACATCTCGTACTTGAGCTCAAGGCCCACGAGCAAAAAGAAGATGGCCATGAGGAAGTCGTTGACAAAGAGCTCGACCGAGAGCGTGAACGACCAGGGCCCAAAGCCCACGGTCACCGGCTGGGCGAGAAACTCGTGGATGGGATAGTAGGCGTCGGTGTTGGCGCACACGACGGCGGCAACCGCGGCGAGCACCATGACGGCGGCCGCGATGGTGCCGTTGCTCGTGATGCGGTCGAGCGCGTGCTTTTTCTCGAGACGGCGGCGCTGGGTGCTGCTGATAAGGTCGGGAGCTTTGGTCATGAAGGCCTCGCTTTCTGCGCTGGGCGGGCCTCACCTGGGCCCGCTTCCGATAGAATGCGCCGCGCTGCCCAGGCGTCGCCTCGCAGAAACCGGAAGCGGTCCCGCGAGCCTCAAAAAACCGCCGGCGGAGCACGTCCGCCGGCGGCCGAGTCGTGTGCTTCTCTTCCAGTATGCCCCGATTCGATTACGGGGCTTACCTGTTTGCGATCGGTTCCACAGGTAGTTCATTCCTGTGGAGAACCTGCGCCCTCGGGTTACGCGCCGGCGGCGATAAGCGGAGCGGCGACCTGCTTCTTGCGCGAGAGCACGCCGGGCATCCAAACGCCCTCGGGCTTGTTCTCGATGCCGAGGCCCTTGCAGGGAATGGTGTCGTCGCCGCAGATGAGGACCTGGCTGCCCTCCTCGAGGATGTCGGTCACGAGCAGAACGAGCGCGTCGCCGCCCTTCTCGGTGCGGTAGGCCTCCATGGCCTCGCGGATGCCGTCGAGCTGCTCGAGCGCCGCGGCGCCGTCGACCGTCTCGTACTGGCCGATGTAGACCTGCTGGCCGCCGATCTCGAAGCACTTGATGTCGCGCGAGACCATCTGCTCGGGCGTAAAGTCGCCGGCACCGCGGCTCTTGAAGACGGCCTTGCCAAACTCCACCGGGTCAACGCCGAGGCGCTCGCCGAGCTCGGCGGCAAAGGCGCGGTCGACGTCGGTGGTGGTGGGGCTCTTGAGCATGACGGTGTCGGTCATCATGGCGGAGAGGAGGCACTCGGCCTGGGCGTCCGTCATCTCGACGCCGTACGCCTTGAAGAGGTAGGACACGATGGTGCAGGTAGAGCCCCAGGGAAGCGCCACGAAGAAGACCGGGTTGGCCGTGGTCACGTCGCCGATGCGGTGATGGTCCACCACGCCTGCGATCTCGGCGTTCTCGATGCCGTCGACGGTCTGCGAGGACTCGTTGTGGTCGGTGAGGATGACCTGCTGCTTGGCCTCGCCGTCGGCCGCGGGCTCGATCTTCTCGAGGTACTGGGGCTTGTCAAAGCCGTGCTTCTCGAGCATGAGCTCGGTCTCCTTGGGCATGCCCTGGGAGAGCATGCACGGAACGTACTCGTTGCCGTCGTTCAGCGCGTTCTTGAGCTGCGCGAACATAACCGCCGACATAATGGCGTCGTTGTCGGGGTTCTTGTGGCCAAACACATAGACCTTGCTCATGGATCCTTCTCCTTTGTAAAGCGATCGTACGCCGCGCCGAGCGCGGCACATACAGCCTAAGTATACCGCCGCTGCCGATGCCGCGCAGGCAGCCCGGCGCGCTTGGCAAAACAGGCACGGGCCCGGGCCACCTCGGCACGAGGGGCACCGGGCCCGTGCGTTTCTCGCGAGCGGGATTCCGGCCTTAGCGCTTCTGGCGCGCGGCGAGGACGGAATGGACGAGGCCGAGCAGAACGCCCGCGAGCGCGGGGGCGATCCAGCTCAGGCCCAGATCGGCAAAGGGCAGGGCGTCGAAGGGCAGCCACGCGCCCGGCGCAAAGGCGTCGCGCACGCTCACGACGACGCTCTCTGCGGCGACCACGCCCACGGTCCACTTCCACACGAACGGAACACGGTCGACGGCGCGCGCCGCCATGCCCATGAGCACGAGCACGATGGCAACCGGGTAGAGCGCGTTGAGGAGCGGCACTGAGAACGCGATGATGGCCGTGAGCCCAAAGTTCGAGACCGCGCACGAGAAGATCGCGAAGCCCGCGGCCCAGGCGCGGTACGGCACGCGCGGGAAGGTCTCGGAGAAGAACTGCGCGCAGCTGCTGATGAGGCCGGTGCAGACGTTCAGGCAGGCAATGAGGAAGATGGCCGCCACGATGACCGTGCCCGCCAGCCCAAAGTGGCCGGTTGCCGCGGCGGTGAGGAGCTGGGCGCCGTTCTCCGCCCCGGGGACCACCGCGCCGGTAACCACGCCCACGTAGCCCAGGCCGCAGTACACGGCGAGCATGAGCACACCGGCGATAACGCCCGAACGCGAGATGGCGGCGGCCACGGCGGCGGGGCGCTTGACGCCCATGTCGCGCACGTTCATGGCGATCACGATGCCGAAGCACAGCGCCGCGAGCAAGTCCATGGTCTGGTAGCCGTTGATGAAGCCCTGGACCGCAGGTGCGGCGGTGTAGGGCTCAACGGCGGGCGTGGCCTCGCCGAGCGGCACCACGAGCGACGATCCCACCACGGCAACGATGAGCACGATAAGCGCCGGCGCCGAGATGCGCCCGAGGATCTTGCTCAGCTTGCCCGGGCGCAACGCCAAGGCAAACGAGGCGGCGAAGAACGCCACCGAGAAGGCGACCGACGCGCCAAGCACGGGAACGCCCGCGGGCAACAACGGCACGAGCATCTCGAACGCCGTGGACGAGGTGCGCGGAATGGCCAGGCAAGGCCCGATGGCGAGGTACACGAGCACGGCGAAGAGCGACGCGAACCACGGGCTCACGCGCCCGGCGAGCTGCTTGAGGTCGCCGGCCAGCGCCACCGCCACGATGCCGAGAACCGGGAAGCCGATGGCCGTGACCAAAAAGCCCACGAGCGCGGGCAACGCGCTGGTGCCCGCCTGCGCGCCGAGAAGGGGCGGCAGGATGAGGTTGCCCGCGCCGAAGAACATCGAGAAGAGCGTGGCGCCGAGAACGAGCGCCCGGCGCACGGTCAGCTTGCCTGCGGACGCTCCGGACGCGTTGGCCGCTGCGCCCCGGGCTTCGGATCCTTGCGTGTTTGCCTGCGTTGCCATGCGGCAGTCTCCTTAGGTGGTATGCGACAAAAAGCCCGCCGCTCGCAGCCCATGGGTTGAGACTGCAAGCAGCGGGCGGCGTTTACGTATAGTACCCTACCCCTGCCACGAACCGCTGTACTTGACGTACGCGTCTCCGTAATAGGTGAGCGCCTGCGACAGGACCGCCTGCGCATCGGCTTCGGATGTATTCGCGCCGCAGGTCACCACCCAGTAGCCCGCCTGGTTGAGGTTCGTCCAGTCGGCGCTGTAGTACACCGCCGCATTAAAGCCGCGCGAAGCGGCCTCGGACGCGCGGGCGCGGGCGTTTGCCTCGTCGCTGAACGCGCCGATCCACACGCCCCAGAACGGCTGCTTGCCGCTTCCGCTCGCCACCGGCTCTTGCGCGGGAGCGGGCGCGGGCTGCGGCTCGGGCGCGGGCTGCGGGGCGGGAGCCTGCACCTGCGGCGTTGCCTCTACAGCCTGGCCGTCGGCATCGTCGGCCTCGTCCTCTTTGGCGGCGTCCGCCAGCACGCGCTCGCGGTTGCTCGTCGACTCGGCCTCGTCCTTCTCTTCCGCCTCGTCGTCGGCAGACTCGACGCGGATCGTGCTCTGCTGCGCTGCCTCCTGCGTGCTGCTTGTGCTACCGGTAAAGGCGAGAAAGGCTGCGAACACGCCCGCGCACACGGCTACGGCAACAGCGGCCGAGATGATCGCCACATGGGCGGTGCTTCTCTGGGGCCGGGGCTGCGCGCACCCGGGGTCGGCAGGCTGGGCCGCAGACGAGAAGCTCTGCGCCGGCGCAGGAGCAGGTGCTGCGGGAGACGGGTCCGACGCGGCCTCGCCGTCTTTGGGACCGACGCCCCCTCCGGAAACAGGGCTCGCATCCAACGGCGCGCCGCACGCGGTGCAAAAGCGCACGTCCTCGGAGTTCTCTGCCCCGCAACGAGAGCACTTCATGGTCGCTCCTCCCCTGCCGTACCCGACGCGCTCGACGGCGGGCAAAGGCCCGCAATCCGCGCCGTGCGCACGGCGCTCACATCATCGTATGTCTGCCCGTATTCTACCTGAGCAGCCTCTTTGCACAGCTCGCGAGCGCTGCCCTGACCGCACCGGCCGCGCGACCCCCTAGATGCAGAACCCCGGCACAATGCCGTAGTCCTTGGTGGGAACGTGCGCGTAAAACGGAATGCCGTCGGCGCCGGTGTCCATAACGTACTGGTCGTTGTCGGGGTACGGCGAGCGCTGCCACCACGAGATGGGGCTGCCGCCCGTGCCGAGCCCCTTCACGAGAATCGGGTTCTCGGCGCTCCACAGCACGTTGGTGTCAACGTAGAGCTGGTATTTGTCGCCCTCGGCGTTGTACACGCGGAGGTTGCCCTCGAGCGACTCGTCGATGTCGCCGATGATCTCGTTGTACGAGGGGAGCCACAGCATGTCGGACGTGGCGGTCACCGACCCCGCGCTCCTGGTGGCACCGGTGTTGTTGGTGAGCTTGTTAACGGGCACGATCACGTGCTGCAGGTCGTCGGGAAGGCGCGCTTGAATCTCGGAGTTGAGGTAGCTGCGCATCTCGCTGTCTTCCCAGCCGCCCGCGTTGGTCCAGCTGGAGTTGTACGTGCCCGTGGCAACCGCGTCGGCAAAGATGAACGTGATGCCCGCCTTGCCGCTGCCGTCGGCGAGGTCGTCGTGGCGGAAGCCCGCGACCTGCACGTCGGCGGTCACGCCGTTGGACATCTTCACCGTCTTGGTTTGCGTGCCGTCGAGCGTACCGTCCGAAGCGCACAGGTGGTAGTCCTGCGCGATGGCCTTGCCCTCCTCGTCGGTAGCGGCCGCCGCGATAAGCGCCGAGATCTGCGAGAGCTCGTCCCAGGTGTAGTCGTTCACGGAACTGCGCACCGCTGGGCCCGCGGGCTCGGGGTCGGGCGCGGCCTCCTCCTCGGGCACCTGGCTGCTCGACGCTTCGTCGACCACGGTGACCTGCGCCGGGCCTTGGGCGGCGTTGAACATGCCGAACCCGCCCGTGAGCGCCGCCGCGATGCCTACGCCGCCGAGAACCACGAGAACCGCCACGGCCGGGATCACGATGCGCGCCGCGCCTGTGCGCGCGGCAGCCGGAGCCGCAGGCGCTGAGACAGGGGCGTAGCCGCCGGCCTGCGGAGCATCGTCGCGACCGGGCAGAGGGCCCGCCGGCGTAAAGAGCACGGTATCGTCGACTGACTTGGGCTGAGGTGAGGCGTACGACCCGCCCGCGTCTTTGGGCGCGTACGGCGCGGACCCTGTGTCGGTCTTGGGCGCCGTAGGCGACGCACCGTCGGCCAACTTGGGCACGCGCACGGTCACGCCGTCGATCACGCGCGGCTCCGTATCGGCAGCCGCAGGCGCCTCCTTTTTCTCGATCTTGGCAACAAAGGCGGCAATGGCCTCCGAGTCCTCGGCTTCGGCCCCTTCGGCCGGCTCGTCCGCAGGAACCGGAATCGCCGATGCCTGATCGTGCTCTATCCGGCATCCGCATGCCGTGCAGAACCGCGCGTCATCGGGAACCTCGGCATTGCATTCCGGGCATCTCATCGGGGCCTCCCGCCATCCGAACAGACCTTCTCGCTCTGAGCCGCAGCGTGCGGCATGCTATATGCCCTTTCATAGTAGCAGTTTGCGTGGCGGCCGCGCCGCTGCCGCCGCACGCGAAACGCGCGCGCAACCGCCAAGGCGCCCGCGCAGCAAGCGCCCCTTACAGCAACGCGAGCGTGTCGCGGCAGTTGGCCGCCACGTACGGCAGCAAGTGCTCGCGCAGCTCGTCTGCTCCGGGCAAGCCGCTCGACTCCTCGAAGATCTCCTCCAGGGCCACGGGGATCTCTTGGGCAAGGTCGGTCATAAACGCGAGGCAGGTACCGGCGGTGAGCCCCGCGCGCTCGAGCACGGGGCCAAGGTCGGGGTCCCCCTCGCCCACGTAGCGGCGGATCGCCCCTGAGCTTACGCGACCCACGCGGTTCTCGCCGCCGATAGACATGGCCAAGCGCGCTTTGCGCCGCATGCGCTCGTACGCGAGCCCCGACGCCACGTCGTACATGGGGGCGAGCATTGCCGAGCCTCCCCGACCAAGCAACAGCGAATAGTTTTTAGCGTGGGCATCGGGCGCACCGATCAGCGCATTGAAGAACAGCTGGTGGGTAAACATCAGCAAATTCAACTTGTGTCGGCTTGTTCCGGCGAGCAACCGCAGGATATCGCGCGCCGCCGGGCCGCCGTCCTCGGTGTACTTGGCGCTCGGCATGACCGAGAGCGCCTGGCAGAGATCCTCCTGATGCAGCCGCACCACGGCGCCCGACGCGTCGCGCACGCGGTCGTAGCGCTCGACGATAAGCGCTGGCTCGTCTTCAAAGAAACGGTACGCCACCCGCGCCGTTGCCACACCGCAGCGCCCGGCGCACTTCATGCACACGTACTCGTTGAGCGCCTGGAGCCTAAAGCCCACCACACCGTTTTTGAATATATGGGTCGTCGGGGCGGCGCCGCGGCACTCGTGCCACCTGCCGTCCTTCTCGGCAAGGGCGAACTTGCCCTGGTTGCCGCCCAGTGACCAGCGCTCGTCCATGCCCATCCACGAGGCGTTCTCGTCATCGCGCACCGCCTTGAGCCGTTGCGCGATCTCGTGGTCCGTGAGCTCATGCAGCTCCCCCGCACGTGCGAGCGCCTGTTCCGCCTGTTCGGGACGTACGAACTGAACGGCTCCCGGACAGTCGAGCCCTATGCAGCCGAGCAACGTTACCGGGTTGTTGGCCCGCACCTCGAACTCGCGCGCAATGGCGCGGCGCTGCTGCTCGCTATCGGGGAGAAGGCCGAAGAGGTAAGGCCTGAGCACCTCGGCGGTGTACGTACGGTTCGACACCGGCATCGACAGCGAGAGCGGCGCTCCGCGGTACGTGTCGTCGTAGGCAAAGCTCATGATGCCCTGCGCATCCTGGTGAAGCGTGCCAGCGGGAACCCCGGCGATAAGAACGCGCAAGTCGAGAACGGCCATCTACCTCACCTCGTCTGCAAGCAGGACGCCCATATCGTTGATGATAAAGTCGCGCAGCGCAGCTTGATACTCTTCGATGCCGCAACGGCCACTCGCTTCTGAAACATGCCGTGTGCCGGCAGGCGCCTGCGCAATGGGGGACGATTTTGCCCGCATTCCGTAGGCCGGAATGCTTTCCTGATCTTGCAGATCGAAGGGGCGTCCGTTCGCTTGCATACCCGCAGCGCCCGCAGGCCAATACTCTGGCCGGGCACGCCGAACGTCCCTACTCGCAGCCACCCTGCCCCTTCCGGCGATGTTCTCGCCTTGCACGACGAGCGAGAGCCCGAGCGGCCCGAGCACGGCGAGCAGTTTGTCGAGCCTGATGCCCGTAGCGTCGCCGAGTTCGAGCGAGGCGAGCGAGCGCTCCGAAACGCCCGCCGCGCGGGCAAGCTGCGCGCGCGTGAGCCCCTGTGCCTCGCGTGCGCGGCGCACGTAGAGCCCCGCCTGGCGCGGAGCATCAACCGGCATGGCATCCATAGCCGCTCCTTAACATGCAGACTTTTGCAGTTCAGTATATCTGCATACTTTTGCATGTCAAGAGGAGCGCCTCGCACGGTCCTCCCCACACGGACAAAAAGAGCCGCCGCCCCAAAGGGACGACGGCTCTCAAACGCACCGATACCGAAGGACCTTAGACGGTCTTCTCCGGATAGTGGCAAGTGACCGTATGGCGCTCGCCCACGGTGTGGGGCTTGGGCGCCTCGGTCTTGCACTTCTCGGTAGCCAGCGGGCAGCGCGTGTGGAACGGGCAGCCGGCCGGGATGTTGGTGGGGCTCGGAAGGTCGCCCTGCAGCAGGATGTGCTCCTTCTTGACGTCGGGGTCGGGAACCGGGACGGCGGAGAGCAGCGCCTGCGTGTAGGGGTGGCTCGGATGGCTGTAGAGCTCCTCGTTGGGGGCGATCTCGACGATGTGGCCGAGGTACATAACGGCCACCACGTCGGAGATCATCTCGACGACGGCGAGGTCGTGCGAGATGAACAGGTACGTGAGGTCGTACTCCTCCTGCAGGTCGCGCAGGAGGTTCAGGACCTGGGCCTGAATGGACACGTCGAGCGCCGAGACGGGCTCGTCGGCGATGATGAGCTTGGGGTTGACCGACAGCGCGCGGGCGATGCCGATGCGCTGGCGCTGGCCGCCCGAGAACTCGTGCGGGTAGCGCTCGCCGTGGGACGGCGAGAGGCCGACGACGCCGAGAAGCTCCTGGGCGCGCTTCAAGCGCTCGCCCGCGGAGAGGTTGGTGTGCACGAGCAGCGGCTCGGCGATGATGTCCTGAACCTTCATGCGCGGGTTGAGCGACCCGTAGGGGTCCTGGAACACCATCTGCATCTTGGCACGCAGCGGACGGAACTCCTTGGCCGGGAGCTTGGAGATCTCCTGGCCGTCGAAGAAGACCTCGCCCTCGTTGGGGTCGATCAGGCGATTGATGAGGCGGCTCGTGGTGGACTTGCCGCAGCCCGACTCGCCCACGATCGAGAAGGTCTCGCCGGGCATGACGTCGAAGCTGACGTCGTTGACGGCGTGCACGAACTTGTTGGCACGGCCGAAGAAGCTCTTTCCCACCGGGAAGCGCTTGGAAACGTGCCTGACGGAAAGCAAGGGCTCGCTCTTGACGTTACTCATGCGCCAGCATCTCCTCTCGTTCCTTCTCGCTGAAGAGGCAGCTGCACGTGTGGTCGTCGGCGATCTTCACGAGCGCCGGATCGGTGGCGCGGCACTTCTCCTGAGCGTACTTGCAGCGCGGGGCAAAACGGCAGCCGTCGGGCATGGCCGCGAGGTCGGGCACGCTGCCCGGAATGGAGGGCAGACGGTGCACGCGGCGGCCCAGGCGCGGGACGGACGCGATAAGGCCCTGGGTGTAGGGGTGCTGCGGGTGCTTGAACAGCTCGTTAACCGGGGCCTCCTCGACCACGTGGCCCGCGTACATGACGATGACGCGGCTGCAGATCTCGGCCACGACGCCGAGGTCGTGGGTGATGAGCAGGATGCCGGTGTTGCGCTCGCGGCGGATCTGCTCCATGAGCGCGAGGATCTGCGCCTGGATGGTCACGTCGAGGGCGGTGGTGGGCTCGTCGGCGATGAGGAGCTTGGGCTCGCAGCTCATGGCCATGGCGATCATGACGCGCTGGCACATGCCGCCCGAGAGCTCGTGCGGGTAGTTCTTGAGCGTCATCTCGGGCTCGGGGATGCCGACCGACTTGAGCATGGCCACGGAGCGCTTGTGCACCTCGTCCTTGCTGAGGTCGGTATGGAGCGTGATGGCCTCGGCGAGCTGGTCGCCGATGCGCATGATCGGGTCAAGGGCGCTCATGGGCTCCTGGAAGATCATCGAGACGTCGTTGCCGCGCATGGCCTGCATCTCTTTGTCGGAGAGGTCGAGCACGTGCTTGCCGCCGAGGACGATGTCGCCCGAGATACGGGTGGTGTCCTTGGAGTGCAGGCGCATGACCGACAGCGAGGTGACCGACTTGCCGCAGCCCGACTCGCCCACGAGTCCGACGATCTCGCCGGCGCGGACCTGGAACGAGACGCCGCTCACCGCGGTGATCCAGTCCTTCTTTCCGCGCTTGAATTGGGTTGTGAGGTCCTTGACCTCCAACAGAGTCTCTGCCATAAGGACCTCCGCTTAGTTCAACTTGGGATCGAGCGTGTCGCGCAGGCCGTCGCCGAAGAGGTTGAACGCGAGCACGGTGAGGAAGATCACCAGACCGGGGAACAGGACGAGGTGCGGGGCGATCGCCAGGTAGTTGCGGCCCTGGGAGAGGATCGCGCCCCACTCGGCCTGGGTGACGCTCGCGCCGAAACCGAGGAACGAAAGGCTCGAGGCCGACAGGATGGCGCCGCCGACGTTCATCGTGAAGTTGACGATGAGCGCCTGCATGGTGCCGGGGAAGATGTGGACGAACATGGTGCGCATGGGCTTGCAGCCGATGGACTGCGCAACCTCGACGTACAGCTCGCCGCGCACCTCGAGCACCGCGCCGCGGATGATACGCGCGAACGACGGCACGGTGAAGACCGCGACGCCGATCATGATGTTGGTGATGCCGGGGCCGATGATGGCCACGATCGCGATGGCGAGCAGGATGCCCGGGAACGCGAACATGACGTCGCAGACGCGCATGATGAACGAGTCGACGAGGCCGCCGAAGAAGCCGGCGATGAGGCCGAGCACGACGCCGACCGCCGTGCCGAGGATCGAAGCCGTGAGGGCCGTGCCGAGCGAGAGCTGCGTGCCGGCGACGATACGGCTAAAGACGTCGCGGCCGAACTCGTCGGTGCCCCAGATGTGCTTCGCGCTCGGGCCCGCGAGGATCGCGCCGTAGTCGTACTCGTTGGGGTCGTACGGCGTGATGTGCGGCCCGATGACCGCGATGATCAGAATGAAGATGATGAACAGAAGTCCGATGACCGCGGTCTTGCGGCGCAGGAACTTCTTGACGAACTGCTTGACGGGGCTCTGCGCCTTCGGCAGCTCCTCGCCCGAAACCGCGGCAGCGGCCTGTTTGGTATCAGCCATGGTCGCCTCCTTCTACTCGTACCTGACGCGCGGGTTGATGACGCCGTACAGGACGTCGGCCAAAAGGTTGATCACCATGTACTCAAGCGAGAAGAACAGGATGAGCGCCTGAACGACCTCGTAGTCGCGGTAGCCGATGGAGTCGACGAGCAGACGGCCCATGCCCGGGATCGAGAAGACCGTCTCGACGACGACGGAGCCGGCGATGAGCGCGCCGATCTGGAGCGCGGTGACCGTGATGACGTCGATCGAGGAGTTCTTGAACGCGTGGCGCATGATGACCTTGGACTCGGGCAGACCCTTGGCGCGCGACGTGCGGATGTAGTCCTTACCGAGGTTCTCGATCATCGAAGAGCGCGTGACGCGCGCGAGGATGGACATGATGCCCGCGCCCATGGCAAGCGACGGCAGGATGTAGCCCTGCCAGGTATCGACGCCGCCGGTGGGGAAGATGCCCAGGTTGACCGAGAAGATCTGCATGAGCTGGAGGCCGAGCCAGAAGTTCGGCAGCGAGATGCCGGCGATGGCGATGACCATGCCGATGAGGTCGAGCGCCTTGCCGCGGTTGATGGCGGCCACGACGCCGATGACGATGCCGAGAAGCGCCGACCAGGTGATGGAGCAGATGGTCAGGTAGATGGTGATGGGCAGGCGCGGCGTGAGCAGCTCGACCACCGTGGTGTTGTTGGTGTAGGACACGCCCATGTCGCCGGTCAAGAAGCCGCCGACCCACTCGACGTACTGGGTGACGAGCGGCTTGGTGAGGCCGAGCTCCTCGCGGATGGCCTGGACCTCGCCGATGGTGGCGTCGGCGCCGGCGATCTGACGTGCGGGGTCACCGGGGATGAGGTGGATGAACATGAAGATGACGACCGAGATCACGAACAGCAGCGGGATCATGCTCAAGATACGCTTGACGACGTATTTCCCCATGCAATTCCCTCCCTTGCGAGTAATACAGCCGCCAGCCCGCGCAAATCCTGCGGGGCTGGCGGCGTTCTGCGTACGATGCGGGGCCGTGCTCTGACGGCCTTTAGGCAAAAGCGAACGTTAGACGTTCAGCTTGGCCTGCGTGACGTCGTAACCAGCCGAGACGACCCTCGCGCCGGAGAGGTAGGCCTTGTACGCGTAGAGGGAGTTGTCGGAAGCGAGGTACAGCCACGGGCACTCGGGCCAGACGATGTCCTGGCACTTGCCGTAGTGCTCGTTCTGCTCGTCCTCGGTCGGGGCGGCGTTGCCGGCCTCGAGCTCGGCGTCGAACTCGTCGTTGCGCCAGAAGGCGGTGTTGTAACCGGTCGGCGGGACCATGGCGCTCGAGAGCAGCGAGCGCATGAAGCCGTCGGCGTCGGACTGCGACCAGTTGACGTACCACATCTGGAGCTCGGTCTCGTCCTCGGGCATAGCGGCGATCTCAGCGTTGGTGGCAGCCTCGTTGGGCTGGACGTCGACGGTGATGCCGACCTTCTCGAGCTGCTGCATGATGAAGGTCATGCCCTTGGTCTCCTGGGTGGAGTTGTCGCCGATGATGGAGACGGTGAAGCCGTCGGCGTAGCCGGCCTCCTCGAGCAGGCTCTTGGCCTTCTCGAGGTCGTACTCGTAGGGAGTCTGGGCCTTGTAGCCGGGCACGAGCTCGGGCAGGACCGAGGTAGCGGGCGTGGCGGCGCCGGAGTACAGGACCTTGCAGTAGGAGTCCTGGTCGATGGCGTAGTTCATGGCCTGGCGCACGCGGACGTCGGACAGCGCCTCAACGTTGGTGTTGAGGGTGACGTAGCGCATGGTGGTCGACGGGATCGAGATCAGGTTGATGTCGCCGGCGGAGCGGATGGTGGCAACCTGGTCGGACGGGGTCGGGTAGGAAACCGTGGCCTCGCCGGTCTGCAGCATGGCGATACGGGAGCCGGCCTCGGGGACCTGGCGGAAGGTGACCTTCTCGATGGCCGGAGCGTCGCCCCAGTAGTCCTCGTTGCGCACGAGCGAGGTGTGGTCGCCCTGAGCGTGCTCCTCGAGGACGTACGGGCCGGAGCCGGCGGACTCGCGCGAGAAGTCAAAGTCGGGGTCGGTGATGGCCTTGGGGCTCACCAGGTAGAACTGCGTGCAGGAGTTCAGGAAGGGAGCGTAGGGCGTGGGCAGGTGGAACTTAACCGTGTACTCGTCGACGGCCTCGCAGGAGTCGACGCGCGTCTCCTCGGTGTTCTCGTCGATGGTCTCGATGAACATACGGCGGCGGCGCCAGTTGTTGTCGGGGTCGATGGCGGCCTGGTAGTTGGTTACCACGGCGTCGGCGTTGAGCGGCTCGCCGTCGGTGAAGGTGATGCCCTCGTGCAGGTGGAACGTGTAGGTGCAGGCGTCGTCGGAGACCTCCCAGGTGTCAGCGGCCTTGGGCTGGGTCTCGTAGTTCTCGTCGAGGTAGATCAGGGTGTCGTAGATGTAGTAGTCGACCCAGCCGGAGTTGCCGTCCGACCAGTCCATAGGATGGAGCTCCTGGATCTCGCCCTCGAGCGCAATGATGCACTCGTTGGCCGGAGCCTTGCCGTCGGTCTTCTCGGCACGGACGACGAAGCCCTCCTCGTCGGCCTCGATGAGCTCGACGTTGGACTCGCCGGAGCCGGTCGTGGTGGTGTCGGTGTCGCCACCGCCGCCGCAACCCGCAAGACCGAGGGCCGCAGCGCCAGCCGCGGCAGCGCCGCCGGCGACGAAGCCCCTGCGCGAGACGTTCAGCTCGGGCGTCTTCTTCTCGTTGACCATCTTGTTCCTTTCTCCCCTGCTCGGCGCTTCTCGCCCCCGGGCGCACCCGGTACCACAAGCGCTTTGCCTCGGATACGTGGCTTCTCGCCGCCTTTACAGGGCGTGCGATGCGCCTCTTGTTGGAAGGCCACCCTCGCGGCACTTCCGTGCACGAGCGTAGCTTGTACCCACTATGCCCGCCCTGAGACGGTAAGGCGGCGACCAGCTGAAACGCAGTTTTAACTAAGACGCAACCTTTATGCATTTGTCGAAACTATACCATGCCCCTCATGCATGGGGCATAATGATTGCCCGCCGCGCACGACGGAAGGTCCGTTTGGGCGGGCAAACGTTAACATTCGGTAAAGAGGGAGCTCTATGTATCATTTTGACCGCGCGCAGTACGACGAGCGCATGCAATGGTTCCTGCACGACCGTTTTGGCATGTTTATTCACTTCGGCCTGTACTCCATTCCCGCGCGCGGCGAGTGGCTCCGCAGCACCGAGGAGATGCCCGAGGAGCAGTACCTGCCCTTCTTTGACGAGTTCAACCCCACGGGCTTCGACGCCCGCGAGTGGGCCGCCCGCGCCAAGCAGGCGGGCGTGCGCTACGCCGTGCTCACGGCCAAGCACCACGACGGCTTCTGCCTCTACGACACCGCCACGACCGACTTCAAGTCGACCAACACGCCCTTCGGGCGCGACATCGTGGCCGAGTACCTCGAGGCGTTCCGCGCCGAGGGCATTCGCGTGGGCCTGTACTACTCCCTCATCGACTGGCACCACCCCGACTTCCCCCAGTACGGCGACCGCCAGGCGCCGCTGCGCCACGACCCCGTGGCCGGCTGCAACGACGGGCGCGTGTTTGACCGCTACCTCGACTACATGCACGCCCAGGTCCGCGAGCTGTGCGAGAACTACGGCAAGATCGACCTCATGTGGTTCGACTTCTCCTACGACGACATGCGCGGCGAGAAGTGGCGCGCCACGGAGCTCGTCGACATGGTGCGCACGCTGCAGCCCGGCATCGTGATCAACAACCGCATCGAGGTGAGCGGCGAGGGCTTCGGCTCGCTCGCCGCCTGCGACCCGACCCCCTACCACGGCGACTTTGTGACGCCCGAGAAGATCGTGCCGCCCCGCGGCCTCTTTGACGCTGAGGGGCGCCGCCTTGCCTGGGAGTCCTGCGTCACCATGAACGACAACTGGGGCTACTGCGCGACCGACCTCAACTACAAGCCGGCGCCGCTCATCATCCACAAGCTCGTGGAGTGCGTGAGCAAGGGCGGCAACATGATCCTGAACGTCGGTCCCGACGGCCGCGGCCGCTTCCCCGAGCAGTCGTGCGCCATTCTCGAGGAGATCGGCCGCTGGATGCAGCTCAACGGCGAGAGCATCTGCGGCTGCGGGCCCGTGGAGGGCGGCCCCATTGACCCCGAGAAGCCCGACTACGGCCGCATCACCCGCAGCGGCAACACGTACTACTTCCACCTGTACGAGGGCTCCATCGGCCCGGTGCCGCTGCTCGGCGTGCCCAAGGACCGCATCCGCTCGATGCGCCGCGTGGCCGACGGCACCGAGGTGCTTCTCTCCCACGACTGGACGCACAGCGACTACCCCGACATCGCGTTTGCCAACCTGGGGCCGTCGCCGGTGCTCCCCGACCCGGTGGACACCGTCATCGCCGTGACCGTGGACTAACAGCCGGGGCGCCTCGGCGCCGCCCGCAACCCGCCGCAACAGGGCCCGCCGCAGCTCATTCCGGCTGCGGCGGGCCTTTGCTCTGCGCGCGCTTCAGCTGGCTAAAGCGCAGGTCGCAGCCGCAAACGGAAGCGGCTTGTGTAATCGCGAGGGAGGGGGCGAACCTCGCGCCGGAGGACCCCAAAGACGTATAAGCTCGCATCGACGTATCCACCCACGAACGCCAAGGAGGCAGATCGTGCCGTCTTGTTTCTCTGATTCGTTCGCCGACTACACCCGCGAGCGCCTTGCCGCGCGCAAGGAGCTGCTCGCGCCTCTCGCCGAGGAGATCGAGCGCACCTGCGCCGAGCTCGCGGACGACGAGGCCCTGCTCGTACGCCACTGGTACGCGACGCTCCCCGTAAACGACGTGTTTGACACGGCCGGGGAGATCTTCGCCTCGTTTGCCCGCCACGCGCTCATGCTGCGCCGCGAGGTCGAGCGCTGCGCCGCGCTGCCGGAGGACGTGTTCGTGCACTTTGTGGCGTGTCCGCGCGTGAACAACGAGGCGCTGACCGACTGCCGCCCGGTGTTCTGGGGCGAGCTCGCCGAGCGCTGCCAGAACCTGAGCGTGCGCGACGCCGTGCTCGAGGCCAACTACTGGTGCGCCGAGAAGGCCACCTACCAGGCCTCCGACGGCCGCACCCTGGGCCCCCTCGGCGTGCTCGCCTCGGGCGACGGCCGCTGCGGCGAGGAGTCGACCTTCCTCGTGACAGCGCTGCGCTCCATCGGCATCGCCGCGCGCCAGATCTACACCCCCTGGTGGGCGCACTGCGACGACAACCACGCCTGGGTCGAGGCGTACGTCGACGGCGGATGGCACTACCTCGGCGCCTGCGAGCCCGACGAGGCGCTCGACCGCGGCTGGTTCACCGCCGCCTCGGGCCGCGCGCTGCTCGAGCACACCCGGCTCTTCTCCGACTTTGGCTGCGACTTTGAGCGCGACCGCGCGCTTCTCGCCCGCGAGGGCAGCATGGTCGTGGTGAACGTCACGGCCTCCTACGCGCCCGTGACACCGCTCACCGTGCACGTGGCGGATGCCTCCGGCGCGCCCGCGGTCGGCGCCGACGTTGAGCTTACGCTCGTCAACATGGCCGGCTGGCGCGACCTGGCGCGCCTTGTGACCGACGAGAACGGCGACGCCGTGATCGAGATCGGCCTCGGCACCATGCGCGTGACGGCGAGCACCGGCGCGCAGACCGCCGAGACCGTCGTCAACACCGAGGACACCGACCGCGTTGAGCTCGTGCTTGCCGACGGCGCAGGCGACCTCGCCGGCGCCGGCACCTTTGCCGCCGGCCACGACCTTGCCGACGGCGCCTGGCACGACCTCGACGTTGCGGCCCCCGCCGACCACCCCGCCCCCTCTGAGCGCCTCACCGACGAGCAGCAGGAGCGCGGCCGCGCGCGCAAGCGCGAGGTCGACGAGATGCGCCGCGCGCGCATCGACGGCCTCAAGGCCGCGGCTGCCCAGGCAGCGATGCGCGTCTGCGCCTTCCTGCGCGAGAACGGCGAGCTTGCCGGCGAGGACGCCGCCCGCATCGAGCGCTTCTTCGCGCTGTCGTTTGCCAACGCCCCCGAGGTCGAGTGCTTCCTCACCGCCGACGCCGGCCACGACCGTGTGGAGCTTCTCGGCACGCTCACCGACAAGGACTTCCGCGACCTCATCGCCGATGTGCTCGAGGAGCACCTGCAGGTCGCCCGCACCCAGCGCGCGGACGCCGTGGCGCGCCTCGTTGCTCTAGGCGCCACCGAGGCAGAGGCCGACGAGCTCTTTGTGAGCTCCGTGCTCAGCCCCCGCGCTTTCTTCGAGACGCTCACCCCGTGGCGCCGCGCGCTGCCCGCGCTCTTCTCGGCCGATGAGAAGGCTGCCTTTGCCGAGGACCCGCACGAGATCTGGGCCTACATCAACCGCACTGTGCGCTTTGACGTGAACGAGAACGCCGGCCGCACCGCCGCCTCGCCCGTGGGCGCGCTGCGCTCGCACCAGGGTTCGGCCATGACCAAGCGCGTGCTCTTTGTGGCAATCTGCCGCTCGCTCGGCATTGCCGCCCGCATGAACCGCGCCACGCTCACGCCCGAGTTCTACGCCCGCGGCGGCTTCGTGGCCGTTGAGGCCGCGCCCCAGGAGCACACGGTGCCGGTTACCGTGACGTGCGCTGCGCAGGACGCGCTCACCTACGAGCAGGACTGGAGCATCGCGCGCCTCACCCCGGCCGCCGGCCTCGGCACCTCGGGCACCTACCTGACCTACCAGACGCTCGACTACTACGGCCGCGTCTTTGAGAGCGGCCGCTTTGAAGTTGAGCTCGCGCCCGGCATCTACCGCGCCACCACCTCGGCGCGCCTCCCCAACGGCAACCAGCAGATCTCGGAGCGCCTGCTCTGCGTGGCCGCCGAGGCCGAGAGCTGCGCGCTCGAGCTGCGCGTGCGCGAGCCCGAGGCGAGCGACATGCTGAGCAACATCGCGCTCGAGGACTTTGCCGTGCGCGACGCCGAGGGCGGCCTCTGCACCGTCACAGCCGCTGCGGTCGACGGCATGGCGCTTCTCGCCTACCTCGAGCCGAGCGAGGAGCCCACGGAGCATCTCCTCAACGAGCTGCGCGAGCGCGCCGACCAGATTGCCGACGAGAAGCTCGCCGTGCTGCTCGTGGTGCCTGACCTCGCCATGGCCTCTGACCCCACGCTCGCCCGCACCCTCGAGGCGCTGCCGCAGGTCATTCTCGCCGAGGACGACTTCTCGGAGCGCCCGGAGCGCTTGGCGCGCCGCATGTTCGCGAACCCCGAGAAGCTCCCGCTGGCGGTTCTCGCCGACGGGCGCGGCGAGACCCTGCACGGCCTGTACGCCACCGCCGGCTACAACGTGGGCACCGTTGACCTGGTGCTCAAGCTCGCACGTCTCGCCCGCGAGGCCTAAACCTAGGCCGGACGAGAAGCGCAAAAAGGGGCGCGGCAGCTCACGATCGCTGCCGCGCCCCTTCGCTCGGACGGGTGTATCTGCCGCAAAGCTAGTCTACGGGAACCTCGACCTCGGTCTCCATCACGAAGCAGAGGCGATAGTCAGGATAGACGCTGCGCACGTCGCTCGGAACGTCGTACCAGCTCCAGACGCCGTTGACCTTGAGGAGCGCCAGACGGTCCTCGTTGCCGCCGTCGTTGTTGGGCTCGCCCGAGGCCCACGCCGTGTAGCTGAAGGGCTCGCCGTCGACCCACTCCCAGCTGCTGCCCGTGCGCATGCCGCCGAGCCAGCAGACCGTGGTGCTGCCGGACAGGGCGTTGAGAACCTCCTGGTACTCCTCGGCAGAATCGATCGTGGCAAGGTAGCCGCCGTTGGCCTCGCACCACGACTGAGCGTCGGCCCAGCTCATGGCGCGCGTCACCATCTGGTAGCGGTGCTCGACAACCACCTCGGGGCCCTTCGAGATCACCAGGTCCACCTCGGAGCCCTCGTCGGCATCGTCGCCGCCGTCGGGACTCTGCTCGCAGACTGTGCCCTCGGGGTACTCGCTGCTGTAGTCCTCGTCAACGTCGCCCACGGCAAGGCCCGCGTCGCGCAGCTCGTCCATGGCGTCGTGCTCGTCCATGCCGAGAACGTCGGGCACCTCTACCGTCACGTCTACCGGGATGATCGTGCTCTGGCCGCCGCCCGCGCCGCCGGTGCGCGCAAACGGGCCCATGCCGAGCGCGAACATGGCGCCCACGCCCACCACCACGGCCACGGCGACCGCGAGCAGCACCATGCCGACGGCAAAGCCCACCGAGTGCCCGCGCTTCTGAGGAGCAGGGGCGGGAGCCGTGGCCCACTGCTGGGTCTCCGCGGGAGCCTGCTGCCATGCGGCCTGGCCGCCCGGCTGCGCGGCGGAGAAGGACGCGCTGCCCGCGCCTGCCTGCGCCTGACCCGCGGCCGCATCGGCGGTCTTGGCGGCAAAGCCGTCCTTGGGCCCCGGGATCACCGTCGTTTTGTCAGACCCCCACTCGGCCTCGCCGTCCTTGGGCGTGCCCATGCCCTCGGGCACGCCCTGGTCCTGCTTGGTTGCCGCGATCAACGCCGCAGCGGCGGCGAGGCTGCCCTGGGCGGGCGCCTCGGGCTCGGCAGGCTCGTCTGCTACGGACTCGTCGTCCGCGGAGACGTCCTCGGGCGCGTCGTCGTCTGCGGTCTCATCGTGCTCTGCGTCGGACCCGTCGGCAGCCTCTTCACCCGAAGCGGCGACATCGGCCTCGGCATCCGCCGTGCTCGCCGCCTCTTCGCCGGCCTCGAGTGCGTCAGCGCCCGTGACATCGTCCTTCTCGGTAGGCACGTCCTCTACGGCGCTGCTTGCCTCGTCGGCAGCGTCATGCGCCTCGTCAGCAGCCCCGTCAGTCTCGGGCGCACCCTCCTGCTCCGCGGGCTCCTCCGATGCGCCTTTCTCGCCCTTCTCGTCTGCGGCTTCATCGCCGGCAGCCGTGTCAGGCTCGGTGCTCGCCTCCGCCTGAGCGGCCACCGGGGCGCCGCAGTGGGTGCAGAACTTTGCGTCGTCGGCGATCTTCTCGCCGCACTGTGTGCAGAACATCGTACGTCCCTTCTCCCGAACAGGCCCCAGGGCCGGTCCGGGCATGCGCTACTCCTCGGTATCCGCGAGGCGATCGAGCTTAACGGTCACGATGCGGCGCACCGACTCGTCGATGCGGTCCTCGGTGATCTCGCCGGAGTTCACGGCGTCGAGCACCGCCTGGTAGGCCGCCTCGAGGTCCTCGGGCATGAGGACCACGTCGATGCCCGCCTTGATAGCCTCCACGGCGAGCTGGCCGCTGTCGGTTGTGGAGGTGGCGGCGCCCATGGCCATGGAGTCGGTGATGGCGATGCCCTCGTAGCCCAGGCGGTCGCGGAGAAGGTCGGTCACGATCTCGGACGAGATGCTCGACGGATCGTCGTCGCCGGTGATGTTGGGGGCCGAAAGGTGGCCGACCATGACGAAGGGCACGCCGGCTTCGATAGCCGCCTCGAAGGGCTTGAGCTCCTCTTCGGCCATCTCGTCGGCGGTCTTCTCGGAGTAGATCTTGGTGTCGTGCGAGTCGCCCTCGGCGCCGCCGATGCCCGGGAAGTGCTTGGCCGAGCACAGGATGCCGGCGTCGGCGAAGCCCTTGACCTGCGCCTCGACCATCGGCGAGACCGCGTCGGCCGTGGCGCCGAAGGCGCGCAGGCTCATGGTGTCGCTCTCGGGGTTGTTGGCAATGTCGGCGTCGGGCGCAAAGTCAACGTTGAAGCCGAGGTCGGTGAGGTAGGTGCCGATCTCAACCGCCACGTCGTAGGCCTGCTCGGTGTCGCCGGTGGCGCCCACGTCGGCCATGTTGCCGACGTTCTCGATGCCGAACGCCTCGTTGCCGCCGACGCGCGAAACCGTGCCGCCCTCCTCGTCAACGCCGAGGAAGATCGGCAGGCCGCTGATCTCCTGCGCATAGGACTGCGTGGCCGCGAGCATCTCGCGCGTCTGGTCGGGGTCCTCGAGGTTCTCGGCAAAGTAGATGATGCCACCTACGGGAATCTCCTCGAGGGCCTCCTTGGTGGCGTCGCCGGCGGCAACCACCTGGCCCACGCCCGTCAGTGACTCGGGCTTCACAAAGAACATCTGGGCGACCTTCTGCTCGAGCGTCATGCCGCCGACCTTCTCGTCAACCTGCTGAGCGAGAAGCTCCTCTTCGGTAAGCTCGTTGCCCTCGCCCGTCTGTGCGCCGTCGGCGCCTGCCGGGGAGTCGGTCTGCTCGGTTGCCGCACCGCCCTGCTGGCCGCCCGAGACAAGCCCGGGCAGCATGAGCGCGCAGGCAACGCCGATGCCCGCGACCACGAGCACGGCGGCGATTATGCCCACGACGCGCCACGGCGAGCGGCGCCGCTGCTGCGGGCGGTGACTACGCGGGTCGGGGGAACCCTGCTGGTACGGAGAGGGAGCGCCCCCAGCGGCGCCCTGCCCGCCGATGTTCTCGGACGGGTTGCTGTTCTTAAAATGCTGGGCCATCGAGCCTCCTCGGTTCGCGTCCACACGGGACGGGGTCGCCGCTTTGCGCCCGAGCCGGCAAAGCGGCCCAACGTGCCGGTCGCGGCGATCTCGGCATTATGTTCCTGGGCTGATCATACTCGCTTGCGCCGCCCGCGGCGAGCGAGAACGCCGATCCTTAAGCACGGGATAACAAGGACGCGGCCGCGTGAAGGGCGAAGGGCACGGCTGACGCGCCGCATTCGCAACGCCTGGGCGCCCCTTTCAACACACTGTTTAGTTAAGCGACAAGCACGTGCCGCACGCAGACGGTACGCGGGCGCATAATGCAGATAGCACTCACTGCGCGCGCTCTTGCTGGCCGTACCCTGTTCACGCACAGACCCGCGCGCCGACTGTAAGGAGAAGCGCATGCTCTGCCCCAACTGCGGCGCCGAGAACGACGCTGACGCACGGTTCTGCACAACCTGCGGGGCCTCTCTGGCGCCCCACGACACGCAGACCGCCGGGCCGGAAACGACCGCCTCGTCTGCGGCGGACCCAGAGCCCGACCTCGACACACGCGAGGCACCAGCGCCCGCCGAGACTGACGTGCCGTCCCGGGACGCCGAGAACCACGGCCCGCGGCTCGAGCCGGCTGGGCCCAAGGAGCCCGGCCCCACGCCGCAACCGGTGCTGAAGCTCGTTTCAGAGACCCCGGAGCCTCAAGAGCCTCGCCTTGTGCCGGTTGACGCGGGGGCGGCACCGGCGGCAGCTGCACCGAAAACGAGCGCAAAGCCGCCTGCCTACGAGGGCGGCGTGACGCTCGAGCCGCTGGACCCCAAGGCCCCGCCGGCCGAGCCCGCGCCCAAGCTCGAACCCGTGCCCGCGGCAGCAGACCAGAGCCAGCAGCACGTGGCCCCTGCTCCCGCTGCCGATCCGTCGGTAACCAGGAGAATCCCCGCCCAGAGCGCCGGGCCCGTCTACATTGACCCCTCCTCCGAGCCCGCGCTGCCCGCCGTGATGGCGCGCTCGGCCGCGCTCACCGTGTACGCGTTTCTCGCGCTCTCACTTATATATAGTGTTGCGCTCAACGGCGGAGCCGCGGCTAACGCCCTTGCCGCCTGTACCTCGTCGGCAGCCGCGATCGGGTCGTTTGCGCTGCTCTTCATAGGCATCGCGCTCGCGCTCCTGCTGGCCTTTGTCATCCGCGGCGTCGACCCCAAGGCGGCCATGGCACCGGAAGGCTCCGCGCACCGCGCGCCCGCGCCGGCCTTTGCCGCGTCGCTCGTTCTTCTCGCCGCGTGCGTGGCGCTCATGGCGAGCAACGCCGCGCTTGCCGGCACGCCCGAAACCGCCGCCGACGTGAGCGCCGCCCTGCACGCCGTGTGCGCGCTCTACGGCGGGTGGGCCTTTGGCAACCTTGCCCTGCTCATTGCCGCAACGGCTCTCTCGACGGCGTCGTTTGCGCTTGCGCTGCGCCCCGCCGCGGACGAGCGTGCGAGCATGAGGCGCGCGGGGTCGCGGCGCGCCGCCGCCGGCATCGTTGCGCTCGCCCTCGTGGCAGGCGCGCTCACCCTCACGGGCTGCAACGGCAACAGCACCTCCGACAGCGACGCCGACACCCCTGCAAGCAGCCAAGACGCCGCCGGCACCGCGCGCGACGTGGTGCTCTCGCTCGATGTTTCGGGCAGCATGGACGGCGCCCCGCTGCGCCAGATGCAGGACGCCGCCACGAGCTTTGTCGAGGTGGCGCTCGACGCCGACGCGCGCGTGGGCCTCGTGTCGTACGACGACAACGCGCGCACGCTTGCCGGCATCACCGACGACGAGAACCAGCTCGACAACGGCATCGAGGCGCTCACGGCCAACGCCTCGACCAACATCGAGGACGGCCTGCGCGAGGCCGAGACGCTGCTCTCCGGATCCGACAACCAACAGGTCATCGTGCTCATGTCGGACGGAGCCCCCAACGTGGGCCTCGAGGGCGACGCGCTCGTAGCCTACGCCGACGATCTGAAGGACCAGGGCATTCGCATCTACACCGTCGGCCTCAACGAAGGCGCCGAAGGGCACGCCCTGCTCACCGACATCGCCAACGAGGGCTGCCACTACGAGGTGACCGACGCCGAGGACCTCGAAGGCTTCTTCACCGACATCGCCGGCGAGGTCGGCGGCGAGCGCTACCTCTACGTGCGCGCCGCGAGCGCGCATGGCGGCGTAAACGTGAGCGTTGCCCACGAGGGCGAGACCCTCTCGTCCGCGGATGGCGAGACGCGCACGTCGTTTGGCACCCTCGCCTTTGAGGACCTACTCGCCGACGACGGCTCCGTTGAGGCCGAGGACGCCGTGCTCGTGCTGCGCCTGAAGGAGGGCCCCGCCTACGACGTGCAGTTTGAGGGCACCGACGAGGACACCATGGACGTGACCGTGGGGCTCGCCGACGAGGCCGGCTCTTACGAGGACCTACGCAGCTTCGAGAGCGTCCCAGTGAGCAAGGGCAGCGTCATCTCGCTCGACGCCGAGGCGTCGGACCGCACGGAGCTCACCGTGGAGGACCCCGGTGAGACGGCGGACGATGCGGACGGCGCGAGCGCCGGGCGCACCTACGACGCCGGCGAGAACGAGACCGTCGACGTTGCCTCCGCCGCTCCCGCCGCCGAGGCGGTTGCCGAGCAGAGCCGCACGACGGTCACGGTGTGCCTTGTCGTGGGGTCGGGCGTGCTTCTCGCCCTTGCGCTGGTCGTGCGGCACGCGGTGCTGTTCAGCCGGCACCTGAGCGGCGGCATCGGCGCCGCCTGCGCCGCGGCAACGGCAACCGCGCTCGTAGCGGGCGCCCTCGCCGTGTGGCAGACCGGCACGCTCACCTTCCTGCTGCCGCCGACCAGGGTCGTGGCGACCTACGGCTCGCCCGTACCGCTCACCACGCTCGCCACAACGCGCATCCTGCCCGAGGACGCCGACGGCAAGGCGCTCGATCGCTACGCGGCCTACCTCGACCGCGCCGTCAACGCCGATGGCGAGGAGATCGCCGTGTCGGACGCGCGGCACATCGAGGTGGAGGGCACGAACGGCTTTGCCGTCGAGGACCTGCTCAGCACGTTCCAAGAGGGCATCACCTACTACGTCTGCATCGAGGACGACGACACGGTGCGCAACCTTCCTCCGATCACGCCCGCCGCAAGCGACGACACCGCGAGAGCAGACGAGCTGCCCGAGGTTCTCGCGTTTGCGCCGGCCACCGAGGAGAAGGACGTTGACACGGCGCGGGCAACGGCGTTTCTCGGCAAGGTCAACGAGCTCATGGCGCGCTACGGAACGCCCGAGGTGGCTACCGCGCGCGTAGGCTCCGACGAGGTCGCGTGCGTGAGCGGCCTCTCGCTTGCCACGACCATTGACTTTGGCGACGGACAGGACCGCCTCGTGGTTGCCTACTACGACGGCGACGACATGATGGACGCGCTTGCAAGCCACGACACGAGCGCTTACGACAACATGGTCGTGGAGATCTGGGAATACGACGACGCCACAGGCGCGCTGCGGCTGGTATGGCAGGGCGAACCCAACGTCGGCAACGGCCCGATCGGCGGGATGTACCTGCGGCTCTACCCGTGGTCCGACGACGGAAAAGACGCGATCTGCATGGTGACCGACGTCCCGGACGGGTCGGGCGACCCCGAGGTCTGGCGCCAGTGGACGTACTGGGGCGTTGCCGAGGACTGCTCGTTTGGCGAGCTCGATGCCAACACGGTCATCAGCAGCTGGGCAGACGAGCGACCGCCGTTTGACAGCATGATCGACTACGGCTTCTCGGGCGGCGAGAAGTACATGCAAGAAACCGCCCAGACCGTTGAGAGCACGCGGGCCATGCTCGAGGAGGCTGTGAGCGACGCCCTGGCCAGCGCGCAGGAAGAAGCGCGCAAGCAGGCGGGCGGCACGGTGGCCGAAGTCACCGGGCGCGAGGTGACCGAGACCGTTGCCGTGCCCACGTTTACCGCCGGCAAGCGCGACGGCACCTGGGACTACCTCTGGGGCTACCTTGAGCTCGAAGGCGGCGACCCGACGGTAACCGACAAGCTGAACAAGCAGTTCAAGCAGGCCTACGACGACGAGCTCGAGGCCACGATGAACTGGGAGTTCCCCGACAACGGCGAGGACTTTGACACCTACGACTGCCTGAGCTTCCGTCAGGCGCTTACCTACTGCAAAGACGGGCTCGCCGGCATGCGCACGCACCGCTACGAAACCGCGTGGGGCCCACACGGCAACAGCTTTATGGAGAGCGTCGTGTACGATCTCGCCACCGGTGACGAGGTGCCCATATGGGAGGTCGCGGGCCTCAAGAGCCGCAGCGAGCTCGAGGACCTGGCCGAAGAGGCCATCGTCACCTATCTGCGCGAGAACCCCGACAAGGCTTCGCTCGCCACGATGATCGACGTCAACGGGAGCGAGGCCTACGAGGCGGCGCGCGACATTCTCGACCAGGCGAGCGACGACGGCAACGGGCTCTTTATGCTCACGGAGGAGGGCATCACGTTCTGGACGCCCGACTACGCCATGGGCAGCTACGCCGAAGGCAACCGCGAGATCGTGGTCTGGGCCTTTGACGACGAGAGCCTCGTGGGCACCGATGTGAGTGCCAAGTACCGTCTCGACCTCGAACCGTAAGCGGCTCCCCACCACGCCAAGCAGCAGGGCCCTCGGCTTAACAAGCCGAGGGCCCTGTTTGTTGATGCTGAGGGCCCTTGCTGCCGATTGCCCTTCGCTGGCGGGGCAGTTTTCCCGACGCAGCGGCTGCCCCAGGGGAAGTCAAACGCAGAAAAGGCCGGCGCATGAAGCGTGCGGGCCGGAGCATAAAGAGCCGGCCCGTATACCGCTACTCGCTCACCCTGACGATGGGGGCAAAGCCCTTCATGAGCTTCTTGACCTGGCCGGTCTTCTCAAACCGGACTTCGATCATGTCGCCTGCCACCGAGAGCACCTCGCCGGTGCCGAACGTCTTGTGGCGCACGGTGTCGCCCGCGGCAAAGGTCGCCGCTGCCGCAGCATCGTCGCGGCGCAGGGGCGCAGCGGGGCGAGAAGAGCCCCCGGCGCTCTTACCGGCAGCGGCGCCGGCCGCAGAC
>CASEEV010000082.1 GCA_949287065.1 uncultured Collinsella sp.
CATCATATCGTGATACCCGCCCATCGCGCCGGACTGGGTGTTTTGTTTACTCCCGCACCCGGCCTGCAACCCCCCCCCCGACCCCACCCGCTGCATACTCCGCTTAAACCACCGCCGGGAGGCTCACTCGTCTTAATGCCCGGCAGCCAGCTGTTGTTCTCGGCTGGCTGCTTCTTTTTTGATGCGAGGCGCGAGCGGCTGTTGCGCTGGGCGCCGGATGCGGCTACTGTGTTGCGGGCGAGCGGCCAACGCCCTCTTTTGCATGCCTGGATCCGTTTACGGTGGTCTCGGCAGAACAAAAGTCCGATGACTGCGTTTAACCCGACTAGACCAAGACGTTCGCGTGTCGTCAACCCCAAACCCGCAGGTCAGATATGACTCACGCGGGATAATGCAAGGCGACCAGACCCAGAAACGCAATCATCGGACTTTTGCACTCGCATCTGAGGCAGCGGGCGCCGTACAGTCGGCCCCGCGCCGCCTAGCCAGCCGCTTTTCCGAAGCTCTACCCGCCAATGACCGCCTTCTGACCCTACGAGGAACCCATGCCCCGCCGACCGATCATTCTCATTCCGCCGACCCAGCGCAACCGCGAGGAAGACATCCGCCTCGCGCTCAACTACACCGACTCGCTCGTCAAGGCCGGGGCCACGCCGCTCATCCTGCCGCTCACCGCAGAGGCCGCCGTATACGAGCAGCTCTTTGCGCTCGGCGACGGCGTGCTGCTCACCGGCGGGCACGACGTGGACCCTGTGCGCTACGACGACGCCATGCGAGCGCACGGCACGGAGGGCAGGGAGCTCGTTGCCGAGACCACGCCGCTGCGCGACAGCGTTGAGTACGCGCTTTTGGATTACGCCCTTGCGCACGACCTGCCGGTCTTCGGCATCTGCCGCGGCGTCCAGGTGCTCAACTGCTACTTCGGCGGCACGCTCTGGTACGATCTGCCCGCCCAGTTTGACCCCGCTACCTGCGGGTTCTGGCCAAGCTGGGGCTTTGGCGCCGAGAAGGTCAGCACTGACGAAGCCGGTGCGGACGCCCCCTCCGATGCCGCACTGCCCGAGGCCTTCCGCGTGAGCAGCCTTACGGCCGAGAGCGCGGTTCTCGCGCATCACAAGGAGCTGCCAAACGGCGACCACGACGGCACGCTCGCGCATCCCGCTGCTCTTGAGCCGGGCTCGCGCATCGCCGAGATTCTCGGCTGCGAGCGCCTCATGGTCAACTCGCTGCATCATCAGTCGGTCCGCGACGTGGCACCGTGTCTGCGGGCCGTGAGCGTTGCCCCCGACGGCGTCATCGAGGCCGTCGAGCACCGCGAGCTCCCCAACGTACTCGGCGTCCAGTGGCATCCCGAGTACTACGGCCTCGAAGAGCCCATGAGCCGGTACTTCTCGGCTCTCGTAAACGCCGCCCGCGCCTCGCACCCCACGGCCTCTGCCAAGTAGCGCTGCTAACGGCGTTTTTTGGCAGGGCTGGCGCACCCCAATCTACCTGCGCTTCTCCTCTGTTTGTGCAGGTAGATAAGGGTGGCCAAGAAGCGCTGTCATCGGCGGATTCTGGCAGGAGCTGATATTGGCCGGGGCGGACTTTGGCCGAAGTGGGCTTTGGCCGGGGCTATTCCCAGGGCACGTAAAGCCGTTCGGCGTCGATAAACATCATGCGGTTGCCCTCGTATCGCTTGCGTACGGAGGCCTCTACCGGTCGCTTCGTAAAAAACACGAGGGCAAAGTCCCCATACTCAGGGAACAGCGCCGTACGTTCGCGTTGCTTCTCCACCATTCTTGCCACGTCAACCGATTCGCGCCACTTGCATTCGCCGAGCAGGACCTCCTTCGTTCTTGGATTTCCCGCCACTACGTCCACATCGTCTTGCGAGCGCAGGGCGTTGCTGGTTCCCCACCAGCTTCCGAACCGGACGGGCGCAACGGGCAGGGCGCGATGCACCGCCGCCTCAACGGTCCACGACCGGGCGATCGCCTCAAACCAATGGCCCACATAGGTCGACAACCGTTCGTCGCAAAGAGCTTCGGCCGCCGCCAGCTTCCCCGCGTTCTGCTCCACCATGTCGGACGTCGGCTCAATGAACCGGTACCAGTACGCAAAACACGGGTCGCTGATTCGGTAGACGGCTCGTTTGGACGTCTTTACGTTCTCGCCGTACGGCGCGACTCGCTCCACCAAGCCCAAAGACCTCAGAACGCCGAGGTACTTTCCCATGGCGGTTGAATCGATGCCGATGCGGTCCGCTATACGCGTCGACCTATTGGTGCCCGCCGCAATGGACGAGAGAATCGAGGAATACACCGACGGCTCCCGCAGCTCCTGGCGCAGAAGCATCAACGGCTCCTCGAACAGCAGACCCTCTTTGCGGAAGTACAGTCGCTCGATGTTCTCGCCTAGCGACTCGTCTTGGTCAACAGCCGAGAGGTAGTAAGGGGTTCCCCCGAAGCACGCATAGAACTCAACAAGCTCAACGGGGCTGCGCCCGGGAAGCATGAGAGCCGCTTCTCGGTACCCAAACGGCATCAGATGGATCTGCGACGTCCGCCGACCAAACAGCGGGTTCTTCTCGCCGAGGCCTGACTCATCTTGGCCGAGCTTGGAGCCTCCCAGCACTTTCTCCTCCATAAAGCCCTGGTTGGAGCCAGTGACGATGAGAAAAATGTTGGTCTTTGAAAAGACACAGTCAATCACAACCTGAAGGGTCGAGACAAGCGCAGGGCATTTCTGAGCCGCGTACGGAAACTCATCGAAGACAAAAACGAGCTGCCGGTTGCCCACGCTCTGCGCTAGGTACACCAGCGCATCTTCCCATGTTGCAAAGGGCCCCGGACTCACGGGAAAGCCGAGAAATCGGTAGACCTCCCGGGAGAAGTCAGCGAGATTCAAAACGTCGCTTTGGATTTTTGCCGTGTAGACCAGCTGGGGCTTATCGCGTGCAAACTCAAGGGCAAGTGTGGTTTTGCCCACGCGGCGCCTGCCGTAGAGCACCACCATCTGAAAACCGCCTTTGCGATACAGGCGCTCCAACTCACTCAGCTCATGGTCTCGTCCGACGAACATCCTGCCCTCCATTCACTTATACTTATGAGTATAATACTTACGAGTATAAGTGAATAGGGCCCAATCCAGCTTGCGCGGCAACCCCGTTGAGCAGGCAACGCACCAACCCTGCCAAATAACGCTGCTAACGGCGTTTTTTGGCAGGGCTGGTGCACCTTAATCTACCTGCGATTCTCCTCTGTTTGGGCAGGTAGATAAGGGCGGTCAAGAAGCGCTGTTATCGGCGGATTCTGGCTTGAAGAAAAAACGTGCTCCTGATGCGAGCGGAGACTTCCTCTTACTATCTAAGCTACAAACTACTTGCAACGTTCAATCCGCAGCAAACTGACAACACTGACTAGCATTATTAAGCATTATCCCGTTATCATTACCTCAAGGGACTTTAGCGCTAGATTCCAACTTAGGGTATTCGTTGCAGCTTGGGTAAACCCGGCCACAGACCCACTTCAGGAGACGGGCATGCACGACGTCGCCATCGACATCAAGCACCTTTCTTTTGCCTACAGGCGAGGCGACGACCGAGTGTTCTCAGACCTCTCCCTAACGATACGAAACAACGAAGTGACCTGCATCCTAGGTCACAATGGTGCCGGTAAAACGACTCTCTTGCACTTGATCTACGGAACACTTCAACGAGCCGAAGGGTCCGTCACGATATGCTCCCCAAACGTAAGAACTTACGGAGACATCTTCTTCTACTCGGGAGATAGCAGACAAAACCGCGATCTGAGCACACGGCAGATCATCCGCTTTAGGGAGCTCGCCTTTGCGCGCAAGCCCGACCTAACAACTGTACGCGGTCTGGTGAAACGCTTCAACTTCGGAAAGCATCTGGACACTCCGACCAAAAATCTGTCGTCAGGGAACAAGGTCCGTTCGTCGTTTATTGCCGGACTTTCGTTTCGTCCGACGCTCCTCCTGCTTGACGAACCGACTAATTCCATCGACCCGGAAACTCGAGAATGCCTGAAAGGGCTTGTTCAAACGCAAAAACTGCTCGGATCAGCGGTTGTTTTGGTAACTCACGATCTGGACTTTGCCCACGCGGTGGCCAACAGAGCGCTTGTTATCGAGCATGGAGAGATCGTTCACGAAGACGGCGAGATCGGCTTGCTTGGACGCGAGGAGTTCACCAGACAATACCTGAGGTACACCGCCGAGAGGAGCGTCGATGTATAAAGCCATTGTGTATAAGGACATCTGCACGCTCAGACGGAAGCGCCTGTTCTTCATTTGGCAATTATTGGTTGTCATTGGAGCGGTGGTACTCATAAAAATCAGCAGCCTCGGCAATGGCGTCGACTTGTTCGGCAAGGAGTTTATCCACCTGTTCATCATCTCCATAGCGTCGCTAGGTGCCTTCCTGGAGCTGTACATGAACTTTCTGCTCGACGATTCCCGCGACAATATCATGCCGATGCTGTCGTTCAACAAAGCGCCTCTTCTGCCTTATTGGCTTGCACGAATCACGGTTCCCCTCGCAGCCGCAGCGATATCCGGATTTGCCGCACTCGGCGCCTACGCCCTCTTCATTGATCAAGGTGCCATCGTCAGCGGTTTTCTTCCCATCGCTGCCACAGCAATGCTTGCGGAAATAGTGCTCGCTACAGGACTCGGAATGATCGCTGCGCAGTTTTTCAATATAGACGTGGCGACTAATCCAAACATCGCGCTACCACTGATCGGCGCCAATGCTCTCCTCCTGTACATCTTCAATCCCACCCGGCACGGAGTGCTTCCATTTACGTTCGCCGCAATTGCCGTGGGAATTGCATGCCTCTTCGTAAGCGCGCGAATACTGAAATCACGCTACAAGAGCAATATTCGAGACTCTTCAGCGGCTTAGTAGTGTTCGCGAGGTAGCCGGTTAGCGTCGTCCGTCTGCGCCACCCCACGGCCTCTGCCAAATAGCGCTGCTAACGGCGTTTTTTGGCAGGGCTGGCGCACCCCAATCTACCTGCGCTTCTCCTCTGTTTGTGCAGGTAGATAAGGGTGGCCAAGAAGCGCTGTTATCGGCGGATTCTGGCAGGAGCTGATATTGGCCGGGGAGGGCTTTGGCCGGGGCGGATTATGCCAAGGCCGTTTCAGGGTGTCCGGAAGAGGGCCTGATCACAAAAAGAGCCCGGCCGTGGAGGTCAGGCTCTTTTGACTCGGGTTGTTGAGAAGTGCCTAGAAAAGCACGCCGAGAACGACAAGCACCACACAGAGGACGAAGGCGCCGACGTCGAGCGTGGTGAAGGGGTAGCGCTTGAAAGAGCTCTCGCGCGTGCGGAGGTAGAAGCCGCGCTGCTCGGCGGCGAGCGCCGTGGCGTCCGTCTTGGCGACCGAGGTCACAAGCAGCGGAATGCACACGGGCAGCATGAGCGTGAGGCGCTTCAAGGGGTTCTTGGTATCGAACTCCACGCCGCGCGCAGTCTGTGCCTCCATAATGGCGTTCATCTCCTGCGAGAACACCGGCACAAAACGCAGCGCCGTAGTGAACGTGAACGCGTACTTGTACGGAATGTGCAGCTTCTCGACGCACGCGTTGGCAAGGTCGGTGGTCTTGGTGACCATGAGCATGAGCACGAGCGGCAACGCCACGCCGAGCAGGCGCAGGCACGCCTTGCCGCCCGTCACAAGGCCCTGGTCGGTCACGAAGCCGAGCACGGGATTGCCTGCCCGCGTAAAGGCAATCTGCAGGACGAACATAATGAGTGCCACTGGCACGAGCACCTTGAGCAGCGACAGCATGCGGTCCGCAACGCCCGCGTAGGCGGCGAGCGCCAGCGTAAGCACGAGCAGACCGATAAGCGCCGGGAAGCCGGAGACGAGCAGCGTCGCCGCGATGATAGCAGCAGCAAGCACGAGCTTGGCCACCGGGTTGAGCTTGTGCAGGAGCGTGGTTCCCGGCACGTAGTCGATCACGTTAAGCATGGGCGCGCGCCTCCGATCCGCCGGTCACCATCTCGACGACCGTATCCACCAACGCCGAAACCTCGCCGATGCCCGCAAAGTCGGGCGACACGCCGCGGGCCAGCCGCTCCGAAAGGGCCACGACCTGCGGCGGCGCCACACTTGCGCGCTCCATGTACACGGGGTTGCGGAAGATCTCGCCCACCGGGCCGCACCCCACGATGCGCCCGTCGGCCATCACGGCCGCGCGATCGGCAAAGTCCGAGACGACCTCCATGTCGTGGCAGACCATCACCACGGCCGACCCGCGGGCGGCCATCTCGCTCACCGTCTCCATAACGGTCATGCACTCGCGGTAGTCGAGGCCGCTCGTAGGCTCGTCGAGCACGATGACCTCGGGCTCGAGCACCACCACCGAGGCAAGCGCCACCATCTGCCGCTGACCGCGCGAAAGCGAGAAGGGCGCGGCCTCCTCGTGCAGGACGAAGCGTTCGATAACCGCACGAGCCCGGTCGCGCGCCTCGTCGGCGCCAACGCCCTGCAGCTCCAGGCCAAAGGCGACCTCGTCGAGCACCGTGTTCTTGCAGAGCTGCCGATCGGGGTTCTGAAACAGCGTCGCCGCGTGGCGCGCGATGGTCGAGACCGGCGTGTCGCGCGTGTCGAGCCCGGCAATGGCAACACGGCCCTCGGTAGGCTGCAAAAGGCCGTTCAGCAGCTTGGTCGCCGTGGTCTTACCCGCGCCGTTTTGGCCGATAAGTGCAAAGATCTCGCCGGGATGCACGGCGAAGCACAGGTCCTCGACCGCCGCGCCACCCGGGTAGGCAAAGCCCACGTGGTTGAACTCAACCACCGGCATGACCGACTGAATGCCCTGATCCTCATGACGTCCGCGGGGCGCGTTGAACTCCTCCTCAAACGCCGCGCGCGCCGCGTCGCGCGACCATGCGCCGTGCGCCGCAACCGTGAGCTTGTCCGTTGCCATGGCGGCGGCGGTGGCAAACACCGCCAGCTCGTCGTCGGGAGCGCCGAAGGCCGACTGGGACGAGGAGGCCAGGTGAGCGCCGTACGGGGCGCTCTTCTCTTCTGCCGGAGCGTCAAACCCGGCCAAGCGACCCAGGCGCGCGCGGCTCACGACGCCGCTCACCAGCTCGTACGCGTCGGCCACCGTAAGGCAAGGAGCTCCGTGTGGCGCCACGCCCTTGGCCATGAGGCTGTTGGAGACGCGCGCGGTGCGCGGGCTGTCGACGCCGATGGCGCGCAGCTCAGCGCTGTGCGAGAAGACCTCGCGCGGGGTACCGTCGAGGGCAATGCGGCCCTCGTCCATGACCACGATGCGCTCGCAGAACTCGCTCAGGAGCGCCACCATCTGCTCGATCACCACCACGGTCACACCGAGCGTGTGGTTGACGGTGCGCAGCGTCTCGAAAACCATGCGGGCGCTCGCGGGGTCGAGCGCGGCGGTGGGCTCGTCGAGCACGAGCATGCGCGGACGCAGGGCGAGAATGGCGGCGATGGCGACCTTTTGCTTCTGCCCGCCCGACAGCGTGGCGATCTCGCGGTCGCGCAGGTCGGAGATGCCGATCGTGGCGAGCGTTTCGGTGATGCGCGTCTCGATCTGGTCATGCGGAACACCGAAGTTCTCGAGACCAAAGAGCAGCTCGTCCTCGACCACCGAGGCCACCATCTGCGCGTCGATGTCCTGCAGGACCGAGCCGACGATCTGCGAGATGTCGGTCAGCGTGACGTCGCAGGTATCGCGCCCGTCTACGTACGTGGCGCCGAAGAGGCGGCCGGCGTAGTGGTGCGGGATGGCGCCCGACATAACGCTGGCGAGCGTGGACTTGCCGGCGCCGGAGGGGCCGATGATACCTACGAACGCGCCGGGGTCGATAGCAAGCGAGACGTCGTCGAGCGCAAGCGGCGCCTCGGCTTCCGCGCCCTCGGCGCTGCCGTACGAGAACGACACGTGGTCGATGTGAACGATGGGCTGCATAAGCAGGACCTTTCGGGGATTGACAAACGCGCATTGCAGCCATTCAGTGTAGCAGGCGCGGCCGCAGCTTGCGCGCACAGAAAAGCGCGGCGCCCGAAGGCGCCGCGCTTAGAGAGCCAGACGTTAGTCGTTGAGCTTGAGGGCCGCGCGCACCGGCAGGTACAGCGCCGCCACGAGCACCGCGTTGAAGACGGCGGTGAGCGCGACCACCGGCAGCATGGCCGCAGCGATGCCCATGTCGAACTGCATCACGGCCATGCGGATGAGCATGAAGATGAAGCCCGAGACGAACGTGGTCACAAAGGTGCCGATAAGCGGGATGGCACCCTTGGCCGGCGTCTTCATGCCCGCGTTGACGATGAGCGCCATGAGCACGGCGGCAACGCCCTCGGCCACGAAGTCGGCGCCGGGCAGGCTCGTGGTGAGCTGAATGACCGCGGCCGAAACGAGACCGATGATGAGCGCTTGGCCAATGCCCGGGCGCACCACGAGAATGGTGAGGCAGAAGGCGGAGATGATGAACTCGGGGTTGATCATGCCGCCGGACGCGGCGCCGATGGCCTTGCCGACGAACATGTTGAGGATAAAGCCCGCGGCCAGCAGCACGGCGAGCAGCACGAGCGCCTTGACGTCGAGTTTGCCACGATCGACGGTCGATACGGTGCGGGCCGGGGAAGCGGGACGAGCGTTGCCGGAAGGACGGGCGTGGGCGGCGGGACGAGCGTTGTTGTTGGCGGCCATGATGGCTCCTTTCTGAGCGGCCCTTGGGGGCCGAGTGAGATACGAGGTGCAGGCGTGCGTACGTGCGAACGGAGGCGCGCGGCTCCCGCCGGATCCAGTCTTTGGTGATTCTCGGCTTTGCCCGGGCTGCCAGAAGCCTTATCCGCACGCCCCGACTCGCGGGGAGGCAAACGAAAAAAGGCCCCCGGTCACCCGGGAGCCTTCTGAACGCTCAATAGGTATGCGCACAGACTCACCGACGACCGACCGGACGAGAACCACGCCACCACCAGTTGTTGCGCTGCACGCTGCTCAGAGCGGCGAGGGTTGCGCACTTCATACGGCGGCTCCTTTCTTGGTTCCCGAACAATCGTGCATCTTGGGTTGCACTCTACCACGGCACTCCGCTGTTGCCCAGCCGCGGACACACAACAGTAACAATACCGTCGGCCAGCGGTAGAGCCTACGCGCGGGGTTCGGGGCAATCCATCTGCACCGCCAAGCCAAGCAAGCCCACTAATCCCACGAAAATGACTGAAGTGCTCAAAAATGCAAATAATCAGTCGTTCTGAAAGGCATAATCCTGAGCAGCTGCATTTTGCCATATTTGCATCCTGGGCCAACGCGTATATTTCTATGTGCTCAGGGGCTTCAAGAGCTTGAAATGACTGATTATTTGATTTTTTGAACACTTTCGCGCCGGAAAAGCCAAACCGCGCACCCGGCCTCGGTTCTGAAAAGGATCGCGCATGTGTTTCGGATATAAAGTCGGCGTGCTTCGCCGCTCCCTAAGCCTAGCAGGGACTCCCGGAAGGTGCCTTGCACGCTACGGCTGTGACGAGGATACTTCTGAAGAGATGCAGATCAATCACAACCGGCGGGGAGAACGGCATGCGGGCAGCGCTCTGGACAATTTGGCTGACGCTTCTGCTGGGGACACCGTACTTTGTTGAGAACGGCTACGACGGCCCCGCGCTCTCGCCCCTGTACAGCTGGGCTGCGCTCGGACTGCTTGCCGGGTTAGCAGCAAGCCCGTACGTTGCGGCACGCCGCCGAGCCGTCTGTCGCACGCCCGAGCGCGAGGAGCGCGCCGCACGGAGCGACGGGCGCCTCTTTGCCGGAGGATTTGCACTCTGTATCGTGAGCGTCGCTCCCGAGTTCCTCTGTCTCCCGACATATGGGCCGGAAGATCTCGAGGCATCCGCGATTTTCAATCTGCTCTGGACCCTGCCCTTCGAGATAGACCTCGGTGCGTTCGCCACGATACGCCACATAGCCCTCCTGGTAAGTGGAGCGCTCTGCGCCCTTGCTGCGCCTTCATTGTTTGCAGCCGAAGATGCTCGTACAGCTCGAAGTACGCCGAGCCCGACCTCAAGGGTCGTGGCGGCGCTTGCCCCAGCTGCTTTCTTTACCCTTGGCGTAGCCCTCCGCGCCCTGTGGCTGCTTGTCATGCCGAACGACTTTTCTGCAACCGCGACCTTCCGCGGCATAGACTTCTCGTTCCCGCCGTCGCCCCTATTGATGCTTGCGCCCCTGTTCGCAGCCGGCCTTGCGGCTGCGGCAATATCTTGGGGCACGCGCACCGCCCGCACGGCCAAGCTTCGCCCCGTAGGCGACCGCGTCTTTGCACTTCAAACATGCGTCGGCTCGCTCGCTTTGGGCACGGCCGCTTGGTCGTTGACCACACGCTGCGTTATCGTGCGCACAGCAGTCGGCTCGTCTGGCGCCAAAGTCCTTCTTGTCGCCGCCGCCCTACTCTTGATAGCGCTCGCAGCATGTCTGGTATGCAGCCGACGTGACATCGGAACCGATAAGCAGACAGACAGTGCCACCACGGCAACAAAACCAGAGAAAGCCCAAGTCCCCGCAAGTGCCGAAAACCCCGCCGCGCATATCTGGAGCGAGTTCGGCCTCTCCCCGCGCGAAGAACAGGTAGCTCGCGCCATCGTGAGCGGCAGCAGCTCGACCGAAGTGGCACAATCACTCGGCATCTCCGCCTCAACAGTGCGTTCTACCATGCATCGCGTTTATCAGAAAGTCGGATGCAAAGGACGAGAAGAGCTCGTCCGGCTCGTTGCCGACCGCCATAACGACGAAACCGGAGCCCTCTTCGCCGAGACCAGCACCACGGCACCCAGCACTGCACCCGCAACGTCCGTTGTTTCGGATTCCGCACGCGGCGGTCACGCGCGCAGAGGAGCGGCCGCCTACGCGCAGCACGCCCTGCGTCTTTGCTTGCTCTGCCTGTGCGTGTTGTACGTGCCGTACAGCAGCGTCATCGTCCCCTGGGGCACAGAACGCGAAGTCATCATGGGCGCGGCAACAGGACTCGTGGGCTATGCCCTCATGTCGTGGTATCGCAAACGGACGGCTCAGGGCAGCGCCTCACCCGACGCTGAAGCTGCTACCGACCGGCAGCACACGGGGCTCCAAGTTGCCCGGCGCATCGCACTCGGCGCCGTACTCATTGCTGCAAGCTGCGGAGCCGCCCTCTTTGCCACCGACCAAATTCGAGAAGTGTCATATGACCTCGGCACCCGCTTCTCGCCTGCGGGCTTCTTGGCATACGCCGCTCTTACGTCCGCGCTTCTCTGCGCCGCCCGTTGTGCGAGCGCGCCCAACATCGACGAGAAGCCCGCAACGCTGCGCGAACGCATCGCCTGCGGCCTTTTGCTCGCCGCGTTCGCGCTCGCCACGCTGCTGACAAAAACGCCCGTGCTGCTCTGTGGCGGCGCGGGCGTTGCCGCGGCAGCTTTCTTGACGATTGCACCCGATGCCACGGCCGAAAACCCCGCCCCGGCGCAAGCGCACACCGCGGCCGCGATGCGCTCCCAGGAGATGCTTGTCTGCTGCGCAGCCGCGGGCCTCTGTCTCGGCATCGGCTTTGAGGAGCTTTGGCGTTCGCTCGGCGTCTTCACCTTGCAGATTGCCGTGCTGCCGCTCTGCGCGCTCATCGTGGCAAGCGCCCTGGCCCAGCGTGACGGCATGCGCACGCAAAGCGCCCTCCTCGTCGCCGCACTTCCGGCAGTGGCCATCTTTGCTGCCACGCTCAACCTGTTCTGCGCCGTCTTCGTTGTTGGCATCGCCGCATTTGCCGCCGCCCTTACGCCCCGCTCCCTGACCCCGGCACTTGCCGGCATCGGCGCGGGCATGCTCGCAGGAATGTACGTGAGCAACCTGCTCGGCGACTATATGGGCACCTTTAGCTTCGCGGTCGCATCGATCTTTGGCAGCAACCTTGCCTACAACGTTGTTCTGACCGCGGGCGCGTCGGTTCTCCTCGCACTCGGAGGCGCGACGCACTACCGTTACCTCAGCCTCAAACGCCGCGAAGAGCTCGCAACCCGCTTGGCCGCAGAGCAGAGCCCCGCACAAGATGTGCGCCGCCAAGCCGCCTACCTCACAGCGCGCGGGCTCTCGGACCTTCAGGTGCGCGTGCTCCTGCTCACCGTGCAGGGCCAGATGCCTGCAGCCATTGCAGAGGAGCTGCACTACTCGCGCAGCACCGTCAAAGCAGCAAAGCGCGCCGCCCTCTTACAGCTCGGTGTTGCCAACACTGCCGAGCTGCTCGAGCTGCTCCAAAGCGCTCTTCAGTAAACCCGCAGGTAAAACCTGTAAACACCCCGACGCTGACAAGTCTGCCCCCGCTGTTTACAGACAAATCTCCCTTCTTGGCGCACGCTGTACTCGTGCCGGCACTCCATTCACCAAACGAGAAGGGAGCCATTATGAAACTTGCCACCGTATGCAGACGCGCCGCAGCAGCAGCCCTGATCGCAACGGTGCTCGCCACCAGCGCCGTGCCCGCATTTGCCACCACTCCCGAGAGGCCACCTCTGGACGAGGTCGTTGCTGCAGAAGTTGACCACCCGGCCATGACGACGCTCTCAAATCACACGGACACAAAGTACACCTTTAAGATCAACAGCAAGAACGGAACGAGCGGGACCAGCTATCGCCGCAAAGACGACGCATCTTCGGTGTATATAAAGATCAGCTCGGTGAGCGGCAAGCCGCTGCGCATTTTCGTCGATGGGGCTCTCGTGAACAACGGCTACCTCCAAAAGGACTGCACTCAGGGTATTTACCGAGCGAGAAAAAAGGGCGAGTACGGCATCTACAACACCGTGCATGAAGACAACAAACACTACGCAAGACTCACCGCTTGGGCAGAAACAGGCCCCGGTACGGTGAGCGGCCTCTGGAGCCCCGATAGCGTTGGCACGCTTGCGGTTCTGGGTAGCTAACGCACTTGTTCAGCTGGGCAGAGACGTGCTCCTCGCCTCTGCCCCACATTACAGGAGGATGCAATGGGACTCTCGAACCGCGAGCGAGGAACCATTTTAGCGGTGCTGGCTATTGTCTTAATCGCTGCTGTTGGCTTTGGCGGCGTAAAGGTGTTCGAGTATATCCAGCACGAGAAAATCACCGCAGAGAAGAAGGCGCACAACGTCACCGCGCAGCCGGGAGAATCGCTGGTACTGGACGGTGACGCCGATAACTCCCTCCTCCTCTCCAACGGGGATGCGTACACGGCCTATTTTGGATGGACCGGCAAAATGGAGATGTCCATCAAAGACGCCAAACTCTATCGCAACATCGAAGAGGCAAAGAAGGATCTCGGCGACAAGCACTGGCTGTACGAGAACAAGGGGGCGCTGCTCGTCCTCACGATCGACATGCGCAATATCGACGCACTGTCCTTCGATGACGACGAACGAGGATGGTTCAACATCTCGTACCTCGGTACGTTGCAACCCTGCGAGTACTCCTACTTTGACGGAACCGCCGAAGGTGCATCTCCTGACGGGAGAGAAGACACGTTCTTCAATCTTCCCCAAGGGCAAGAAGCCACGTACCACGTCGGCCTTCTCATCGACGATCCGGGGTCTGACCTCTCGGATCTCTGGATCCACGCCGGCGTGAACCATCCGTACAAATACCGTTTCAAGCTCGACATCGAAGATCTGAGAGGTGCGCGGTCATGAACGGCATCCTTGCACACGAGCTTTCCAAAGCATTCAGGAACAGATGGCTTTCCGTTGCCCTGGCCATTGGCTGCATTCTTGCCATCGCCGCTGCAGCCGAGGCCATCACCACGGTAGATGCGCTCTACCGCCCCATGTCGGCAGACGGCGAGCACTACGGCCTGGATGCAACCATGTTCCTCGGACTGAGCACCGCGAGCAGCTACGGAAACTGGATGGCCGTTAACGCCAACGTTCCCCTTTCTTCAACGGTTTTTTTCTACTTGGCACCACTGCTCACAGCTATACCCTTCTCGTGGTCGTACCAGCAAGAGCGCGACTCCTATCTTGCGCACGCACTCCTCCGCCGCACACGAACCCAGGCATACGGGGCAAAAGCGGCGGCAAGCTTTCTTGTGGGAGGAACCGTTGTTGCCTTGCCCCTTGTGCTCAACTTCATCATCATCTCGTGCTTTCTACCGGCCTACATGCCTCAATACAATGAGTGCAACTATACCGGCATGTTCTACGACTCGTACTTCTCGTGGTTCTTCTACAATGCTCCGCTCGTGTTTGTGGCGCTCTTTACGCTGCTCGATTTTTGCCTTGCCGGATGCTGGGCGGTACTCTGCCTCGCAGTCTCGACGCTCTTCCGCAACAACCGCGTGGCAACGCTCGTAGTCCCGTACTTGGGATTGCTGGCCTGGGACTACCTTGTGCCGACCGTTGTCTTTGCCAATGTGCAAGGGTTCTCAACCGATCTGATTCACTGCATGATGGCAACCCATTTTTCCGACCCTCCCGAACCCTTGGCGGCAGCAGCGCTGCTCGTTGCCCTGCCTGCAATCTCCTTTGTCCTATTCCTTTGCGAGAGGAGGCGCGACGTCTTATGAGCAAACGAGCGGCAACCAGGCGAGCAGCACGGCGCGCGCTGCTCCTCGATCTCAGGCTCGGCTTCTCTACCAGCACCCGCTGGTATGCCCTCACGGCGCTGTTCGCGCTCTGCTCAATCGAGCTCGCCGTGGCAGGCAGCGACTTCTTTGGAATAGAGAGGGCGTCGCTCACCTGGGCTGACCACCTCGCCCTCTTTGTCGGCGGGTGCGAGCCTTATGTGTTCAGGCAGGGTCTTATCTTCGTACCGCCCGCAGGCTGGCTCTTGGGTCTTTTGCTCCTCGCGTACATGACGCTCGGCTATCCGTACCGCGACCTCATGGGGTTTGGCCAGCACGCGCTCATGCGAGCATCTCGCGCCTCGTGGTTGCTCTCTAAGTGCGCGTGGATCGTGCTGACGGTTCTCGCCTTTTGGGCCATCGTCGTCGCAGCCGCCACCGTTATTACCGTGCTCGACGGCGCACCCTTCTCGCTCAGGCTCACACAAGGGGCCTTCGCCACCGTCACAGGGCTGGCAAACGTGCCCCCGGGCGGTATCGGCGCCCTGCCCTTCTTTGCTGGGATGCTCGGCATGAGCGTCGCGCTCTGCCTGGCGCAAATGACGCTCGCGTTTATCGTGCGCCCCTCGGTTGCGTTTGGCTGCCTAGCAGCCTTGCTCGTGGTCTCGGCGCACACCATGCATCCGGCGCTGCTCGGCAACTACCTCATGCTCGCCCGACTCGGAGGCGCCGTGCCCGGAGGGGTAAGCCCCCTCGTGGGACTCGGAGTAGCCGCCGTACTCGCACTCGCGTCCGTTGTGGGCGGGCTTTTCTTCTTCCGCAGGACCGATCTTGTCGCAAAGGAGCTGTTTGCATGAACGTCATTGCGCGCGACATCACCAAAACATTCAAGGATGCCACGGTACTCGACCATGTAACGGTGCAGATACCCGCCGGCAGGGTCACCGGGCTTTGGGGCATCAACGGGTCGGGCAAGACCATGCTCATGCGCATCATCTGCGGGCTGGTGCGCCCTACCTCCGGCGAGGTCCTGTTTGACCGCAAGGTGCTCGGCCGAGACCTAGCCCACCCGTTGAGCACCGGCGCCCTCATCGAAGGTCCTGCCCTGCTCGCCAACCGCACGGGCTTTGACAACCTGCGGCTCATCGGCATGATCAACGGCACCGCCACCGATCGCGACATCCGCCGCGCCATCGCCCAGGTGGGGCTCGACCCTAATGAGCGCAAGAAGTTCAAGAAGTACTCGCTCGGCATGAAGCAGCGGCTCGGCATTGCCGCTGCGGTGTTTGAGAAGCCCGACCTCGTGATCTTGGACGAGCCGACCAACGCTCTGGATACCTCGGGCGTGGAGATGGTCAAGCGCGTGGTTGCCGCTGAGCGCGAGCGCGGGGCTGCTGTGCTCATGGCGTGCCACGACAAGTCCGTGCTCGACGCGGTCGCCGATCACGTGTACTGCATGGAGGCGGGGCGCGTTGTGCGGGAGGAGGATCCACGATGAGGGGCAAGCACGCAAAGCAGGGACACAGCAGCCCCGAAGCGCACCGGTCCGTGAGCCGGCGCGCCGTAGTTGCCGGCGCGCTCTGCGCCGGAGCGGCGCTTATCGGCGCCGTAGGCACGCGTATTGCGCAGGTCAACGCCAACGCGCTTGTCATTCCTGAGGTCGTGTACCACATGGGCGACACGGTCAGCCTGGAGGGCGCCTTCGTCGGATCTCCGGTTGACGAGCGAACGAAGGGCTACTCGATCTGCGTCGACGCGGCAGAGGTGATGTCGCCCAACGAGTACGCGAGCCGTTATGGCAAGGATCCGTCGGCGCGTCTCGGGTCGCCCTGTGACGACAGCCCCTGTGTGCTCGATCTGACCATGACCTTCACGAACGACGGCAATACCGATGAGACATCGGGGATCATCGGATACCTCTGGCACGCCGTAGGCGAGACGCGCAACTTTGACTACCAGCTGGACCCATTTATACTCGCGCTTTCCCACCCGGAGCTCAACGGCAACAGCAAGTTCAGAATCGCGCCGGATACGAGCTACACCGCGCACATCCCCTTTACCGGCCAGGTAACGGGGCCGTATTTTCAGGGCTTTGAAGATACCTACTACGCCGACATAACGTCAAGGTCGTTCGACCTTATCGTCTCGAACCTGCCCGAGAAGCGCATCATCCACATCACGCTGGATTAGCGACTGCGCTTGACCTGCCCCGGTCTTCTGGCAGATCTGGGGCGGGCGTCTTTTGACACCGCCGAAAGTTCATGAACTTTCGGCGGGCCGCTTCGCCGTTACCTGGGGTTTCTTGACTTTCGTGAACGAAAGTTCATGAACTTTCGTATGCGCGGCGTATCTTTTGCAGGCCTGCCGTGACGCAGCGGGGCCCGCCTCAAAGAGACGGGCCCCGCTGGCCGAATGATCTGCAATGCGTACGGGCGCGTTACTCGTTACTTGAGCAGCTTCTCGAACGCGGCGCGTGCGCCTTCCTCTTCGGCATCGTTGAGCGGAGCGAGCGCGACGTCCATGCCGCGGCGGCGCAGCGCGCGTTCGATGAGCCAGTCGGCGAGCTGGGGGTTCTTGCTCAGCACCGGGCCGTGGAAGTACGTGCCCACCACGCCGTCGTGCACCAGGCCCTCAAAGCCGTCCTCGCCGTTGTTGCCCGTGCCGGGGAGCTGGCTCACGCCGAGCGGTTTCTCGTTCTCGTCGAGGAACGTGCGGCCGCCGTGGTTCTCGAAACCCAAAATCGGGTCGCGCACGATCTCGGAGCGCACGCTCACGTTGCCGATCAGGCGCGCCTTAGGACCCTCGCCGGCACGTCGCGTCTCGAGGCCCACGGCGCCCGCGCCCTCGATCTTTTCGTCGCCGAGATAGTAATGGCGGCCGAGCAGCTGGTAGCCGCCGCAGATGGCGAGAAGCACGCCGCCGTCGTTGATGTAGGCGCGCAGCGCGTCGGCGTTCTTGAGCAGCTCGCCCTGAACGGCCAGTTGGTCGCGGTCGGCGCCGCCGCCGATCATGGCGATGTCGGTGCCCGAGAAGTCCGCCTGCTCGCCGCGGTTGAGCGAGTTGACCTCGACCGGAATGCCGCGCCACAGGCAGCGCTTGTAGAGCATCTGCACGTTGCCCGTGTCGCCGTAGAGGTTCATCTCCTCGGGGTACAGGTGCGTGATGCGCAGCGGGCGAGCGGCGAGCGCCTTGAACTCGGGAGCGATCTCGCCTGGCGCGAGAAGCGCCCACGGCTCGCGCGAGGCCGCCGCGGGCTTTACGGCGGCGTCGGCCTCGGCGGCGGGGGCCGCGGCGACCCTGTCCGCCGCGGCAACGTCCTTCTCGGCAGCGGCGTCGGCGGCGGCAATGGCCTCCTCGGCCGTCATGTTGGCGGCGTCGCCTTCGTCGAGCTTCTCGAGCTCGTCGCAGAGCACGGGCATGGCGGTGTAGTTGCCCACCACGTAGAGCATCTCGCCTGTGGACAGCGTGCACTGGTCGAGCGCCTCCGAGACCGTCAGCGCGATCTTGCTCGGCACGCCCGCGTACTTAAGGCGCACCTGCAAGTCGTTGGCACGGGTGCCGCCGGCAAAGACCTGCAGGTCGGGCATGCCGGCCAGGCACTCAAAGTCGGCGTCCCACAACCATGAGATGTCGTGGCCGTCGGCATCGTTGTCGTTAATGTAGAACGCGCAGGCGTGGCCCGACGAGTTCTTGATGAGCTGCAGCATGCGGTCAAAGCCCACCGGGTTCTTGGCCAGGTTGGCGAGCACCGGGCGTCCGCCCACGGTGAAGGTCTGCATGCGGCCGCGCGCCGGCTTGTAGTTGGCGAGAACCTCGGCAAAGCGCTCAGACGGGGCGCCGAGCAGACGCGCGCCCGTGAAGGCAGCCGTGATGTTGTAGACCATGTAGAGGCCGCGGTACGCCGTGCCGACAGCGAGCGGCTCGGGGAAGGCGGTGGCGCCTGCCGGACCCGCCGCCTGGGAGCCGGCGTTGATGCGGAAGGTGTAGCCGCGCGGGCCGAGCACGATGTTGCGCACCGCCACCGCGAGCTCGGGGCGCTCCCAGCCGCACTTGGGGCAGCGATACTTGCCGAGCTGGCCGTACTGCACATAGTCGTAATCGAGCGGGGCGTTGCACACCGCGCAGAAGCGGCTGTCGGAGACCTTGTCGGACTCGGTGCCCGTGGGCTCGTCGAGGCCGAAGGCGATGGTGGGGTTGCTCACGCGGCGCGCGATGGAGGCGCACAGCGGGTCGTCGGCGTTGAAGACGAGCGTGGTCTCGGGCGAGGAGGCGAGCGCCTTGGCGATGACGTCCTGCGTGTGGTCGATCTCGCCAAAACGGTCGAGCTGGTCGCGGAACAGGTTGAGAAGCACCAGGTAGCGGGGGCGCAGCTTGGGCAGCACGCGCGCGGTGTAGAGCTCGTCGCACTCGAAGCAGCCGATGGCTCCGCCGCGGCGCTGAGCAGAGGTGAGGGAGCGGCGCCCCTGCATGACGGCAGCGGTGATACCGCCCTCCAGGTTGTTGCCGGCGCGGTTGGTAATGACCGGCTTGCCCGTCTGCGCCAAGCAGTCGGCGAGCAGGTTGGTGGTGGTGGTCTTGCCGTTGGTGCCCGTAACCACGATCACGTCCGAGAACAGCGACCTGAACGACGCGAGGATCTGCGGCGAGAGTCGCAGCGCCACAGCGCCGGGAATGTTGCCGCCGCTGCGATGCAGCAACGTGCGCGACGCCCAACCGGCGAGGCGGCCGGCGGTTACGGCAACGGCGTTTCTCGGGTTCATGCTCATAACGACCTCCGAACAGGTCCTCGGGTGCAGAAGCTGCCGGGCAGCAGGGCCGCGACCGTGTGCCGGCCACGGACGAGCGCATGCCGCAGGCAGCGGATATGGTTTGCCCACGCACGACCGCTACCGCAAAAGCAGCAAGGCCGTTGGCACGCGACCCATTCTAGCATGGGGCCCGAGCGCCCCCTGCCCCCTGCGCGCTTCACCACAGCGCGCACGCATGACGGCCGCTGCGGCGCGGGGTACACTAGCACAAGCAGCAACCCGAGTAAGGAGAGCGCGTCATGAGCAACGACCAGCAGCCACTCACTTGGACCCTCGTGGGAACCGATGCCGACGGCATGCCCGTCGCGCTCCCCTGCCCGCCCGACACCGCCCGCGAGGCGCAAGCCGCCTGCGAGGCGCACAAGGCAGCGCTCGAGGCAGCGCGTCGCGCGGGGCACGGCCAGACCCGCATCGGAATCATCGGCGCGCTCGATCAGGAGGTGGCGCTTATCGCCGAGTCGCTCGAGAACACCTGGACCACCAAGGCGGGCGGCATCCAGATCGTCCACGGCACCTTGGGAGATCGCGAGGTTCTCGCCTGCGTGGCCGGCATGGGCACGGTCAACGTGGCGGCCGCCACGCAGCAGCTCATCGCGCTCGGCGCACGCACGGTCATCTTCTCGGGCATCGCCGGCAGCCTCAACCCCGCCCTGCACGTCGAAGACGTGGTAATCGGCCAGACCCTGCGCTACGTCGACACCGACACCGCCCTTATCGCCGAGTCCGCCCCCGGGCTCGAGGAGTTCCACAGCACTGACTGGCTCGTTGATCTTGCGGCGCAGGCGCTTCTCGCCCGCGGCTACACCGAGCTGCCGGAAGAGAAGAGCAACAATTGCGCCGACGGCGGCGCCCCCTCCTCCCCCGCCGCCACCTCGGCCCAGGGCGAGCAGCAGTTTTTGACGGGCACTATCTCGACGGGCAACCGCTTTGTGACCGGTCCGCTCAAGGCACAGGTGCTCGAGGCCACGCACGCCGACTGCGCCGAGATGGAGGGCGCGGCGGTTGCGCACGTGTGCGCCAAGAACGGCGTCGACTGCCTGGTGTTGCGCGCTATCTCGGACAACTGCGACGAGGCATACGACGCGTTCAGCAGCCGTGTCTTTGATATTGAGGAGTACGCCCGTTCGGCGTCGGCGCTGGTTTTGGATATACTGGGCAGCATCGACGCGCACGCCAAGAACTAAGACGGCGAGACCACTGACGAGGAGCCCGCATGGCAGAGCATACCGCGCACGAAATCAACTTCCGCAGCGCAAAGTTTGAGGCGGCCTACGGCACCGCCAAGCAGCTGCCGCCCTCCACGCGGCCCGAGGTCACGTTTGCCGGGCGCTCCAACGTGGGCAAGTCTTCGCTGCTCAACAGGCTTTTTGAGCGCAAGCAGCTCGCCAAGGTCTCGAGTCGCCCGGGCAAGACGGCCACTATCAACTTTTACGATGTCGACGGTCTGCACCTTGTGGACCTGCCCGGCTACGGCTACGCGCGCGTAAGCCATGCCGAGCGCGCCCGTTGGGACGAGCTCATCGGCGGGTACTTTGACCAGGAGCGCAGCTTCAACTTGGTCTGCGCGCTCGTGGATATTCGCCACGAGGCGCAGAAGCTCGACGTGCAGATGGTCGAGTTTCTCAAAGAAGGCGGCTTCCCTTTTATCGTGGTGCTCACCAAAGCCGACAAGCTCGGATCGAACAAGATGCGCTCGCAGCGCGCCGCCATTGCCCGACAGCTCGGGATTCCCGCAAGCCAGATCATCGCGACCTCAAGCGCTAAGGGCACGGGCATCGACGAGCTGCGCGCCCGCATTGCCGACGCCTGCCTCGAAGACGACGAAGATGAGAGCGCGGCAGTCGACGCCGCCGATGCGCAGACTCAGGAGTAGCCCCGAACACCTGCCCGCACGGCAACCCCCGCTGTGACCGGGAGGGGGGCTGCGCCGTCTGAGGGCTTCTGCGAAGTAAAACCCAGATGATTGCGTTTTATTCGAACCCGATCAGGTAGCGCAAGCTTCGCAGATCCTGCGACCTGCGGAAACAATGCGCCTCCCTTTGCCGGACTCAGCAGGCCACCCTCGCAAACGCAATCATCTGGGTTTTACGCTGCGAATCGTCAGAAGAAAGGGGCCTTGCGGCCCCTTTCTTCTTATGTCTGACGCTTTTTGCTGCTTGCGCTAGCGCTTGCGGCGCAGGGCGACGCCAGCCGCGGCTACAGCAGCGCCGGCAACACCCAGTGCTCCCACAACTGCCGCAATATCACCGGTGGACGGAAGGCCCTCGGAGCCGCCCGTCGCTCCGTCGCCTTGGCCGGAATCCGCAGACGGACGAGACTCCGCGTCATCGCCACCGACCTCGGATCCGTCGGCGCTCTCATCAGAGTCGGTCGACCCCGGCTTGCCAGGCTTATCAGACTCGCCGCCTTCGAAACCGCTACCAGGCTCCTCTTCGCCTGGCTCGTTGCCGCCAGGCTGCTCAGGATCGGTAACGTCGCCGCCCGGGACCTCCGGATCCTCAGCACTGCCCCAAGCATCGGAGTCGTCAACCGGACCCGAGCCTGCAGGGTTCCATGAAGAGCCGATGCCCATGCCGTCCAACAGACCGTCCGCCGCATCGTCGGGGTTCGTCTGCCCGTCGATAGTGGCCAGCACAACCTTATCCAGATCGGGCTCGCCACCCGGATACGTGCAGCCGACTTCGGAGAAGCGCACGGTCTTCTCGTATGTGATCGAAGTCGTCTTGCCGTTATCCTCGACGCGCCCGGTCCAATAGCTCCAGTGCTCGGAGCTCAGCGTGGCGGGCATGGTGCAGCCAACGAACGACGCCGCCGAAGACACGTTGGCGTAGCTAGGATGCGGCCGGCTCGGGTCGAAGCCGTCGTAGATCGTGTGGCCCTCGTCGTCGTAGTGCGTTCCCGAGTAGTACGCAAGGTTCTGCCACGGACGGCCGAGGCTCACATCGGTCACGCTGGGGTCGGCCGTAAGCGTGCAGTCGCTGAACACGAGGCCGGTGTAGCCTGCCTTGGTGTTCGGCGCAGTGTAGTATCCGCTCGTACGGCCGGGATACGCCGCCATGTGCAGCGTGCAGCCGCTGAAGAACGCGTCGGCGTCGCCAAACACAAAGTCGACCGTACCCTCGATGTAGCAGCCGTTCAGGTACACGCGATTGCCGGCGCCCTGTACGTAGAGGGTGTCCTGGCGGCCGATGAACGAGCAGTTCTCGAGATCCACCTTGTCTGCCTTGGAGTTGAAGGCAACGGCAGGCGTCTGCTCGCCTTCGCCCGTGTGATCGGTCACGTTGTAGTCGTTTTGGAACGTAATGCCACGGGCAGTGAACCCGGTGGCGGTGGACTCCACGAGCACCGTTGCGCTCTGGTCGGTTCCGAGGTCGTGGTCGTCCTGCGGAACAAAGACGCCGTTCTCGTCAAACGTGTTGGACGAGTAGTAAGCCTCATGGATAAGCACCTGCTGATCGCCCGAATCATCGGCGTTTTGGAAGACCACGCCCGGCTGCGAGACCACCACGCGCTCGTGGTAGTCGCCCGGCGCGATGCTCAGGACCAAGCGGTCCTTGAGGGAGGACGTCTCGTTGGCAAGCGCCTCGCCGATGGTCTGGTACTGGCCGCCCTCGCCAACCGTCACCACATGGTAGGACTCGCTGTTGTCGGAGGCATAGTCGATGGCGATGCTCGTGAGATAGCTGCTCGCCGTATCGGTCGCGCCCTCGGGCAGCTCAAAGTCCACGCGCACGTAGCGCGAGGCGTCGGACGCATCCAGCGTAATGTCGCGGCCAAAGCCCTGGGGCTCGCCGTCGACCGTAAGCACCAGGCTGCCGTTGTTGCTGCCCTCGACACGCAGCGTGGCGCCCAGCTCGTCGGCAGCCAGCGGCAGGTACAGCGTCGTGCCGCTGTTGACCTGCGTGTCGCCGTTGCGCGGGCCGAACTTGGCACCGCCCGGCAGAGCGTCGATGCGGATGCCTGCCCAGTCGCCGCGACTGCCGGAATTCACCGTCGGGCGCGGGCTGTTCGCATCTTCGTCTGCCGCGAGGTTCCACGTTGTGTCGACGGCCTCAGCGCCCTCGGGCGTGCCCGGATAGGTGGAGGTATCGGACGCATAATCGACCGAGATGCCCGTAAAGTAGGCGCTGCCCGAGCCGGCGACCTCAACGGCCACGTAGGCGGCCTCGGCGCATTCCAGCTCAACGCGGCCGTCGCTCGGCAGCGGCGCGCCGTTAACCGTAATTGTCTGGCCGTTGGAGCTGCACGACACCGTGAGCACGGCTCCCTCCGGGTCTGCCGCCACGGGCACGTAAACCACCGTGCCGGGATTGACCTGCACGTCGCCATCACGTGGCGCGAACTTGCCGTTTGTTGCGTCGATGAGAAGGCCGTCGTATTCGCCACGAGAGCCCTCGAAAGTTGCCTCCTTGCTCACACCTGCAAGAGTCCAACTGCGGTCGAGCGGCTGCACGTCGGCAGGAACGCCGGGGTACTCCTCCTCCGGCTGCTCGGGTTCCTCGGCGTCAGCGTACTCAAGACTGATGGAGGAGAGATACGAGTTTGCCGTAAAGGTAATCACGACCTTGGAAGGCTCAGCCAGCGCCGGAATCTCAACGGCAACGGATCCGCTTTTCTCCTGGTAGGCAACAGGCTCGACATCCCCGACCTGCGCCGTGAAAGACGTGGTGCCGCCAGAAAGCGTCACGGCCAGTGTAGCGCCGTTCTCGTTTGCTGCAACGGGAATGGAGAGCGTCGTTCCGGCGTTTACCTGCGTGTCGCCATTATCGCGCGGCGAGAACTTGCCCGCAGTGGCGTCGATCTCGATGCCTTGGTAGGTCGCCTCTGCACCCTCGCCCTGAATCTCGCCGATCTCCGCGAGTTCGTCGCTCTGTGCCTTATTGAACGTCCACGCGCTGCCCTCCGGCTTCTCGGCAGCATGTGCCGGCAGTGCGCACCCAAACGCAACCGCTACGGCAACCGCCAAGAACGCAAGCACACGAAACGCTCCAGCTTTGTACCGGCTCATGGAATCCCTTCTTCTAGACCAACAAGGATTCCGACCCTTTATGCAGTTTTCGACCCGCAGGAATAATACGCAAGCCGACGCAGGCAAGGCACCCAGAATGCCCTGCCTTTACGAACTTGCTACACGTTCGTCATGAAATTGGCCCCAGGCGCAGCCGTTTAACCCAGAAAACCTCGCACCGCGCCTGTTACTATACTCTTATGCAATTCTATCGCTTGCCTACTTTGCCAGTCCGCGACCCTCGCGCAGGCCGCGCATGACGGCTTCGCGCAACGCAGGAATGCGCTTCTTATCCATTTGCGGAACGCCTTCGAGCGGGTACGCAAGCCCGAGCTTCTCGTACTTCACCACGCCCATAGTGTGGTAGGGCAGCATCTCGAGACCAACGACGTTTTTCCACTGGGCAATGAGACGACCGAGCTTCTCGCACTCCTCCTCGGAGTCGGTAATGCCCGGCACGACCACGTGCCTGATCACGACCTTGACCCCGCGGCGTGCAAGCTCGTTGCCGAAGGCGATGATGCGCTCGGGACTACGGCCGGTGAGCTTCTTGTGGCCCTCGGGGTCGGCGTGCTTGATGTCGAGCAACACGAGGTCGGTCTCGGCGAGCGCACGGTCGAACTTCTCGGGATGCGCAGGGTCGAAGGCGTAGCCGCAACTGTCGAGGCAGGTGTGAACGGGTTCCAGACGCTCGCCGGATGCGTCGCGCGGCGCTTTGCCGTGAAGAACGGTAAGGAGGTCTGCCAAGAAGTCAGGCTGCAGAAGCGGCTCGCCGCCCGTAACGGTCATGCCGCCGTTTTTGTAGAAGCCGCGCTTGCTCTCGAACTCGTCCGCCAGCTGTTCAACCGAGATCAGGGTGCCCGCCTTGACCTCCCAAGTATCGGGGTTGTGGCAATACGCGCAGCGCATGGGGCAGCCCTGCGTAAAGATCACAAAGCGGATGCCGGGGCCGTCGACCGTGCCCATGGTCTCCACCGAATGAAGCCTGCCCGGCGTATAGAGCGACTGCGCAACATCGCGCGTTGCCTCGATTGCCTGCTGCGCCATAATCCAGCCTTCCTTGCCGCAACGATCCTCGGTGCGCGGTTTGAGTCTTGCACGCGAATCAAGCGGCCATCTCCCAAGCTGCGCCTCATTGAATGTAGGCCCTATTGTATCTCGCCAGGCAGCACATTGTTCCGGCCGTACGACAGCTCGCGGCGCGCCGATTTGCTACGCCGATCCTGTGTGAAGGGCAAAAGTGTTCAAATTTGCAAGTTTTCAGTTGTTTGCAGGCCCTTAAAACAGGTTACACGCATTTGGGCATATTTCTTTCCTGCGGAAACGCGTGTATATGCATATGTGATTGAACTGCACCCAGCGCAAACGACTGATTATCTGCATTTTTGAACACTTTGCTTCCAAGGAGGCTTCCAGCAGGCGGCTCGCACGTCTCCCGAAGCCTATTGCACGGCTCCAAGGCCCGCGCCGCGCCCGGGCCTGAGCCCTAGGCGGTCCGATTTCTCCCAAGGCGCGACGATGTTCGCAAGGCATCGCGCATTGTCCCGCGTTGGGAGGATGGGATGATTTTCTGCGAGCAAACTGGGTCTTTTTTGTACAACGTCCCGCGTTGGGAGAGAAACACGGGTTCTAGAGATCTGCCCGCTCGACAAAACCGCAGGTCAATGACTTGAGCACGTCATCCGCCTCTCCCAAGTCGGAACCTTGTGCCGCCACATCTCTCCCAAGCCGAGACATTGTGCACGAGCAGAGAGATTTTTATGCTAGAAGTGCCGGGTCTCTCCCAAAGCGGGACGATGGGAACGCGGTTCCGCACTTCGTCCCGCCTTGGGAGAACGGAAGATTATTTCCATGCGAGAAGAGCGATACCAGCGCATCACCTCGCCCCAGGAGGAAAGTACCTGGACTCATGGGCGCTGAAGGGCGTTTGACCACCCACGACAGAGATGAGCCCCAACCGAGAAACCATTCAAAACAAAGCGAGACCCGCCCCGTACGGGAGCGGATCTCGCGAAACAGATCGAGCTTGCAAGAGCTGGGACCCAGCTGGCGGGTCAGAGCAGCCCAAAAGAGAAGGCCAGCGACCTCGTGGTCATGACCGACAAACGAGGACCAGCCCGACCGCCAGACATGCCAGGGGCGTCAACCTACATAGCCTCGTGGAAGGTACGAGAGATAACCTCGTCCTGCTGCTCCTTAGTGAGGTTGTGGAAGTTGACCGCATAGCCGGACACGCGAATGGTCAGCTGCGGGTACTTTTCGGGATGCGCCTGGGCGTCAAGCAGCGTGTCGCGGTTGAACACGTTGACGTTCAGGTGGTGACCACCCTTCTCGGCATACGCATCGAGCATATCGACCAGGTTGTCGGCCTGGGACTGAGCAACGTCTTTGACCTGCATGGAAGTCTCCTTTGTGTCGAGTCGCAAGGCGATAAGTACGCCTCCTGCAACTCATTGTAGCAATTAGATGCTACTGATGTACAGACATTTCTTGTCTTTACGCACGATTTTGTGCAAGCAGGGCACGGCACCCGGCTCGCCGGACGAGCCGCGCCCTGTCAGATGCGCTTAGCGGTCCTCGGCGCCCTCGGGAGCGGAGGAGTCAGTGTCGCACGCGCTGCAAACCGGGTTCTCGATCTGGATATCGACCTCAGAGAGATCGATGTCGCCGAAGAAGACCTGGTCCTCCTTGCCGAGCGCGCCCGGGATGATGCTGAACGTGTTGGAGATGCCGTCCTGCGCATCGCGGAACGGGAGCTTGGCAACGGAGCTCAGCGAGGAGATCGCACCGTGGGTGTCGCGCTTGTGCATGGGGTTGGCACCCGGGGCGAACGGCACGCCGGCCTTGCGGCCGTCAGGCGTGGAACCCGTGTTCTTGCCGTACACCACGTTGGAGGTAATGGTGAGGACCGACGTGGTGGGAACGGAGTTGCGGTAGGTATCGTTGCGGCGGATGTACTCCATGAACTGGTGCACGATGTCGTGGGCAATGCGGTCGACGCGGTCGTCATCGTTGCCGTACTTGGGGAAGTCGCCCTCGATGTCGAAGTCGACGATGACGCCGTTCTCGTCGCGGATCGGGTGAACCTTGGCGTACTTGATGGCGGACAGCGAGTCAGCAACGACGGAGAGGCCGGCGATGCCGGTGGCGAACCAGCGGTGCACGTGCTTGTCGTGCAGCGCCATCTGGATGGCCTCGTAGCAGTACTTGTCGTGCATGTAGTGGATGATGTTCAGCGAGTTGACGTACACGCCGGCCAGCCACTTCATCATGTCCTTGTACTTGTCGATAACGTCGTCGTAGTCGAGGGTGTCGCCGACCACAGGACGGTACTTGGGGCCGACCTGCTTCTTGGAGACCTCGTCCACGCCGCCGTTGAGCGCGTAGAGCAGGCACTTGGCGAGGTTGGCGCGGGCGCCGAAGAACTGCATCTCCTTGCCGACGCGCATGGAGGAGACGCAGCAGGCGATCGCGTAGTCGTCGCCGTGGTAGACGCGCATGAGGTCATCGTTCTCGTACTGGATGGAGCTCGAGGCGATGGAGGTCTTGGCGCAGAACTCCTTGAACGCCTTGGGCAGACGGGTGCTCCAGAGCACGGTGAGGTTCGGCTCGGGGCTGGTGCCCATGTTCTCGAGGGTGTGGAGGTAACGGAACGCCGTCTTGGTCACGAGGGTGCGGCCGTCGACGCCCATGCCGCCGATGGACTCGGTGACCCACTGCGGGTCGCCGGAGAACAGGTTCTGGTACTCAGGGGTACGCGCAAACTTGACCATGCGGAGCTTCATGATGAAGTGGTCGACGAACTCCTGGATCTGCTCCTCGGTGAAGGTGCCGCGGGCGAGGTCGCGCTCGGCGTAGATGTCGATGAAGGTCGAGGTGCGGCCCATGGACATGGCGGCGCCGTTCTGGTCCTTGACGGAGGCAAGGTAGCCGAAGTACATCCACTGGATGGCCTCCTGCACGTTGGCAGCGGGGCGCGAGATGTCGAAGCCGTAGATCTTGCCGAGCTCGATGAGCTGCTGCAGGGCGCGGATCTGCTCCGCGAGCTCCTCGCGGTCGCGGATGTTGGCCTCGGTCATGACGGACGGCGTGGAGGCCTTCTGGGCCTTCTTGTCCTGAATGAGGTAGTCAACGCCGTAGAGCGCAACGCGGCGGTAGTCACCGATGATGCGGCCGCGGCCGTAGCCGTCGGGCAGGCCGGTGATGATGTGGGCGGAGCGGCAGGCGCGCATCTCGGGCTTGTAGACGTCGAACACGCCGGCGTTGTGCGTCTTGCGCTTGTTGGTGTAGATGTCGACAACCTCAGGGTCGAGCTCGTAGCCGTGCTGGGCGGCAGCCTGCATGGCGATGCGGATACCGCCGTTGACGTGCAGGGCGCGCTTGAGCGGCTTGTCGGTCTGCAGGCCGACGATGGTCTCCTCGTCCTTGTTGATGTAGCCGGCCGGGTGAGCGGTGATGCCCGTCACGACCTTGGTGTCCATGTCGAGAACGCCGCCCTTCTGGCGCTCCTCCTCGAGCAGGCCGAGAACCGTGTTCCACAGGTCCTTGGTTCGCTCGGTCGGACCGGCGAGGAAGGACTCGTCGCCCTCGTACGGGGTGTAGTTGCGCTGGATGAAGTCGCGAACATCCACCTCGCTCTGCCAATTGCCTCCAGTGAAGCCTTCCCAAGCCTCTTGCACAGCGATCACTCTCCTAAAGAGGGTCGTCGAAACGCGGCCCGTGCCGCGCCGTATGAATTGAGAACGCGTCTTAGAACGATGGCCGAAAACATGCGCAACGCCCACCTGTGAGGGCTTGACGGGACGGCAGGGTGATAATAAAGTCTTACTATCACGAAACCAAACACCCGCATCTACGTGGTGTTTCATATCGATTCTAAGAGACACGCTGCATCGATCAGCATACCATACGGTCCCGCGCATCCTCGCGCGCAGGGCCGCATTTTTGCGTGCGAAGCCACCGTACACGTGAGCTACACATTGTTAGTCGCATTTTACTTTAATGTTAAATAGCAATAGTGGCATTTTGGGTGCCCGGCCGCCGAGAACTACGCAATAACCCGGTGCGGCTTGTCGTTCCCTGCACGCCGCAAAGGACAGGTCCACCGTTCGCCGACGGCGGGCAGCCGCTGGCGGCGACATGCCCGCGCCTCTTGACGAGATCTCAATGTGATATCACAATGCAATCAACGAGCGGAAGAGAAGCGCTTGTTCGGGGAGTACCCCCCCCCCCGCCACCAAAAAGGGGAAGCGCTCCGGCGGCGCGGGAGGCCGTCCGCAGCGCACGTCGCTCTGCGATCGGTTTCGAGAAAGGAACTCTCATGAGTGCCGAGAAAAAGATCAAAGCCGCGTCCGGCTGGGGCATGCTCGCGCTGAGCATCGTAGGCATCGTCGTCATCCTCGCCCTGTTTGTCGTCGGAATCGCAATCGCTATCGCCACGGAAGACTCCGGCGAGTCCGTCACGCTCCCGGTCGTCATGGTCGTTGTGAGCGTCGTTCTCTTCATCGCATGGTGCATCCTCGTCTCGGGCTTCTTCACGCTGCAGCCGGGCCAGGCGCGCGTCTGCATCCTCTTCGGCGACTACAAGGGCACCGTTCGCGACGAGGGCTTCCGCTGGGCGAACCCCTTCTACAGCCGCTCCATGGGCTCCAGCGGCACCGCCGAGGACGCCACGGCCGAGGTCATCAGCAAGAGCGGGCTCTCACTCGGCAAGCAGATCGAAACAGCCGCCAAGGCAACGTCGAACGTCTCCACCAAGATCTCCGTGCGCGCCCGCACGCTCAACGGCGACATCCTCAAAGTCAACGACAAGGTTGGCAACCCCATCGAGATCGCCAACGTCGTGGTCTGGCACGTGGCCGACACCGCCAAGGCTCTCTTCGACGTGGACAACTACGAGCAGTACGTGGCCACGCAGGCCGAGACGGCCCTGCGCCACGTGGCGAGCATCTACGCCTACGACCACGCCGAGGACTCCTCCGACTCCATGGAGTCGATCACGCTTCGCTCCAACATCGAGGAGGTCTCGACCGCGCTCAAGTACGAGCTCACCCAGCGCCTGGCGCCTGCGGGCGTGACCGTAGACGACGCGCGTCTCACCCACCTCGCCTACGCGCCCGAGATCGCCCAGGCAATGCTGCGCCGCCAGCAGGCAGAGGCCGTCATTGCCGCGCGCAAGAAGATCGTCGAGGGAGCGGTGAGCATGGTCGAGATGGCCGTGACCGAGCTCTCCAAGGGCGGTCAGGTTGAGCTCGACGAGGAGCGCAAGGCCCAGATGGCCTCCAACCTCATGGTCGTGCTCTGCGGCGAGTCCGAAGCGCACCCCGTGCTCAACGCCGGATCGCTGTACTAACGCCCCCTGCGCCCCGCTTCATCGGCGTAGGACCGAGAAACGCGGGGGGCAGAACAAGCATCCAAGCCGTCGGCAGGTCCCGTCCGCAGGTCCTGCCGACGGAGTATTCTTTACATAAGCCCCTGTAGCGCGTGCAAGCAGGTGACCGTCATGGCCCGTAAGCAATATCCTCTCCGCATCGATCCCGCCGTATGGGAGGCCGTTCAGCGCTGGGCCGACGATGAGATGCGCAGCGCCAACGGACAGGTGGAGTGGATCCTGCGCGACGCGCTCAAGCGCTACGGGCGCCTGCCCAAACGCAGCAGAGACGTGCACGAACAAGACAGTACCGAGCGAGAGCAGGAGCCGGCCTCTCCGCGCTAGAGTCCTAGCGACTCAGGAACGCCGAGAACCACGCACACGACCAAAAGGACGAGCGCCAGGCAAAAGACAACGGCAGCAGCGCCTTTCCACATAACAACGTCGTCGGCATACAGGTAGCGCTCGGAGAAATCGGGCTCGGCCATACAGCATCTCCTCTAATAGGCGTTGGAACTGACGCCGCAAGCGCAGCGCTCCGTTGCGCAGACCGCGACCCGGAAACGGGCCGCGGAAGGGGGCGATCACGAACGTCTTCGCCCATGCGCCGCCGAGTCCGGCCGCGGACCTGCCGCGCGCCGCCGGCGCATGCACAACTGAACCTATTGTCAAAGAAGCGTGTTACCGCTGGGTACTTGCCGCGTAAGCGCTCTGTCAGCCCTCGATAAGCCCCAGCTCAACGCAGGCGTTCCAGATGCCGTCGTTATCGACGTCGGTGGTCACGAGGTCCGCGGCGGCCTTGACGTTGTCGCCTGCGTTTCCCATGGCAACGCCCGTGCCCACGGCTTTGAGCATCGCGATGTCGTTGCCGCCGTCGCCAAAGGCGACCGCCTCGCCCAGCGTGAGGCCGTAGCGCTCGCACATGGCCTGCACGCCCTCGGGCTTGCCGCCGCCCACCGGCATGACGTCGCAGAAGTCGTCGCACCAGCGCGTGGTGTGCACGTGCGGGTTGCCCTCTGCCACGATATGCTCCTCGTCCTCGCCGAGGTAGGCGCACATCTGCATGATCTCGAGATCGAGCGCGGAGCGCGGATCGGCCACCGTGTAGGTCAGCCCGCAATGGCGCTCGTTGTGCAGCACGCGCGGAGAATGACCGCTCACAAACGAATAGCCCTTGGTCATGAACAGGGCCTCGTAGAGCCCCGCCTCGACCTGCTCGACCACCAGGCGGACGCCCTCGGGGTCGATGGACTGGTGCCTGAACTCGCCGTACTCGTCAAAGCACGACTGACCGTTGATGGTCACGTACCCGTCGAAGCCCGTTGCCACGACGTCGGGAATCATGTCGCGCTCGCGGCCGGTCGCAATGAAGACCTTGATGCCGCGCTCGCGCATGGCATTGATCGCCGCCCAGGCAGAGTCGGGAACGCGGTGCGTGGCAAAGCTCAGAAGCGTGCCGTCGATATCAAAAAACGCCGCCTTGATCACGGGAGTCTCCTTGCTGCGCCTGCGCGCGATGGCTCGTAACGATCACGCACAGTATAGAGCAGGAGGCGGACGCAACAGCCGCCGGCCGAGCGTCCGCAATCTCTGCGCAGGCGCCCGCGCGCAGACGCCCCTCCGCGGGCCCTCTTATACAATGGTGCGGAACAAAGAACCGCACGCAGACGAGAAGAGCGCCCATGGAATTCTACGCAAGCTGCCCGACCGGCTTTGAAGCCGCCCTTGCCGCCGAGCTCAAGAGGCTCGATGCGCCGCGCGTGCGCCCACTCAAGGGCCGCGTCGGCTTTGAGGGAGACCCCGCGCACGCCTACCGCGTGTGCCTCTGGTCGCGCCTGGCGAGCCGCGTGTTTCTCGTGCTCGGCCGCGCCGCCGCGCAGACCGCCGACGAGCTGTACGAGGCGGCGCGCAACGTTGCCTGGGAAGAGGTGCTCGCCGAGGGAGCCACCTTTGCCGTGACCGCCCGCGGCACCACGCCCGAGCTGCGCAACACGCGCTTCTCGGCCCTGCGCGTCAAAGACGCCGTGTGCGACCGGCTGGCCGAGAAGCGCGGAAGCCGTCCCGACGTTGACCCGCAGCACGCCGACGCCCGCATCGGCGTTTCGCTCGCGCGCGGGCGCGTCTCGTTCAGCCTCGACCTCTCCGGAGACCCGCTCTTCAAGCGCCTTCCCCGCGAGGCGGCGCGCGAGCACGCCGCGGCGGTGCTGCGCCCCGACTACGCCGCCCTCGCGCTCGAGCTCGCCGGCTGGCCCGCGGCGTGCGCCACCGAAGAGCAGCCCGTGCTCGTGGACCTTGCGTGCGCCGGTGGCGGCATAGAGCTCGAAGCCGCCGCCTGCGCCCTCGACCGCGCCCCGGGCCGGGCCCGTGCGCGGTGGGGCTGGGAGGGCTGGGCGCAGCACGACCAGGCAGCCTGGGACGCCCTGCTCGACGAGGCCGACGCCCGCGCCGAGGAGGGCGAGAGCCGCACGCCGCGCATCCTCGCCACCGACATCGACGCCGACGCCAGCGCCTTTGCGCAGCGTATCGTGCGCGCGGGCGGCGTAGGCAATTACGTGACCTTTACCGGCGGCGACACCACCGAGCTTATCGCGCTCGCCGGCATGCGCGCCGACGGCGCCGAGCCGCACCCTGGCACCATTGTGCTCGACATGAGCGCTGTAACCCCCGCCCAGCTGCCGCTCGTGCTCGCACGTGCCGCTGCCCTGCGCCGTGCGCCGGCCTGCGCGCGCATGCCGCTTGCCTGCATCGCGGAGCAGGACGTGCTCTCGCCCGCGCTCGGCGTAGCGCCCTCCCACAACGTGGAGATCAAGCCTCAGCAGCGCGATCTGCGCCTCATCGTCTACCCGGCGGCAAACGCGCCCGCCGAGGGCGCGCCTGCCAGCGCATCCGGCAGCGCATCCGAGCCCGTAGCCGCCAAGTCCGCGAGCCCCGAGAAGCGCAAGCCCGCCGCGGACGCGGTCGGCGCCGCCGCAGCCAACGCCCCGCATACCGAGCAGCCCGACGCCTCCGTCGTCGATCTCGGCGACAAGGGCACGGTCCCCGTGCTCGTGCCCGAGTCCGAGCAGTTCGCAGCCCGTCTCAAGAAGGTCGCTCGCCTCAGGCGCAAATGGGCCAAGCGCGAGAACGTGAGCTGCTACCGCGTGTACGACGCCGACCTTCCCGACTACGCGGCCGCCATCGATCTCTACACGGGCACCGACGAAACGCCGGGGCGCTGGCTCGTCATCGCCGAGTACCAGGCGCCCAAGACCATCGACCCCGCCAAGGCGCAGGCGCGCATGCTCGACATTCTCGCCCTGGCGCCCAAGATCCTGGACGTTGCCCCCGAGAACGTGTTCGCCAAAACGCGCCAGCGCGCCAAAGGCGGGTCGCAGTACGCGCAGGATCACCGCACCGCCAAGGCCGACAAGCGCTCGCCCGTGCTCGTGCAAGAGGGCGGCCTCACCTTCGAGGTCAACTTTGACGCACACCTCGACACCGGCATCTTCCTCGACCACCGTGTGACGCGCGCCATCGTGCGCGAGCGCGCGGCGGGCGTCCACCGTTTCTTGAACCTCTTCGCCTACACGGGCACCGCGAGCGTTTACGCCGCCGACGGAGGCGCCAAAGAGACCGTGACCGTGGACCTCTCCAACACCTACCTCGCCTGGGCGCAGCGCAACATGGCCCTCAACGGCTTCACCGGCCCCGAGGATACCTTCGTGCGCGCCGACGTGCTGGGCTGGATCAACGAGCAGCGCCACAGCGCCAACCGCTGGGATCTGATCTTCTGCGACCCTCCGACCTTCTCCAACTCCTCGAGCATGAGCCAGAGAAGCTTCGAGATCCAGCGTGACCACGCGGAGCTGCTCATCGGCGTCACGCGCCTGCTCACGCGCGGCGGTATGGCGATCTTCTCGTGCAACCTGCGCCGCTTCAAGCCCGATCTCGAGAAGCTCGCGCGCGCCGGCGTGGTGCTCGAGGACATCACCGCCGAGACCATCCCCGAGGACTTCGCGCGCAACCCGCGCATCCACCACTGCTACCTGGTCCGGCGCACAACGCCTGCCCAGGCCATGCGCTTTCTTGAAGAGAGCCGGTAAGGGGCTATACTATAGTGTTTGTCTTTATGGCACGCTCCGCCCTCGTCGCATGCGGCGGGACGGGGCGAGCCGGCGTTTTGCCCTGCGGGCGCCATGGCGCCCGAAACCGATGGCCCAAACAGTGAGCACACGCCTGGGCCGCGAAAGATGAGGAAACGTGAAACTATCGAAAGCTCGCGCGGGCAAGGCAACTCCCGCGGCGGAATCGGCCAAGCACGGCGCGATTCCGGTCAGCCTGGCGGCGATGCTCGTCACGCTCGGCGTCGTGTACGGCGACATCGGCACGTCGCCCATGTACGTCACCAAGGCGATCCTCGCCGGCAACGGCGGCATCACCACGGTCAACGAGGAGCTGGTGCTCGGCTCGCTGTCGCTCGTGATCTGGACGGTCACGTTGCTCACCACGGTCAAGTACGTGCTGATCTCGCTTAAGGCCGACAACCACGGCGAAGGCGGCATCTTCGCGCTCTACTCGCTCGTGCGCAAGTGCGGCCGCTGGCTCATCGTACCCGCCATGCTCGGCGGCTCGGCGCTTCTCGCCGACGGCATCCTCACCCCGGCGGTCACCATCACCACCGCCATCGAGGGCTTGCGCACCATCCCGTTTGCTCACGCCCTCATGGGCGACAACCAGACCAACGTCATCATCATCACGCTCGCGATCGTCTGCATCCTGTTCATGGTGCAGCGCGCGGGCACGAGCCGCATCGGCAAGGCGTTCGGCCCGGTCATGACGCTGTGGTTCCTCTTCCTCGGATGCGCGGGCCTGTACTACGTGCTCGGCAACCTCAGCGTCCTGCGCGCCTTCAACCCGCTGTACGGCATCATGTTCCTCTTTAGCCCGCACAACCATGCGGGCGTCATGATCCTCGGCAGCTGCTTCCTGGCCACCACCGGCGCCGAGGCGCTCTACTCCGACATGGGCCACGTGGGCCGCGGCAACATCTACGCCACCTGGCCCTTCGTCAAGGTCTGCCTGATCCTCAACTACCTCGGCCAGGGCGCTTGGCTGCTCCAGGCCGCCGGCGACCCCGCCCTCGTGGGCGTTGCCGACCTCAACCCGTTCTTCCAGATGCTCGGCGAGAACATCCGCCCGTTTGCGGTTCTGCTCTCCACCATGGCGGCCATCATCGCCTCCCAGGCGCTCATCACCGGCGCGTTCAGCCTCGTGTCCGAGGCCATCCGCCTGAACCTCATGCCGCACATGCAGACGTTCTACCCGGCCGAGACCAAGGGCCAGCTCTACATTCCCATGGTCAACCACGTGCTGTTCGCGGGCTGCATCGTCGTGGTTCTCTTCTTCCAGACCTCGGCGCACATGGAGGCGGCGTACGGCCTGGCCATCACCATCACCATGCTCTCGACCACGCTGCTGCTGACCACCTACCTGCACGCGGTGCGCAAGATCCGCCTGCTCCCGTGGATCTTCGGAGCGTTCTTCGTGGTGCTCGAGGGCTTCTTCTTCCTGTCCTCGCTCACCAAGTTCACCCACGGCGGCTACTTCACCGTCATTCTCGCCGCCCTCATCATGAGCGTCATGGTGTGCTGGTACCACGGCACCACCGTCGAGCGCGCCCAGGCCACCACGCTGCCGATCCGCGACTACATCGACACGCTGCGCCGCCTGCGCGAGGACGAGGACATCGACCCTATCGCCGACAACCTCGTATACCTGACCAACATCACGGGCACCGAGCGCATCGACCGCGACATTCTCTACTCGATCCTCGACCGCCAGCCCAAGCGCGCGCAGACCTACTGGTTCGTGACCGTGCGCACCACCAACGCGCCGCACACCTACACCTATTCGGTCGAGAACTACGGCACCGACTTTATCTTCAAGGTCACGTTCTACCTGGGCTACAAGATCAACCAGCGCGTGAACTCCTACATTCGCTGCGTGGTCCAGGATCTGGCCAAGTCGGGCGAGCTGCCGCCGCAACGCCGCGAGTACACGAGCTTCCAGCAGCCGCGCACCATCGGCTCGTTCAAGTTCTGCATCCTGCGCAAGACGCTCGCGCCCGACTCCGACGTCGACGGCGCCACGCGCTCCGCGATTGCCCTCAAGTACGCCATCCGCTCGGTCGCGGGCTCGCCGGTGCGCTGGTACGGCCTCGAGAGCTCCTCGGTGTTCTACGAGTACATGCCGCTGTTCACCAAGTTCAAGAGGACCCCGCCGCTCAAGCGCCTGCCCAACGGCCATGAGCACGACGAGGCCCGTCTGAACGCGCTTTCGGGCACACGCGCCCAGCGCCGCAAGAAGCTGCAGGCGCAAGAGAAGGCCGCCGCTTCCGCCAAGACCCAGAAGGCCGCTGCCAGCAAGGGCGCGGTCAAGGCAGAGGCTCCCGCCAAGAAGTAACAGAGGCGCCGCCGCGCTTGCTTCTCGTCCAACCCAAAAGGGACGTCGACTTCGGTCGGCGTCCCTTTTTCATGGGTGAAGCACGGTTTTGTCTAGGGCGGCGCGGGCGTCCTGCGCCGAGCGAATGCCGGCACGCCAGCGTGCGCCTCGGGCCTGTCCTAGTCGATCGGAGCTCGGTAGAACCCGCCGACAAAATCCTCGGTACGAACCATGTTGACCACCGCGTGGCTGTCTTGAATGCGCACCAGGTGCACGATGTCGTCTACCTCGAACGTCGACACCACGGTCGTGATCTGCCAGAAGATCTCACCGCTGTAGCCGCCCATGACCTCGGCCACCGACGAACCGTGCCGGTAGGTGGCGTTGTAGGAGGCGAGAATGGCGTCGGGGCGCTTGGTGGTGATGATGAGCGTCGTGCGCTCGTACCGGTGGTAGAACGTCTCGATGGTCTTGGTCGATATAAACTGGAACACGATGGAGTATGCCGCCGCCGTCCAGCCAAACAGCGCGCCGAAGATCAGAAGCACCACGCAGTTGCCCGCAAACACGAGCCCCCAGATCGACTTGCCGGTTTTGTTGGAGACCATGAGCGAGATGAAGTCGGTTCCGGCCGTCGAGGCGCCGGCACGCAGGGCAACCGCGATGGAGAAGCCGTACACGAAGCCGCCGAAGACCACCTCGAGGAGCGGCTCGTAGAGCACCGGGTCGAGGTCGAGGATCTGCAGGAACAGCGATGAGAGCACAACCTGCAGCATCGAGAACACCACGAAGCGCTTGGAGATGCTGCGCCAGCAGATGATCGCCACCGGGATGTTCAGCACGACCATGCCCACGAAGGTGGGGAAGCTCAGGCCAAAGAGCGATGTGATGCGGTCGATAAGGATGGCAAGACCGGTGAAGCCGCTCGAAAGCAGCATGGCGGGCTGCACGAACGTCTGGATGGCGTATGCCTGCAAAAAGGCCGAGAGCACCACCGAGCAGATCTGGAAGATGCGCCTGATGATGGTGTAGCGGCGCAGGCGCTTGAGGCGCTCGAGCTCGGCTTTGATGTCGACCTTGGGAAGCTCGTGGTGATGATGGTGATGCCTCTTGCCCAAGTCGCGCTCGGAAGGTGCGCCGCCGTCCTCCGTCTGGCCTGCGACGCCTGGCACGCCGCCAGCGGCCGCCGCTTCGTCCTCGCGCACAGCCGCCTCCTGCCCGGAGCCCTTCTCCTCCGCCGTCCGGGCGCTTTCTCGCTCGGCGGGCGCGGCCTTGCGGCGCGTTGCAAGACGATCGGGCAGCATGTTGGTGCGACGGTCCTTACCACGGGATTCGCTCGACATCTCGGCAGACTCCTTGGGCGCGGCTGCGCCTCCTCGGGCACCGCCCGCCCGAGGCAGCGGCGCGTTCCAACAGACAAGCGCGGCAGAGAAGTGCCGCGCCGCCCGTATGGTAACGCAGGCAACGCGGCCCAAAACCGGCTTTCTGTAATAATTTGGAAACATTCGGGGACCGGCAGAGAACCCCGCGCCAATGGGCCTGCGGGCCGCGTCAGCCGCCCCGCCCTCCCAACGCGGAACGTTGTGCAGGAATGCGTCCCGTTTCGCACCCTGCCGACCGTAATTCTCCCAAGGTGCGACGATGGTCGCCCGAGCCTGCACATTTTCCCGTCTTGGGAGAGAAACGCAGGCAGACAGCTCAGCAACGCGCGCGCAAACCTCGCCGGGTCTCCCCGCCCTCCTAACGCGGGACGATGGTCGCCTGACCTTGCGCATCATCCCGCCTTGGGAGAAAAATGCCCGAGCATGCAACACGCTAGAAGTCTCGCTCTCCCGAGCTGAGACAATGTGCAGGAATAGCGGCACAAGATCCCGCGTTGGGAGAGAAAGGCACTTGCCGGACGAGAATACCCGCTGTTCTCGCACAACGTCCCGTCTTGGGAGAGATCACGGCGCGCAAGAGCCCGCCTTTGAAGAGCTGCCGAGAAGTGCCAACTCATCTACCTGCGAAGATGCTTCGGGCCCACCATGCTCCTACCGCCCGCTCTCTCCCAAGGCGAGACGTTGTGCCAGAATGCGGCCCGTTTCGCTCTCCGCCGGCCGCAATTCTCCCAAGCCGGGACAATGCCCACTCCGGTCTGCACATTTTCCCGCCTCGGGAGAAAAGCACTCGCAGCAAGGGCACCTCGAGGCCCTCGCCCTCCCAAACCGGGACGATGTTCCAGTAGAGACGGCACAAGATCCCGCCTCGGGAGAATCACTGCATTTACAAACAGCCACCTCTCCCAAGACGGGACCTTTTTCGCAAACACCACTGCTCCGCCTGGCTGATTCAGACTCGCGGCTTTCCGGGTGCCCCAGATTGCCCCGAAAGAGGAGGGCATTGACCTTCTCGGTCATGCCCGACGATTGAGGGGCGCGGCATGACCGAGGCACCCCTAGGGGCTTTTGGGTGCCCGAGATCGCGAGCGACAAGCCCGACGAAGCGTGCTTCGGCACGTGAGGAGGGTTGGAGCCGCGAGGTCGGGTGCCCCGGAGCCCCTGGCTATTTCTCGAAGCCGCACAGCAACCGGACGCTCCGCACGCCCCCGCGGCTTTCCGGGTGCCCCAGATTGTCCCGAAAGAGGAGGGCATTGACCTTCTCGGTCATGCCCGACGATTGAGGGGCAAGATGGGGTGCCTGGGAAGGCGCGGCTATTCGACGGTGACGGACTTGGCCAGATTCCTCGGCTGGTCCACGTCGCAGCCGCGCATAAGCGCGACGCTGCGCGCGAGCAGCTGGAGCGGCACCGTTGCGGTGATGGGCGTAAAGCAGTCGCGCACGCGCGGCACATAGATCACGTGGTTGGCGATCTGCTTGATGTCCTCGTCGCCCTCGGTTGCCACGGCGATGATCTTGGCGCCGCGGGCCTCGCACTCTTTGAGGTTGGAGATGGTCTTGTCGTACACCGGGCTCTGCGTTGCCACCGTAATGACCGGGAAGCCCGGGTCGATGAGCGCGATGGGGCCGTGCTTCATCTCGCCCGCGGCGTAAGCCTCGGCATGCAGGTAGCTGATCTCCTTGAGCTTGAGGGCGCCCTCGTAGCAGATGGCGCTCGCAATGCCACGGCCCACGAAGAGCGCCGAGTTCGCGTCCTTCATGGCGGCGGCCGCCTCCTCAATGGCGGGCTCCTGCGTATCGAAGATCCACTGAATCTGCTCGGCGGTGTCACCCATCTCGCGGAAGAGCATGCGCACCTCGCCGGTGGTCATGCGGCCCTTGGCCTGCGCAAGCGACAGCGCCAGCAGCGACAGGCTCACGACCTGACCGATGAAGCTCTTGGTCGAAGCCACGGCGATCTCTTTGTTGGCTTTGGTGTAGATCACGCCGTCGGACTCGCGCGCCACCGGGCTGCCGATGACGTTGGTGATGCCAAAGACCTTGGCGCCCTTGATGCGCGCGTCACGGATGGCGGCAAGCGTGTCGGCGGTCTCGCCCGACTGGCTCACGGCAACGACGAGCGTGGAGGGCGTGATGATGGGGTTGCGGTACCTGAACTCGCTCGCAGCCTCGACCTCGGTGGGAATGCGCGCCCAGCGCTCGATGAGGTTCTTTGCGATGAGGCCGGCGTGGTAGCTCGTGCCGCAGGCGATCACGTACACGCGGTCGATGAGGTTGAGCTCCTCGGGCGTGAGCCCCAGCTCGTCGATGGTCAGCTCGCCGCCGACCATGCGGCCCGCCAGCGTGTCGCGCACAACACGCGGCTGCTCCATGATCTCCTTGATCATAAAGTCGGGGTAGCCGCCTTTCTCGGCCATGTCGAGATCCCAGTCAACATGCGTGATGCGCGGATCCATGGCCTTGCCCGCAGCGTCGTAGTAGGTAATGCCGTCAGGCGTGAGGCGCGCGCACTCGCCGTCCTCGAGAATCACCACGTCGCGCGTGGCGTCGATAAGCGCGATAAGGTCGGAGGCCACGTAGGAGGCGTCCGCGCCGCGCCCGACCACGATCGGCGAGTCCTTGCGCGTCGTCACGATGACGCCCGGCTCCTGGGCGCAGGTGACCGCGATGCCGTAGGCACCCACCACGCGGCGCATAGCGCGGCGCACGGCGCGCAGCAGGTCATGCGTGGCCTCCTCAGCGCCCGTACCGTCGGGAGCGCCCTCGTAGGCCTCCTCGATAAGGTGCGGCAGCACCTCGGTGTCGGTCTCGGAGGTGAAGTGGTGCCCACGGGCGATAAGCTCCTCGCGCAGCTCGGCGAAGTTCTCGATGATGCCGTTATGCACGACGGCGATGTCGCCGGCGCAGGACGTGTGCGGATGCGCGTTAGCCGTGGACGGACGCCCGTGCGTGGCCCAGCGCGTATGGCCGATGCCGCAGGTGCCCGGGATGTTCTGATGCTCGAGCTCGCTCTCGAGGCCAGCAACTTTGCCCACGCGATGCACCACGACAAGGTCGGGCGCCGGGGCGCCGTCGGGGCCCGCAGGCTTCTGCACGGCGATGCCCGCCGAGTCGTAGCCACGGTACTCGAGCCGCTTGAGCCCGCTGATGAGAACATCCTTCACCGGCGCGGAGCCGGTGCAGCCAACAATACCGCACATAGTCGGTCCTCCCTACTCGCAGCGCAGGCACGGCGCGGCCGAGCGCGTCAGCGCGAGAGCTCCCATCCGCGCCACCACTCCGAGGGCAGCAACACGGCGCAGCGCGCAACGCCATCTCGCCGGCACAGGAAACACATCCGAGCCCTTCTGCCTGCGTCAGACAGAAGATCCGGCACGCCAAGGCGTTTGCTTCGCTCACCGCGTACGCAAAGCGCTCGGCGTGCCGGATCCTTGAACTTCTCGAACATACTACGCTGCGAGAAGCACGCTGTCGTTAGTGGTATGCCGATTTTAATACCAGTTAACCTGATCTACATCGGCTTGAAGGCTCGAAGCATCCGGCCACAAGCGCGGTAATCCGCACGGTTTTCGCAGGTCACAGCCCATAAAAAGGCCGACCCGCGAGGGTCGGCCCTATCTGCATTACCTCAGGAGAGGCAACCAGGCTATCGTCCCCCATCGCTTCTGCGGCGCAATTCCCCTCGCACAACAAAGCGAACAACTAAATACGTGACGGCAGCATTCAGCAACAGCGGAACGAACAGTTTAACCGCCCAGGCAATTAGGCTAACGACCATTTCCGAAGCAGTCATTGTCATCGCCACGCTTTCGATTTAGCTGACCGTCATCCACGTTCCTCCTGAAACTCCGAACTCAGAGTACACATCAAACGATTCGCTGAATCCGAGGTAATTCTTCAGTGTCGCGGTGTAATTAACGGCAAGCGTGCGCGAACCATCGATGAGGGCGTAGCTGTAAGTGCAGTGCGCCACGCTTCCCGTTGTCAGCGACAGCCATGCGTCGTAGAAGCTGGTGATTTTGTTCCCGGAAACCTCATATGCTGCCAGGGCCGAGAGAACGTCTGGCTGCATCGCGACAACAATGTTTTGGGTATTTCGCCCACTCTTATACGCATAGGGCACAATGTTGCTGCTCTTCGGTTCGAGATCATAGAACACGGGAGCATTTTCACGTGCAGCCTTTTCAACCGCTTGCGCCCAAAGCTCTTGGGCAGTCAATGCCTCACGAGGATCGTCTTCCCCGACTCGCTTGTCGACATCCGCCCACAGCGACTTTGGTGCCGCTGCCCCAATCAGACTTGCTGCTGCAGCACACAGCACAGTACGACGCGTTACCAGAGAAGATGCTCCGTTTGCCTTTTTCATTGACATCACCCTCCTGTATAGCATTGCCATCTTCCCTTGATGTAAGCATACCCATTTATTAGTTAATCGATTCGCTTAACTTGTGATTAATTTTCAATTGTCTCAACAGTAAAACTCTACACTTGCTAAGCATATATCCAGCAAGGGGCGACACGGTAGACATCCAGCCACGTTCAACAAGCCGCAAGATGACCCGCTCTGACCATGAACTCACCTCTGCCGTTTAATCTGAACCTAGGAAGACGCTGCCATCATTTGCAAACGCAATGCAAGGCCCCGGTAGAACTCTTTCATAAGTGAGCAATACGGATCCAGAGCACTAATGTCACCGTGCAAACCATATGCTCTCGCACGACAGCCGCCGGCACAAAACGCACCGTACGAACAGTCGCAGCAGAGCGCCGTCTCCGCCGGCTCATAACCTGCAAGCCCGGTGGCATTCAACCGCCTCCGAGCGTCTTCAATGGAGCCAAAGAATGCGTTTCCCAGCGCATACTCCTCAGCGTGGAACATATGGCATGGATAAATCGTACCGTCCGCATCGATACTCACCGTACGAATCCCTGCCCCGCACCCTTTTTTTGCAACGAGCGCTACCCCAGCCCCGCTCTCTATAGGAGCGTTGGACAGGCCAAGCTGCAGCAACGATTTTGCGATTTCTCTAAGCTCTAAGTCGCCGGGAACAAGATCCCGTAAGCCATCGTTACAGGCACCACAGGTAAAGATGCTGTAGTTAAACGTCGTGCCCAGCTTCTCTGCCAAACTGGCATATGCGGCTAGGTCTCTGTAATTCTTTCGATGTATGGTAACGATGAAGTGCACAGGGATACCGTGGCGTTTAATTCTCTCCACAGCTGATACGAGGCCATCGAAACGCTGCTCACCCCGAATGAAGGCCTCACAGTCACGGCTGTACCCGTCAAAGGACACGGCAATCTGCGCAGGAGTTTCCTGCAGGGCATCCAAAGCATGATCGTCAATGCAGAGGCCATTCGATAAGATAGATATATCGTCTATACCGTGCTGAGCGAAGGCATAATCCACCAGCAACGCGAGATCTTCGCGCAAGAATGGTTCTCCACCTGAAATAATAAGTCGCCTTACGCCGCATCGCGAAAGTCCGTCAACCGCTCGTTCGAGCATAGATAGGCTAGGATCTGGGATTCGATTACGCGTCGCATTTCTCGAATAGCAGCCCCGACAGTCTAGATTGCAGCGCTGCGTGACGTGCAGATATGCTGACTCCAGGCAGGCATTATCGGATCCTTCAAGCTCAGACTCGTCGAAGTAACCCCCGTCTTCGAGAAAAGCGTACAGCTGCGCATCAGCCGCACGGAATTCTGCTCGCGCGAGCTGGCCTGAGATAAAGCACTTGCAGAGCTGAAGCCCATCCCGAGTCAGCCCGACAACAGCACCAGTAGTGTAATTTACAAGCACCGGCAGCCCATCGTAGTCAACTAGCTGCACACTTCCGGCGAAGCCCGTACTGTCGCACATATCTCTACCAACACCCACCTATTGTGCCGGTTCTATACAATGAACATCTAACCGGAGTAATAGCGTTTACGCTCCTCGAGATACTCGTCTCCAAAGCGTCTTCTCGCTTCGTCGTCGCTCATGTATTCGAGAAGGTCTCCGGGTTGGCACTGAAATATCTCGCAAAGCTGGTCGATAGTCTCAATCCGGAAAGCCCTGACTCGACCGTTCTTTATCCTCGAGATAGTTTGAACCGTACAGCCGAGCTTCTCCGCAAGCTCGACGGACCGCATCTTCTTGGACGCGAGGAGCCTGTCGAGGTTAAAGATAATTGCCATGCCATCCACCTATACGGTGTCGTCTGAAAGTTCTTGGAGCAAAGTCCCGTATTGGAAAATATACGACAAGCCGAACAGCACTACAGCCCACAACAAGGAAGAGAAGTCCAAAACAGGCGATCCAGGAGCATCCGACACTGCAGGAAACCCGAACGACACCTCGCCAACTTGCACGGCAGCCTCCGGAAGGATAGAAGCGACAAGGAGCAAGGCAAACTTGATGACCATGAGCACGCCTGCAAGACGAAACCGATTTGCCTGATGCCTTGAGAACGGCGAGCGCAAAGCGGCAATATCATTGAACGATCGCAGCAGCACCGTCATGACACAGACCGAGGCAGCAATCGACAGGACTGAAACTGCCACGGAAAGACCCAAGTTAAGAACATCCAACGGGGAGAAGGAGCCACCTGCAAAACTAATCACAAGCATGCCAAGCACCACGCAACTGCTCACAACGTAAATTGCGATCAGCACTAAAACCATATTGCGAAGATGCTTTGCCCGCACTCGGAGTAGTTCCGACGCCTTCTTTATTGCATTTGTCCCCATGATCATGAGGGCCACTCCCTGGCTCAAATTCAACTCGAAGAACCGACGCAACCGCAACGAACAAGCTCGTCATCAAGAGCGTAGCGTTTACCGTGCAGCCGCCACTTACGCTCCGATCGTCAGGCATATTCCGGAGATTCCAATGTGAGAGCAGGTCTTTCCAGTGTGCTTAATCCCGTAGAACAACATTCCGGATTCCTTTCAATTCGTTAATCGGTTCTTTTAATTGTTATTGGAATTATGAGAATCTCCCACCCTTTTGTCTAGCTTCTATGACTATTATTTCATCACTTTTTTCTCCGGGACGCAGCGCCTCATGACAAGCTACGACCCTCCTACCAGAACTGATAGAGACAGGCCGGGGAGAGCCTCGACGTCGAAATACCCCAGGATGCACTTTGCAGCCGCTCTGCACGCGAGCAACACCTGCTCGCAAACAGCCCATAAAAAAGGCCGACCCGTGAGGATCGGCCTTACTTGAGCTATTGGAGTGCGGCGCTGCTTGGCGTGCGTTACTCCTGCTGGGACTCGTGGAAGACGGCGTCGTCGAAGACGTCCTTGATGCTCTTGCCGCCTTCGAGCCACGGGAGCTCGAGAAACTCGGCGAGCGTGGTCACGAGCTCGGAGCAGTCGGTGAAGTGGTCCTTCTCGTTGAGCTTGGAGCAGTCCTGGGCGCGCCAGTAACCGTCGGTGTGGGTGAGATAGTACTCGCTGCCATCAACATCCATAAAAATACGCGTCTTGGCGCGCAGGTAGTTCACGAACTCGTCGTAGTCGAACGTTACCGTCTCCTCAACCTTGAGTCCCATGATGGCGCTCCTTTCTCGTGGCGGCCCGCTTTGTGAGCCGCTCGTCCTTACCTTCTGAACCGGCCCGCAAACGCGGCCGGGAACACCCAAATGAGGCCGCCTCCCCGCGACCGGTGCCGCAACGAGAGACCTTACCTTACGGTAACAAAAGGTATACCCGCTTCGGCACGCAAATACCCTCCGGGCGTGCCGAGCGTACCCAAATAGGCGCGGAACGGCAGCCGCCCGCTAAAAACAGACCGCCCGCCGGCGAGAAGTTCTCTCGCGGGCGGGCGGCCGTCAAAGCTTGCTGAGAAGCGCGTTACTCGGAATCCTCCGCGCTCTCGTCGGAGCCGGCGGAGGCGCCGGTCGAGGCGGAGCCCGTGGAGGGCTCGACGCCGCTCAGGTCGACGTTGTAGGGCACGTCTTCGGGCATGTCGTTGATCACGATGTCCATGCCCTCCTTGTACTTGTTGTACCACTCGTTGTAGGCGGTGCTCTCCTCCTCGCTCGTCAGAGCGTCGCGCACGGCGTCCGCGATCTCCTCGGGCACGTCGTCGATCGACTCGACTTCGCCCTCGGGCGCAAACACGTCGGTGCACTTGATGATGTGGTAGCCGTACGTAGACTTAACCAGGCCGCTGACCTGGCCCTTGTCGAGCTCCTTCAGCGCGTCCTCGTACTCGGTCACAAACGTGGTGAGGCAGTCCCAGCCCACGTCGCCGCCGTCCTCGGCCGAGCCGTCCTCGGAGTACTCCTTGGCCGCGTCGTCGAAGTTGATGTCGCCGGCGTTGATCTTGTCGAGCACGTCCTGCGCGGCCTTCTTCTGCTCCTCGTCGTTGCTGCCGTCGGAATCGACCTTGAAGAGGATGTGCGAGCTGCGGCGCGCATCGCCGTAGGTGTCGATGTTCTCGTTGAGGTAGGCGAGAACGTCGTCGTCGGAGGGCTCGTCCACCGGGGCGACCTTCTCGCGCAGCTTCTCCTGCTCGAGCGAGCTCTTGAGCTGCTCGCGGTAGGTGTCGGGCGTGTAGCCGTACATAGAGATGGCCGACTCGAAGGCCTCCTGGGACTCGTAGCCCGCAGCGGCCTCGTCGTAGGCCTTGTCGACCTCGGCGTCAGAGACCTCGATGCCGTTGTCGGCAATGGCCTGCTGGATCGTGAGCTGGCTCACGTAGCTGTTGATGACGTTCTCGCGCAGGCTCTCGGGGGTAGCGCCGGAATCGACGAGGTACTGGGCCCAGTCCTTGTCGTCGTCGTAGCCGTAGCTCTGGCGCATGCTCATGATCTGGCGCGTCACCGTGTCCTCGGTGATGTTGGTGCCGTTGACCGTGGCCGCCACGCCGCCGGTGAGCTCGTAGCCCTGGTCGTCGGACGTTGCCACGTTGATGACGCCCGAGCACGCCATAGCGCTCACCGAGAGCACCATGGCCAGGCAGCCAATGGCAACGAGGATGATCTTGCCGGTTTTGGAAAGGCGCTCGTGGCGGCGCTGCTTGCGCTCGTGGCGCTCGGCACGCGCCTCGGGGCCCGTAGCAGGCGCAGAAGACGCGCCCGAGCCGCCGTGGCCAAGCGAGGGCTTGCGCTCGGCGCCGTCCTTAGCGTCCTTCTTGTCGTCCTTGGGGCGCGCCACGCGTGCGCGCGCCGCCGATGTATGCGTGCGGGGGCTTTTTGCCCCGCCGGTGTGCGATTGCTCGTTACGATCAGCCATGTGCCTACCCCTTGGCCTCGGTTCCTGCAAACAATATGGCGCAACGCGCCGTTCTGCCGGCCACCCGCAGGACCTTGCCCCGCAGGCCGACCCAGCCTCGCAGATAGGCATATATTGTCGCACATGGCCGCCGGGCAACGGCCCTCAAGCAGCTGCCAAGTGCCATTTGCAGAAAGCCGCCACGCCCGAGGGCAGCCGGCACTCAGCGTACGTGGCCTCGCCTGCTGTGCAAACCCTCGCACACGCCCCGCACAGGGCGTTAAAAGGCGTCCGCCGCCGCAAAGCCGGCAACGCGCAGCGCCTCGCGGAAGGCGGCGGCGCTACGGTTTGCCACAAGCTCCTCCGGGAAGCCTATCTCGGCGAGAAGCGCCTCGGCGCGGGCGTAGCGCCCGATGCGCGGCGCCACGTGGGCGTCGGAGTTGACCACGACGCCGACCCCGAGCTCGGCGCAGCGCTCGGCGATGCGATGGCAGGCGGAGCGCGTACGCTCGCCGCGCGCGGCAAGGCTGTGCTCGTTGATCTCGATGAGCTTGCCCTTCTCGCGCGCGACGCTAAGAACCTCGTCTAGGTCAAACGGAATGCCGGCACGGCCCGTGTGGCCGAGCACGAGCACCTTGGGGCTCTCGAGCGCGCACACGTACATGGCGGTCGTCTGGGCAAGCGACGCACCGCGCGCGAAGGGAGCGGCATGCACGCTTGCGATGAGGTAGTCGCAGCCGCGCGTTACCTCGTCGAAGAGCGTGAGCCCGTCCTTCTCAGGCCGGCCGGTAATGCTTTTGGGCACAGGGATATCTTGGCCGAAAAGCTCGCCGCCGAGCCCCTCGATGTCGACCTCGGCGCCGCGCAGAACGCTCACGCCGTCCCACGTGCGCGGCCAGGCGCTGCGGTTCAAAAAGAACTGGAAGTTCTTGATGGTCTGCTCATCAAAGAGCATCGAGCTGAAGTGGTCCGTTGACCCGAGAAGGTCGAGCCCCGCCTCGCGCGCGGCGGCCACGCACTCCCCGATCGTCGAGTACGCGTGGCGCGAGAAGAGCGTGTGCGTGTGGACGTCGCCTTGGATGCGGTAGGTCATGCCTGCTCCTCGCCTTGCGCGCGGTACTCGTCGGCGAGCGCGTGCCACGCCGGGAGCGAGCCCGTGATGGTCTCGTACGAGACGCAGTAGCCCACGCGCACCCAGCCGGGCACGCCGAAGCTCGTGGAGGGCACGGGCAGGAGCTCGTAGTCGCGCGCGCGGCGGAAGAACGCCTCGGCGTCGGGCTCAAGCGCGCGAACCCACAGGTAGAAGGCCCCTTCGGGCTCCACGTAGGTGTAGCCGGCATCGCTGAGCCCCCGGCAGAGCGCGTCGCGGTTTCGCGCGTAGGCCTCCACATCGCTCGGCACGTCGACGCAGTCGGCAAGCACGCGCTGGAAGAGCGCCGGCGCACACACAAAGCCGAGCGCGCGGCCAGCGCCGGCAACGGCGAGCATCACACGCCCGGCATCGGGGCAGGTATCGGGCACGAGCACCCACCCGATGCGCTCGCCCGGCAACGACAGCGACTTGGAGTACGAGTAGCACACCAGCGTGCGCGCATAGAGCGAAGGCACCCAGGGAACCTCGGCGCCGTAGGTGATCTCGCGGTACGGCTCGTCGCAGATAAGGTAGACCGGGCGGCACAGCCTGCAGCTCTTCTTGTTGAGCATGGCTGCGAGCTTCTCGAGGTTCTCGCGCGAGTACACGGCGCCGGTGGGGTTGTTGGGCGAGTTCACGATAACGGCGCTCGTGCGCGGGCCGATGGCGCGGCACACCGCGTCGACGTCGATCTCAAAGGTATTGCGGTCCGCCAGGACCTCGACGCACGTGCAGCCGGCAGACTCGATCCACACACGGTACTCGGGGAAGTACGGGGCGATGACCACGACCTCGTCGCCGGGGCGCGTGATGGCGCTGATCGTGATCGAGAGCGACGCGGCGGCGCCGGCGGTGAGGTAGAGGTTGTCGGCCGTGTAGGCGGTGTTGAACCGGCGGTTCAGCGAGGCGGCTACGGCCTCGCGCACGGCGGGCAGGCCCGCTGCCGGCGTGTAGCCGTGCAGCTCCGTCGGCGGCAGCTCGAGCGCGCGCTCGATGGCCGCGCGCACCTCGTCGGGCGCCGGCACGCTCGGGTTGCCCAAGCTGAAGTCAAAGACGTTCTCGGCGCCGATCTGGGCCTTGCGGCGCTGAGCGTACGCCGAGATCTCGCGGATAGCCGACTTGGCGGCTCCGTAGCCGTACATCTTCTCGTTGATCATGGGCGCTCTCCCTCCTCGGTTTTGCTGCCCCTTATGATACGGCGCGCAAACCGCCTGCCCCGCGCTTCTCGGCCGTTGTTACGAAACTGGTCCGCAGCGGCGCTGCTCGCTGCATCGGCGGTGCCCATCGCCATAAAAAGCGGGACCGCCCGTAGACGGTCCCGTTTGCATGCCAGTTGCTGTACGCGCGCCTAGCGCTCCGCATCGGCCTCGCCGCGCGGCTCAGCGACGGGCTCGGAGGCAGGCTCCGCCCCGTCGGCACCGGTCTTGGCAGCGGCTGCGTCGGCCTCTTCCGCGGCCATGGCCTCCTGCGCGTAGCGGGCGGCCTCGTCGCGCAGCTTGGCCTCGGCCTCGGGCGAGAAGCGCGCCCTCAGGCTCCCGGGCCGTGTTGACCCCGAGCTCGCGGCAGCACCCGCCGGAGTGCTCTTCTCGGCCGCCGAAGCGCCTGAGCCCGCCTTGGGCTCGGCCTCCTCGGGGTGCGCGGCCACGTACTCGTCCCACGTGTTGTTGAGAAGCGCGGTCACGGCGTCGCCCTCAACGGTCTCGCGCGCCAGCAGCACGCGCGCCATGAGATCGAGCTGGTCGCGGCGCTCCAGCAGGATCTTCTCGGCACGGTCGTGCGCCTCGCGCATGATGCGCTGGACCTCCTCGTCGATGCGGCGCGCCGTCTCCTCGGAGTAGTCCTGGTGGTCGGCGTAGTCGCGGCCCAAAAACACCTGGTGCTGCGCCTCGCCAAAGACCTGCACGCCGAGCGCCTCGCTCATGCCGAGGCGCGTTACCATCTCGCGGGCCATCTTGGTGGCTCGCTCGAGGTCGTTGGAGGCGCCGCTCGTCACGTCGTCGCACATGAGCTCCTCGGCAACGCGGCCGCCCAAGAAGACGGCGAGCTCATCGAGCAGCTCGTTCTTGGTCTTGAGGTAGTGGTCCTCGGCCGGCAGCTGCATGGTGTAGCCGAGCGCCTGGCCACGCGGGATGATCGTGATCTTGTGCACCGGGTCGGAGTGCTCGAGCACGTGCCCCACGAGCGCATGGCCGCTCTCGTGGTAGGCGATGGTGGTGCGCTCCGTCTCGGTCATCACGCGGGCCTTCTTGGCCGGGCCCGCGATCACGCGCTCCATGGACTCCTCGATCTCGTCCATGCTGATCCAGCTGTGGTTGCGGCGCGCGGCCAAAAGCGCGGCCTCGTTCAGGAGGTTCGCCAGGTCGGCGCCCGTAAAGCCCACCGTGAGCTTGGCGAGCTTGGCAAAGTCGATGGACGGGTCCATGGGCTTGTCGTCGGCATGGACCTTGAGGATCTCCTCGCGGCCCGCCACGTCGGGACGGTCCACCGTGATCTGGCGGTCAAAGCGGCCGGGGCGCAGCAGCGCCGGGTCGAGGATGTCGGGGCGGTTGGTGGCGGCAATGAGGATGACGCTCTCGGTCTCCTCGAAGCCGTCCATCTCGACCAGCAGCTGGTTCAGGGTCTGCTCGCGCTCGTCGTGACCGCCGCCGAGGCCCGCGCCGCGCTGGCGACCCACGGCGTCGATCTCGTCGATAAAGATGATGGAGGGCGCCTGCGCCTTGGCCTCCTTAAAGAGGTCGCGCACGCGGCTCGCGCCCACGCCAACAAACATCTCCACAAAGTCGGAGCCCGAGATCGAGAAGAACGGCACGCCCGCCTCGCCGGCCACGGCCTTGGCGAGCAGCGTCTTGCCCGTGCCCGGGGGGCCAACCAGCAGCACGCCGCGGGGAATCTTGGCGCCGAGCTTGCGGTAGCGCTCGGGATGGGCGAGAAAGTCCTTGACCTCCTGCAGCTCCTCGACGGCCTCGTCGATGCCCGCCACGTCTTTGAACTTGACTTTGGGGCGCGTGGCCTCGTTGGTCTTGGCGTTGGTCTTGCCGAACTGCATGGCCTTGTTGTTGGCGCCGAGCATCTGGCGCATGAAGAAGTACATGACCACCACGAGCAGGACCGTGGGCAGCAGCTGCGTCAAGAACTCGGCGAGGAAGTTGGGATCGTCGGTGTTGACGTTGTAGGTCACCTTGGGATGCTCGGCCATGAGCTCCGACAGCGAGTCGGACCCCACGTAGGTCGACGTGAACTTCTCGGGCTCGACCTTGGTGCCCACGTCGGCGGCGTCTTTCCAGTAGGTGCCGTCGAGGGCGCCGTTGACCACCGTGTAGGTGACCGTGTCGACGCGGCCCTCCTCCACCGCCGTCACAAACTGGCTGGTGGTGAGCTCGGTCGCCGGGTCAGACGACTGGCGGTTTGCCACGTTCATCACGAGGTAGACCACGAGAACGACGATCAGGAGGCCGTAGAGCCAGTTGATGCGGCTCGGCCCGTTGCCGCCCGAGCCGCCGAAGCGCCCGAAGAGCGGGTCGTCGTCAGAAAACGGGCTGCGCGGATCGCGGTTCTCGGGCGAGCGGCCCTGCTTGCCATGGCCGTTCTTATCGCCCGGGGAGCCGTCCTGCCGGTTGCCCTCGCCGCCAGCCGCCAGCACCCGCGGTGCGGCGGCGAGCATCGTATTCGTTTCTTCAGTTGCCATGCTTACGCGTAAACCTCCGGTTTGAGCACGCCCACATAGGGCAGGTTGCGGTAGCGCTCGGCAAAGTCGAGGCCGTATCCCACAATGAACTCGTCGGGGCAGTGGGCGCCCACGTACTTGGGGTCGATGGCGGCCTGCTTGCCGGCAATGTCTTTCCATAGGAACGCGGCCACCTCGATGGAGGCGGGCTTGCGCGCGGAGAGGTTCTTGATGAGGTACTTGAGCGTGAGGCCCGAGTCGAGAATGTCCTCGACGATCAGCACGTCGCGGCCCTTGATGTCCATGTCGAGGTCCTTGACGATGCGCACGATGCCCGAGCTCTTGGCGGCCGCGCCGTAGCTCGAGACCGCCATGAAGTCGATGGCGAGCGGGCGGTCGATGGCGCGCATGAGGTCGCCCATAAACACCACGGCGCCGCGCAGCACGGCGATAAGCACCAGGTCCTTGCCCTCGTAGTCCTTTGTGATCTCGGCGCCCAGACGCGCCACGATGGCCTTGATATCGTCCTCTGAGAACAGCACTTTCTCAACATCGGGATGCAGATCGTTCATGCCCGTACCTTCCTGCTCATGCTATGGACCTTCCTAGTGTAGCAGGACCAACAATCCGACGTTGCGGATAGACATGCGTTTTGGCAGGAGAACCCCCGCCCGGTCAGGGGCGCGGCAAGGCCGTTACAGGTTGTTCAGGTAGTCGTCCTGGTCGTAGGTGATGCTGTAGGCTTTGTTGAGAATGCGCACGAGCTCGCTGGCGTCGCTCTCGCCCAGGGCCTCGAGCTGCTTGGCAAGCGCCTTAGCGCTGGCGTCGCCCTTCTCCTGGGCGCGCTCTTTGCCCTCGACCGTGATCCACACGATGACGCGACGGCGGTCGTTCGCGTCGGGAATCCGCTCGATGTAGCCCTTCTTTTCGAGGCTGTTGAGGATGTGGGACATGCGAGCACGCGAGTACCCCAAGCGCTTGGCGATCTCGGACGGGGCAACGCCGCCCTCGATCTTGGAGAGGTACTGGAGCACCGGCTCCTCGCCCATGCTCGCGCCGCGCACGGTACTGAGCGACCCCTTGGCGAGGGATCGCGAGTACACGATCAGTTTTTTCGCAACGTCCTCGTAGTCCACGTTCTCTTCCTCCGCCCCCGTGCCGGGGGCATCACCAACAGGCGCGCTCGCGCGGTGCTCGGCAATCGCATCGCCGAGATGCTGCGCCGCCGTTGCGGCACACACCCGCAAAGCGCGCTTCAAGTCAGAAAGCCGTGTGCCAACAGGGCAAAAGCCGCTATCGACGCCCGGCATAAGCTCCATTGCTGCATCCATCGTCCTGCAATCCTTTCAGAGGCACGAGAACAGCGGACTGCTATGCCGCAAAACGGGCGCAGGGACCAACGGATTCCGTGCACCCAGTGTAACAAAGGTACGGCCAAGCCTTCCAATTGTTTATTTGCCAACGGCAATATTTCACGACGTTGATAGTTCTCCGCAAGGTGTCAAACAGACGCTCAGGCACCCGTGAACCTACAGAAGACCGAGCCTCTCGAGGGCCACGGCAATGCCGTCTTCGTCGTTGCTCGCCGTGTGCAAAGGCAGGCGGTCGAGAAGCTCGGCCGGCGCGTTGGCCATGAGATAGCCCTGCCCCACCGCCTCGAGCATCGGCACGTCGTTGTAGTTGTCGCCAAACGCAATGGCGTCTGCAGGGTCGACGTCCCACAGGTCGCAGAGGCGGCGCACGGCCCTGGCCTTGGTCGTACCCGCCTGCATGACCTCGATAAGATCAGCAGCGGAAAGCGCGATCGAAAGCTCGGGAAAGCGCTCTTTCAAGCGCCGCTCGATCTCGCGCGTCTTCTCGGGATTGCAGATGCAAAGGATCTTCTGCACCTCGTCGCGCTCGATCGAGCCGATCGTCCCTTCGCGTGCCTCGGCCATGACGATGGACTCTTCCTTCTTCACGCGGGCATCGCTCTTATCGGGCACGACCCAGTCCTCGAACGAGTACGCGTTCCACACCATGTCAAAGCCCTCGGCATCGCAAAACTCAACGATCTTTTGCGCCTGAGCCTTGCTGAGTCCGTGATGATCGACGACGCGGCGCTGCTCGTCCAAGATGACGCCGCCGCTGTAGGTGATGACCGAGCAACTGATGCCGTTCTGCTCGAGCACCGGATAGGTGCCCGTAATGCCGCGCGCCGTCACAACCACAAAGGGCGTGCCCGATGCCTCGAGCCGCTCGATCGCGCGCTTGGTGCGCGGCGTGATCTGGTGCTCCGAATTAAGGAGCGTGCCGTCAATATCGCTGAATACCACGGTCTTCATCGTGATCTCCGCCTCTCTCAGGGCGCAGCCCTGCTCATTGCGCCGTCTTATGTCTGCGCAGGTCGCGAGAGCATGCCCGGCGCGCGTCTCGGCACTCAGACGCGCGCCCGCTTCGCCTGCTCTCGCAGCCTGCGCAGGCCCGCGCCGCGTTGAGCGCGGGCCTTTGTCGCACGGTTAGCGCTGGTTGCGCTTGCGACGGCGCAGAGCGTACGCGCCGCCGATCGCACCGGCGCCCACTACCGCCGTGGCGCCTGCCGCAAGGGCGATCGTGTCGCCCGTCGAAGGCAGGCCGCCCGTCGTAGCCGATCCGGACGTCTGGCCGGAGCCGGATGCAGATCCGCCCTGAGAAGAGCCGCTGCCGCCCGTCTGCTGGCTGCCGCCCTGGCCGGAACCCTGGTTGCCGCCCGCCGGCTTATCGCTGCCGGGCTTCTCGTCGTCGCCGCTGCCGGGCTTCTGATCATCGCCGGGTTTCTGGTCGTCGCCAGGCTTCTGATCGTCGCCAGGCTTCTCGTCTCCGCCAGGCTTCTCGTCTCCGCCGGGCTCCTCGCTCGACCCGACCTTCTCCAGCGCATCGAACGCGTCGCGCAGCGCCTGCGCGGCCTCGGCCATATCGGTCTTCGTGGCGTTCTTGTCTTCAAGCACCGCCTGGGCGTTCTTCAGCGCCTCCTGGAGCACCGCCCACGAGTCCTCGGTGTAGTCGGACGAATCAAGGCCGTCGACCTTGTCGGTCACCTCGTCGATCGCATCCTGCAGGTCCTTGACAGGGCCTTCGGTTGCCGATCCGCCCACGTAGAAGTTCTCGAAGGTGGTCTGGTCGGAGTCCCACATGCCGATGGCAACGTAGCCCTCGGTGCCGGTGTAGTCGGGGTCGCCGTCCTGAAGCGTGTAGTCGAGGTACTGGACGCCGTTGACCTCGACCTTGATGGTCTTGCCCTCCACCGAGATCTTCACGTGGTAGTTGCCCTCGGGGTCAACCTCAACCGCGTCGTCGTCCTGGTAGAGCGTCTTGTCGCCCTTGAAATCGAACAGGCGGATCTTGCCGTTGCCGTCGAGCTGGATGGCATAGCAACCCTGGTAGGCATCCTGCACCTGGCTGCCGAAGATGAGGTTCTCCAGGCCGGTCTTGTGATGGATATCAATCTCGTAGGTCAGGCCGTCCACCGGGTACTTCTCGCTCGAGAACAGGAAGCTGTTGGCGCCTACGCCGTTCACGTGGAGCACCGATCCGTCGACGTAGAATGCGCCCGTCGGTCGAGAAACGCCTGCGACGTTGGTCTGGAGCTCGCCCTCGTACACGCTCACCGTAATGTCCCGGCTCACGCTCGGGTCGCTCGCGCTCGCCACGGTGATCGTGGCGGTGCCGCGGGCGTTGCACGTCACGCGCAGCCCGCCCTCGGTCTGCTCGGCAGATGCGACGGAAGAATCGCTCGAGACGATCGTCAGGTCCTGCGGAGCAGCGGCGGGAGACACCCACGCGCTGATGTCCGCCGTGGTGCCCGCGTAGCCCGTCACCGTGTCGCGAGAAAGACCGATGCTCTGGGCAGCGGAGCTCGGGTCACCCGTCTGCTCGTCGCCCCAGATGGTCTCGAGCGGGTACACCGTCGCGTCGAGTGTGGCGGTGCCGTTCTCGCTGAACGCCTGTAGACCGTCCGCCAGCGGCGACGGGAAGATCTGGTTGGCTCCGGCGGCAACGTAGTCGCCAGTGAAGACCTCGACGCTCATGCGATCAACGTAGACGTGCAGGGTCACGGACCCGTCCTCGTTGTGGTCGACGTTTGCCTGGGAGCGCGGCTGGGCGAACGCGTCATTCAAGATGGAGCCGGACTCGCTGCGGTCGAGCGTGATGGCGTCCGTAGCAAAGTCGTAGGACACGCGCGTCTTCTGGCCTGCGCCCACGCGCACGTCAAAGCCCACGGTGGGCTCACCCTCCTGAGGCATGAACGTGGCTTCGATCTCGTAGGAGGTGCCGTTGAAGTCGATCGGGGCGACGCCGTCGACGGCCATGCCCGAAACCTCGACCTTGCCGCTCTCGTCGCGCAGGTCATCGAGCTTGTCGACCGGATCCTGCGTGAGCCGGTACGCGCCGTCCGAGTCCTGGGTGAGACCAAGCTTGACGGGCAGGTTGTAGGTACCGTTGAAGCGCCAGTTGCCGGTGTTCTGAACGAGCTTGTTGTAGTCCCAGGTGTTCATCCAGTTCATGGCAACAAGCTCCGGACAGTTGACGCTGCCCGACGTGCCGAAGTCGGTGCCCGCGTTGAAGTAGGTCATCGCGGCGTAGGCGTCGCGCCCGAAGTTCATGGTGTAGTCGGGCGTGCCCTCGTCCTGCACGAAGGCGTACTGGCCGCCCTCGACGTTGGTGGAGCCCACGTTCTTGAACTCGCCGACCTTGTAGCTCGTGCCGCCGCGGGAGAGAATCCACTTGACGGTGCCGTCCTCAGCCTTGACCGGGTAGAGGTCGGGGCACTCGGTGTACACGTGGTTCTCGGTGCCCGGCTCGTTGAGGTAGCTCTCGCCCTTCCAGTTGACGAGGTCCGTGGAGGAGTAGAAGCGCACCGGGCCACCGGCCACGATGAGGAACCACTTGCCGTCGAAGCGGAACACCTTGGGGTCGCGGAAGGCGCCGTCGGCGGGCGTGATGATGTCGTCGGTGCTGTAATCGAGAAGGACGTCGTCGTACTTCTGGTATGCGCCCATGGTCTGGGTGGCAGAGTCGTAGGTGGCATAGGCGAGCGTCAGGCGCTGCTTGCCGTCCTGCCCCTCGCGTCCGTTGGCCGTGACGATAAAGACCATGCCCTCCTCGCCCTCGGCAAAGATCTCAGGCGCCGTGGAGTGGTCGGCGTACACGCCACAGCCGGAGAACTGCGCGCCGTACTCGTCCGGGTAGAGGGCGATCGGCTGCTCCTCCCAGTGCACGAGGTCGGTGCTCGTGGCGTAGCCCCAGTGCATGGGGCCCCAGTCGGTGTCGGTGTAGGCCTGGTAGTAGAAGTGATACACGCCGTCCGAGGTCCTCACGAGACCGCACGGGTCATTGCCCCAGCCGTTCTTCACCGAGTAGTGGAACTGGCTGCGCTGGTCCTCGTAGTAATACGTGTTGTCCGGCCCCTCGCAGAAGACGCGCAGCTGGTAGACGGCAACGGCGCCCGTCTCGGGATCTTTCACGGTCACCGTGTACTGGTTGAGCCCCTGGTTGCGCGCGTCCGTGCCGCGTTCGGTCACGGGCACGGTCACGAACCCGCCCTGGGGCATGTAGGTCTTGCCCGCCTCGTCGGTGATCGTCACCTCGGCGTCTGGGTTATCCGTCTCGTACGTGATGCCCACGCCCTGCGCCGACCCCTTGACGTAGCCCACGTACACGTATGCCGTATCCTGGAACGAGAAGGGCATGTCGACCGCATCGCCCGTGATGTTGAGGCTCGCGAGCTGCGGGGTGTTGCTCTCGGTGAGCGGCGTTGCCATTACGTTCTGGTACGTCACGGCAGCGTTGAACGAGAGCAGACCGCAGTACCCCTCGCGCAGGGCGGTGTTCTGACCGTAGTGCGCGTAGATCTCCTCGTTGTTATCGGCCGTGCCGAGCGTGTAGTCCGCCGTGCTCGCCGTCTTGGTAACGGTGTTGCCCTCGCCGTCCTCGTAGGACACCGAGAAGACCATGTGCTTGCCAATGGTCGTGACGCTCAGGTGGAAAGCGTCGGAAACGCTTTGCCCGAGCTGGATGGGCGTCAGCATGTTGTAGGAAATGTATCCCTCGTTGGCCGTCTTCTCAAACTTGAAGAGTCGGCACTCGCCTGTCTTGGGGTTCACGTTCGCCACGTAGGACTGCATGACGCCGAGGTCGCCATCGTCGCTGTGAAGGACAAGCGACGCCGCGCCGTCAACATCGGCGCTCTCAAAGGCCACATCTGCCGAGAACACCATGTCGCCGAGCGAGGCGCCCTTCTCCTGCCAGCGGACCATGTAGTCGCCGCCCGACGATGCCACGCGCAGCCCGTCGGCGGTCTCGGTCGTCTCGCCGGTGCCAAGCTTGGTATAAGCGCCCGTCAGGTTGCTCTTGAAGGCACCGTCCTTTGCAGCTTCGGTATCGTCGCCCGCCTTTGCGTCTTTCTCGGCGGCCTCTGCCGTGCTCTCCTCGGCGTCGGCAGCAGGCTCCTGCTCTTGCGAAGGGGCCTCCGTCTCTTGCGAGACGTCGTCCACCTCGGCAGTAATGTCGTCCGTTGCGCTGGGTTCCTGGGCTACGTCAGTCACGGGTGTCTCCACGACCTCGGGCTCCGCCAGCACGGGAGCCGGAAGCGAGAGGCCCGCCACGATGGCGAGCGTCGCCGCCGTGCCCCATGCTATTCTTCGTCCGTTCATCTTACCTCCGTTCTGTTTTTGTCCGTTGGTTCTTCTCGTGCTTTGCTCCGACACGTGCCCCGAAGCAAAGCGGTCCCTAGGCAAGGTCTCCTTGCCCCTGTCGTTCTTTGCAGTTGTTAATCAAAGGTGCTGCGCGTCAAACGCGCGCCGTCGCTCTCCGCCAGGCCGACAGCCTGGCGCACGACCTTCTATCGGGCCTTGCTGTTCTTCTCAGCCTGGGCGCGCTCGACGTCTGCCTTGCTGCGCGGCTTCAAAAGCTCGTCAACGTCAATGCCCGCCGCCGTGAGCATGGCCTCGACGTTCTTTTTGCCGCGGCTCGTTCCCACCGTGAGAACCACCGAGGCAAAGCCTCCGATCACCAGGCACGCCACGCCGCCTACCATGGCGGCCGTATTGGACGTGTTGGATCCCCAGAGGCCGAGGATGAAGCCGATGGCCACGAGCGAATAGGCCAGGCGCTTCCACACGCCCAGACGCGCGAGCGCCGCCGACTGCATGCTCGCCTCGCGGATGATGTCCTGGCGCGACCAGTCTGATGTGTCGAGGGGCTTGAGCATGACAGACTCCTTTGCGACGCCGGCGCTTTTGCCGCCTTGCCTGGATGTTTTACCATTTGGGTAGGGCGCCTCGCGGCTCGGAGATTCCCCGAGGCGCCCCGGTAAAAGAACGGGGCCGCAAGCCTCGCGCCTGCGGCCCCGTGCGGACCGAGCGCCAAGCGCTCCGTTCGCCGAAGTGGTTACGCGGTCGGGGCCGCGATCGTGGCAGCGCCGAAGAAGCCGACTGCCGCGCCGATGAAGGCGATCACGAGCAGAATGAGCATCGTGACGATCGGGCTAACCTTCTTCTTGGCCATGAGCCACCAGCAGAAGACCGTGAAGATGAGCGGGAGCAGCTTGGGATAGATGCCGTCGAGCGTGCCCTGGAGCGTGCCGCCGCCGGGGAGCTCGAGAACCGTGGAGATCGAAACCCAGGTTGCGGCAACGGCGCCGATGACCATGGTGCCGACCATGACGATGGCGTCGCGCAGCGCGGTGGCGTTGGGGCCGACGAGGGCCTCAACCGCAGCGCCGCCGAGGTCGTAGCCGCGGTAGTACGCCAGACGCATGCCGAAGTACGCGAGCAGGTTCCACACCACGATGTAGAAGATCGGGCCGAGAACCGAGCCGCCCTGGGCAAGGCCCATGGCGATGCCGAGCAGGATCGGGATGAGCGTGCCGACGATGAGCGAGTCGCCGATGCCGGCGAGCGGGCCCATGAGGCCGGCGCGAATGCCGTTGATGGTCTCGTCGTCAATGGCCTCGCCGTTGGCGCGGGCCTCTTCGAGGCCGACCGTAACACCGACGATCATAGAGCCGATCTGAGGCTCGGTGTTGAAGAACGCGGAGTAGGTCTGAAGCGCCTTGACCTGGTCCTCCTTCTTCTCATAGAGGTCCTCGACGATCGGGAGCATCGAGACCAGGTAGCCGAAGGTCTGCATGTGCTCCTGCGAGAAGCAGGTCAGGTTGCCGTAGTACCAGTTGCGGAAGGACTTGGCGAGTGCCTTCTTGGATACTTTCTTGCTGTACTCAGCCATGATTAGATGTCCTCCTCGTCATCGTCGTCTCCGGCGGTAATGGCGCCAGCGGTGCCCACGCGATCGAGCTTGCTCTTCATCGTGGAGATCTGGAAGCTGATCAGCGCGAAGAAGCAGGCGATGGCGGAGCAGGCGATGAGGTTGCACCCCATGACCGCGGCGAGCGTGAAGCCGAAGAAGAACGTCAGGAAATCAGTGGGCTTGGCGATAACCTGCTTGAGCAGGATCGCGATACCGACGCAGGGAAGAAGCGAGCCGACCGCGAACAGCGTCTTCATGGGCAGGCCGTCCATGGGCAGGCTGTTCATGATCACGTCGACCATATCCTGGCCGAAGTACACGATGACAAACGTCGGGATGAACGAGCAGACGATGTGCGAGATCCAGGGGAGAACCATGTCGACCGCGTAGAGCTTGTGGGTCTGGCCGTTCTCGAGAGCCTTCCAGCCGATGCCCTGCCACACCAGGTTGATCGTGGCGGTGCCGTAGAAGAGGATGGCGCCCAGGGTACCGCAGGTAGCGCCGAGAGTCGTGGCGAGCGCGGAAGCATCGGAGCTCGCCGGGTCAAGACCCTGCGCGTTGATGGCCATCATCGCAAGCGGGATGCCGATGTAGCACGCCGCGCGAACGTCGGCCGAAACGGTTCCGCCCGGGGTCACGAGGGCGATGTAGACCACCTGAATGGCCATGCCCACGAGGATGCCCATGGTAACATCGCCGAGAATGAGGCCGACGACAAGGCCTGCGACGAGGGGACGTCCGAGCGTGTAGTTGCCGATGGACGTGCCTCCCAAGCCCGGCATCGACGCCAAGCAGGCGAAGAGCCCCAAGAGCGCTGCTTGGAATACGTTGACTGTCATACCTACCACCTTTCCTGTGCCGCTGCCCTGCCCTTCAGGGCAGCGCGGGGTGTTTTGAATACCGGACGCTCTCCGAAAGTACCTATCGAGCATGGTAGCCCAGCCGGCTGGCGCCCGGTATGAAAACCGAAGCCTAGAAGCCAAACTGGCCGCGGAACTTGCTCCACTCGCCAATGCCCTTGTCGGGGATCAGACGGAAGTCAACGGTGTAGCCTGCCTTGGTGATGTCCTCGAATGCCTGAGCCTCTTCCTGGGTGATGGACTGGTTGTTACCGAGCTTCACCGCGCCGGGACGGTCGTTGCAGGGGCCCACGACGACGGTCTTGACGTCGTCGGGCACAAAGCCAAAGTTCACGAGGATCTCGGCCATGTCGATCGGGTTCTTGGTGATGAGGAAGTAACGGGTCTTGCTCGCGAGAACGGTCTGGGCCTTCTCCTTGAAGTGATCCATGGTCCACACGAAGGTCTTCTTGTCGGGTGCCGCGCTCTTGTAAGCGCTCTTGAGCACCGGGTTGGACGCCGCGGCGTCGTTGACGGCAATGATGCCGTCGCACGGGTACTCGACCGCCCAACGGGTAACGGTCTGGCCGTGGATCATACGGTCGTCGATACGAACAAAGCTGATCATCCTGTTCTCCTTTCAGTTGGATGATGTGCTGTTGCTCCGCCCTGGTACGGGCGGGGACCTGCGCAAGAAGCGAGGCGCAGCTGGTCTGGGGAGGACCGGGTTGTGGTGGTGTGCTGCGCCCCGCCCCGCTGCCAGCGGGGAGGCGGATTCCCAAGCCGTCCGCCTCTTTGCCGGGTTGCCGCTCCGTGCTGCCGGAACGGCGGAGAGGTCGCTTGCCAGGGATGGGAGGGGAGACCCTGGCTCGCAGAAGGTCTGCCCGCGGGAGCGAAGGAGCTCGCCGGGGTCGAGGGTGGTTAGATGTCGTCGTCCTCGTCATCGGAGCCGAGGTCGATGGCGAGCTCGGCAACGCCGTTGCGCGCCTCCTCGATCATGCTGGCCTTGAGCGTCGCAAGGTCGCTGTTCTCGAGTGCCATAAGAGCCGTCATGGCCATGGGGAGGTTCATGCCGCCCACCGCAACCGTGTGCGCAAGCAGGCCCTTCTCGGTCAGCACGTTGAGCGCGTTGGTAAGCGGGGAGCCGCCGATGATGTCGCCGAGAAGCACGATCTCGTCGTCGGCGCTCACGGGCTCGACTACCCGCTTGAGGTTCTCGACGTACTGATCGGCGCTCATGCCGTCTTCGAGGCTGCAGCTCAGAACGTCTGCGCGCTCCCCCATGAGCATCTTGAGGACGCTGTGCAGGCCGGGAGCAAACGTTCCGTGGCTGACCATGAGCAAATACCGCATAACCGGCTCCTTTCACGCCGTTTCGCGAGGCGATGTTTTGCGTTCCTGCGTATTCCAGCAGGTCAACCTCGCTTTCGTTGATTTCATTGTCATCAGCAACTATTTACTTTTCAATCTAATAGTTGCGAACGGCAATTATCAGTCGGTAAACGGTAGCAACTATTTAGTTTTGACAATAGTTGACAATCAATAAAGGACCTTATTCTACACGTTGCAATATATTGGGGATCTATATGCCGCGTCCCATTGCTCCCGAGAGCATCCCGCCACTCCGGTCGGCAAAAACATCGCACGGCCGACCGAGACCATCCCAGCCTCGCAAACAATTTCATGCCCTCGGGAGCGTGTGGCCGCCTCGATCGGCGAGAAGGACGCCGACCGCCATGCGGCGGCAGGCCCTTACAGCCCGGCCATGCGACGGAGCTCGAGCTTAACGAGGATGCGCGTGGTGGGGCCGCACCTAAAGCGGTCGTCGGCGCGCACGCCCGCGACCCACACGATCGACCCTCCCGGCGCCGTGCGCACCACGGGGATCCCCGCGCGCTCCGCCACCGGGATCTTCTCTTCGCCGAGAAGGTCCGAGAGCTTCTTGCTGCGGCCCTGCATCCCCAAGGGGCAGAGCACGTCGCCGGGCTCGGGGCCGTCGACCCACAGGCGCGCCGCAAGGGCCTCGGCGGGAAGCTCCCCCGGTGCGACCGACGTGGCGAGGCGATCCAAGTCGCGCTCCGCAAAGCCCAGCGCCGCGGCGTCGGCAAAGGCGCGGTCCTTGCCCCACTCGGCGAGCTCCGAGCGCACGTAGGCAACCGGGTCCACGCCCGGCTGCAGCCGCACGAGCGAAGCCTCGAGCACGCCGCCCCCCGCGACCGCCACGCTTCCCGGCAGCGCGAGCCACGCCGCCACGGCGCCCTCGCGTGCGCTCGCCGCCCTGAGCGTCAGCGTTCCGAACTCCATGCGCACGTCGATGCCGCCCGGCAGGGTCACCGATCCCTCGCCCGCCGCCACGCAGGCGAGAACCGCCTCGACGTGGCGCGCGTCCAGGCGCACCGAACCGGCCACCTGCCGCACCGCCTGGCGCACGACGCGCCGGGCAACGGCGACCTCGCTCGCCGCAAGCCGCCCCGCGTCGAGCACGAGCAGACCCTCGCCGCTGCGCCGCGCGAGCGTGCGCAGGGCGCCGGCAGCGAGCTTCTCCATAAAGGCGTTCTCGTCGCCCAGGATGTCGCACGAGGCGCTGATGGCGCGCTCCACGTGGGCGTTGCGCTCGGCGGCCAAAGGAACGATGCGGTTGCGCACGAAGTTCCGCAGGTAGGACGTGTCTTGGTTGCTCTCGTCCTCGCGCCACGG
>CASEEV010000083.1 GCA_949287065.1 uncultured Collinsella sp.
CTCGGCCCTCAGAGCCTCAAGCTCGGCGCGCTCGCGGCGCGCCCTCTCAGCCGCCTCGCGCCGGGCCTTCTCGGCACGCAGGGCCTCGAGCTCCGCGCGCTCTGCCTCGGTCAGGGGCGTAGCATCAGTCGTCATAATCCATCCTCGCAAACAGCATTAGGCTCTCGTAAGTATACCCCGCGCTCGCTTAGCGACCGTTCGCGCTAGCTCCGCCGTGCCAGACGTTAACGATACCGCCCTGTTATGCGCTCTCGGGCGGGCGCCAGCACGCCGGTTGTGTCAAACGGCGGCGTAAAGCTCTCGTCCACCGTTCCGCCCTCCTGCCAGTACATGGTGCTGAAGCCCAGGTCGTCGGCATGGTCGAGAACCGCCTCGTACTCCTCGGCGGTAATGGCACGGGCGAGCTCTCCGCCTGCCGCGCGCATAGCGGCGTTGGGGGTGTACTGGTTCATGACCGATATGGGAACGTCGCCCACGGCGTCCCAAATGCGGTCGAGCACGCGGCGCGCGTCCTCGACCTCGCCGGGCAGAACGAGCACGCGCACGATGACGCCGCGGAGCAGGCACCCCGCCTCCGGCTGCCCCAAACCACGGCGAGCGCTGCGCTCAGAGCCCTGCGCCTCGGCGTGTGCGGCATCGCTCGCAAAGAGCGTTCCGCCACGCTTCTCGACAGCAGACGCCATGGCCTTCAGAGCCTCAGAGGCAACCTCTGGATAGTCCGGGACCGCAGAGAGCCGCCGGGCCAGATCCGAAGAGGCGTACTTGTAATCGGTGAGCCACACGTCCACCACGTCACCGAGCTCGCGAACCGCCTCAACACGCTCATACCCGCTTGTGTTGTACACGATCGGAACCGTGAGCCCCCGCTTCCGCGCCTTGCGAACGGCCTGGGGAAGCAGATGGGCGTAGTGCGTCGCCGTTACCAAGTTGATGTTGTTGGCCCCTTGCTCCTGGAGCTCGAGCATCATCTCGGCAAGGCGCTCGGGCGGCACCTCGACGCCGAACCCGTCTGTCGAGATCTCGCGGTTCTGACAGAACACGCACTTGAGAGGACAGTGGCTAAAGAAGATCGTCCCTGAGCCGCGCTCGCCCGAGATGGGCGGCTCCTCCCAAAAGTGGAGGGCCGCGCGCGCCACCTTGAGCTTGTCGGAGGCGCCGCAAACGCCGGACTCCCCCGCCGCGCGCCGCGCACCGCACCGGCGCGGACACAGCTCGCAGGCCTCAAGGGCTCGGGGGTTCAAAAGGCTGTGAGCCATGGCCCTCGCCTTCCTTCCGCAGAAGTTGCGCCGAGATTGCCTCGAGCAACCCTCGGTACAAAAAAGCCCTGCTCGAAGCAGGGCTAGTAATCAAATGGTGGAGATGAAGGGAGTCGAACCCTCGGCCTCTGCCATGCGACGGCAGCGCTCTCCCAACTGAGCTACATCCCCAAGTGACAGAGAGAGATTATGCCCCATGCGTGAGCTCCTGTCAACGCAAAAAAGAGAATAACTCGGAGCGCTATGAACAGGCTCTCTGCCTCGCGCATAAGAAGGCCCGGACCCGACGTCACGAAAAATGAACCCACCTCCGAAAGGTGGGCGCCCTCATCGCCTCTTCCAGCGTCCTCAACAACGAAGGATACCTGTACTAGCGCGACTGTGCGGGCTCCCTAAAAACACTTGACGGTTCACCCAGTTGCTCCGTCGGATCCGGAACAACTTAACTATAGCCTAGGATTCCGGAGAAGATAGGTCTTGACTTATACGAAAAATGAGAGGGCGACAGCCCCTCTGCGGGCCCGTACAGCAACCAGTCAAGCCCGGCTGAGCGCCGCTCCCCACATGCCTTCCTGTACGTGAGGTGTAATCGGCGCACAAGGCAGGCGAACATGCCCTAACTCTAGTATCATGGCTTAGTTAATGTCCTGTAAAGCGTCGGTTTACCGGCGCTTGTCAACGATTCGGTGGCCCCGCGTGGAGAAGTTCGCTACGTCGCATATCTGCATCGCGCTCGCTGCGTTCGTCGTGACGTTCCTCACCGTTCCGCTCGCCAAGCAGATCGCGCTCGCCCTCAAGGCGGTCGATTACCCCAGCGCGCGCCGCATCAACAAGGTCCCCGTCCCGCGCATGGGCGGCATCGCGATCTTTCTCGGGCTCGGCGCGGCGCTTGCCGTCCAGTATTTCGGCACCAAGGTTCTCGGCTGGCCTCCGGCGCTGATCTCGCACCCCAGCCTCGATATCAACTATCTTTTGCTCGCCATCTCGGTTGCCGCGGTCTTTGTCACAGGCGCCCTCGACGACGTCTTCCAGCTCTCCCCCAAGGCAAAGCTCGCCGGCCAGATCCTCGCCGCGGCCCTCGCCGTTGCCAGCGGCCTTACCATCTCGCGCGTCATAGACCCCTTTAACTCCGGCGCATACCTCGAGCTCGGATGGGTCGCGGTTCCCATCACCATCGTCTATCTCGTGGCGTTCTCCAACATCATCAACCTCATCGACGGACTCGACGGACTCGCTACCGGCATCACGGGCATCGCCGCGCTCGCCATGCTCTACTACGCGCTCATGTTCGGACGCGTCGACGCCGCCGCGCTCTCCATTGCCCTTGCGGCGTGCTGTGCGGCGTTTCTCCGTTACAACTTCAACCCTGCGAGCATCTTTCTGGGCGACTCCGGCGCGCTCACGCTCGGCTTTTTGCTCGGCGTCATTTCGCTTCTCAACGTGAGCCGCACGGCAGCGCTCACCTCCATGCTCATCCCGCTCATCGTGGCCGGGGTGCCCATCATCGACACGTTCTCGGCCATCGTGCGCCGCACGCGAGCCCACGTGAGCATGGGGCAAGCCGACAAGGGCCATCTCCATCACCGGCTCATGCAGGAGGGGTACAATCAGCGCCAGTCGGTTGTGCTTATCTACCTCTGGTCGGCACTGCTCGCCGTAGGCGCCGCGGTTATCACGCAGGTTCCCGCCGAAGCGCGCATCGTGATCTTCATCACACTCGCGCTGCTCTCGCTCGCCGTGGCGCGCCACCTTCACCTGTTTGAACCGGTGCTGCGTCACCATTACAATCCTAAAACGCACCGAGACGAGCTCGTCACGCCCGACGACCCGGCCTTTGACCAAGAGGCGCAGGCCTCTAAGGAGGCGGCCGAGAGGCGCAAGGAGGAGCTTCTCGAGAAGATCGGGCCCCTCGCCCACCGCGAGCACTCTGGCGCGGACGAAGAAAAGGACGCGCCCGATACCGAAACCGTACCTCACGACGCCGACGAGGCGCATGCAAAGGAGTGACCATGCCTAACGAACGCAGCTACGAGACCGCACTCGATCGCAGCAACAAGATCCGCGCCGACCTCGACCTGCACCCCGAGAACTACACCATGCTCACCGGCGACCGCCCGACGGGCCGCCTGCACCTGGGCCACTACTTCGGCACCCTCAAGGGCCGCGTTGAGCTGCAGAACAAGGGCGTGAACACGAGCGTCCTCATTGCCGACTACCAGGTAATCACCGACCGCGACACCACCGATCACATCCAAGACAACGTCTACAACATGGTCATGGACTACCTTGCCTGCGGCATCGACCCGTCCAAGACCATGATCTACGCGCACTCGGCGGTTCCGGCGGCAAACCAGCTCATGCTCCCGTTCCTCTCGCTCGTATCCGAAGCGGAGCTCCAGCGCAACCCCACGGTCAAGGCCGAGATGGAGGCCTCCGGCCATGAGCTCACGGGGCTGCTCCTTACCTATCCCGTGCATCAGGCCTGCGACATTCTCTTTTGCAAAGGTAACATCGTGCCGGTCGGCCGCGACCAGCTCCCGCACATCGAGCTCACGCGCCTTATCGCCCGCCGCTTCAACAACCGCTACGGCAAGGTCTTCCCCGAGGTCGACGCGTTGCTCTCCGAGACGCCCCTGCTCCCCGGTCTCGACGGCCGCAAGATGAGCAAGTCCTACGGCAACGCCATCTCGATCTCGATGACTCCCGAGGAGACCGCTAAGCGCATCAAGAAAAGCAAGACCGACTCCGAGCGCATGATCACGTTCGACCCCGAGAACCGCCCCGGCGTCTCGGGCCTGCTCTCCACGGCCGCCATCTGCACCGGCCGCTCTGAGGTCGAGATCGCCGAAGAGATCGGCATGGGCGGATCCGGTCAGCTCAAGAAGTACGTGACCGAGGCGGTCAACAGCTACTTCGCTCCGATCCGCGAGCGCCGCCACCAATTTGAGAACGATCTCGACTACGTCAAGGACGTCCTCCACGAGGGCAATCGGCGCGCCAACGAGATCGCCGAGCGCACCCTGCAGGAGGTCCGCGACGCTATGGGCATGGTGTACTAACGCATGGCGCAGTCGGTAAAACAGCAGTTCGTAAAGTTTGCGGGCGTCGGCCTCGTCGCCTTTGCCATTGACTTCGGCCTCATGGTCGCCCTCACCGAGGTGCTCAAGATCGACTCGCTCGCAAGCGCCACGATCTCGTTCATCGTGTCGGTGACCTTCAACTACTTCGCGAGCATGCACTTCGTCTTTGAGCACAAGGACGACATGAGCCGCAGGCGCGAGTTCACGATCTTCGTCGTGCTCTCGATCATCGGCCTTGGGCTCACCGACGTGCTCATGTGGGCCGGCACCGACGGCCTGGAACTCGACTACCGTCTGGTCAAGGTCGCAGCCACCGCCATCGTGACGATGTACAACTTCGTGACCCGCAAGATTTTCCTCGACGGCACCAATAAGTAGCCATTCATTCTCAAGACGCACGCTCAAGCAAAAAGGCGGCTCCCCCTGGAGCCGCCTTTTTGCATGCACGCCGGCACTAAGCGGCGCTGTCTTCGATGTGCTTGAGCCGAGAAGGCACGAGACTCGGCGGAAACGTCACGGTTATCGTTGTACCCTCTCCGGGGGTAGACACGAGGTCGATATCGGCGTTGTGGTACATGACCGCGTGCTTTACGATAGCAAGCCCAAGGCCCGTGCCGCCGGTCTCGCGGGCACGCGCGGGGTCAACGCGGTAGAACCGCTCAAACACCTTGCTCTGATGCTCAGACGGAATGCCGATGCCGGTATCGGCCACCACAAGCACCGGAAGCCCGCCCTTGGTGGCCACCGTCACCTTTACGCTGCCGCCTTCCTTGTTGTAGCGGATCGCATTGCTGCACAGGTTCTGGACCATCTCGTCGAGCAGGCGCGGAAGCCCGCGCACAAACACCGGCCTGCCTTCGAGCTGGAGCGAGACCTGTTTTTTGCGCGCCGCCGAACCCAGGCGGTCAACCACGTCGTGGGCAACGCGGTAGAGGTCGACCGGCTCATCGGATCCCATGAAGGACCGGTCCTGAGAGCGCTCGGACTCGTCGAGCTTTGAGAGCATCAGAATGTCGTTCACGAGCGAAGCGAGGCGCTGCGCCTCGCTGTAGATACGGCCGGCAAAGTCGGGGATGTCCTTGGGTTTTACGATTCCGCTCTTGATGAGCTCAGCCGCGCCCGAGATAGACGCCAGGGGAGTCTTAAGCTCATGCGTGACGTTTGCGGTGAACTCACGCCGCATGGCCTCGGCGCCCTTAAGCTCCTCAACCTGTTTGGCGAGTAGCTCCTGCTGGGACGAGATCTTGTTGACGAGCGGCGCGATCTCGGAGTAGGACTGACGGGCGTCGGGATGCGCAGGGTCGAGCGAGAGGATAGGCGCAACGAGCCGGCGGGCAAGAACATGCGCCGCGATAAGGCTCAGGACAATGAGAACCACGTCTACGAGAAGAAGCAGCAGCGCCTCGTTGAAGATCATGGCAACGACGCCGGCGCGGTCGACCGAGAGTCTCAGCACGCTGCCGTCGGCCAAGCGCGTTGCCTGGTAGATGCTCACGTATCCCATGGTCTCGCTCGGGCGCTCAACCGAGGCGGAGCCGTGCTCGAGCGCCTCCTCAAACTCAGGGCGGTCGGCATGGCTCGGCATGTCCTCCGCCGCGGCATCCGTGTCGAACGAGACGGTTCCGTCCCGCTCGATGAGGGTCACGCGCGTATCGCGCATGTCGAGACCCTCGAGCTTCTCTTCCGCGTTGGAGCTAGCGTCGCCTAAGGCCGAGGAGACCAGCGTGGCCTCCTCGGACAGAAGAACGTGGGCGTCTTCTACCGCCGAGAACTGAAAAAGCCCTGCGGAAACGAAGAAGACGATCAAGGCGACCGCCGTCGAGAGAACGGCAAAGGTCAGAAATAGGCGACGTACGAGGGAGGGCTGCTGCGGCATGGCCTACTTGTCCTTGCTGAGGCGCTTGAGACGGTAACCGACGCCGCGCACGGTCTCGATCATCTTGGCGGCATCGCCGAGTTTCTGGCGGATCGTCTGCACATGCACGTCGACGGTTCTGCTGCCGCCGTCGAAGTCCCAACCCCACACGCGCTGGAGCAGCTCCTCGCGCGTGAACACGACGCCGGGGCTCTGAATCAGGAAGCTCAGAAGGTCGAACTCGCGCATGGTGAGCGCGACGTCCTTGCCGTTGCAGAGAACCTCGCGACGCGCGGTGTCGATCGTGAGCGGACCCTCGGAAAACACGGTGTCCTCGCGCTCAACGTGAACGCGCGAACGGCGAAGCAGGGCGCGGACGCGGCTCACCATCTCCATCATGCCGAACGGCTTGGTAAGGTAGTCGTCGGCTCCGGCATCAAGCGCGGTTACGGTATCGAGCTCGGCGTCCTTTGCCGTCATCATCATGACGGGCACCGACTTGAGCCCGGGCGTCTTGCGCATGCGCTTGAGGATTGCCATGCCGTCGGTATCCGGCAGCATGATGTCCAAGAGGACGGCATCGGGGATGCGCCGGGCGCATGCCGCGCGAAACTCAGCGTCGCTCGACATGCCCTCGGCGTCCACACCCGCCTGCTCAAGCGCATAGAGCGTGAGCTCGCGAATGTTCGTGTCGTCCTCTACGTAGTAGACCAACCTCTGGCTCACTCCTCCGAAGCCCCGCTTTCAGCATCGTTGGCGAGCTGGGCACGGGCAGCTTCCATCTCAATGTAGTTCTCTTGAGAGTGTACCTCATGCTTGCCCGTAACGCGAAACACCGCCCAGTCGGCAATGCGCTCGGCATCGTCGGCCATGCGCTCGAAGTACTTTGCCACCATGAGGAGCTCGGGCAGGTACTTGGGGCTCGTCTTACCGTTGCGGATCATTTCGATGATGGCCTGCTCAGCCTCGGCGTAGATGACGTCTACCTCGTCGTCCATGGCGAAAATCTTCTCGGCGCGCTCGCGGTCGCAGGTGCGGAAGGCGCCGACAGCCTCCTCGATCATGATAGCGACCTTCTCGTCGGCAAGCGCAAGCTGCTTGTCGAGCCTCTTCACGACCTTGGCCGGCAGGTTCTCGAGCAGGAAGGCGACGTCGCGCGCCATCTCGTCGATGTGCGTGAGGTCGGAGACGATACGGAAAGTGCCGGTGACGAAGCGAAGGTCGTCAGCAACCGGCTGCTGAAGCAGCATGATGTCGAGGCAGTTCTCCTCGATGGCGGAGCGCAGACGGCGCTCGGTCTTGCTGCCCTTGAGAACGCCCGCGCAGGCACCGGCGTCCCCGGAGAGGCCGAGGCCCAGGGCGCGTACGTCAGCGACGGTCTTCTCGGTCAGACGATCGATATAGATGTCGAGCTCGTCGAGCTGCTTGAGAAACTCAGAACGCGTGGTGATCATTAGCTAAACCTTCCCGTCAGGTAGTCATGGGTGAGCTGTTCCTTGGGCGAAGCGAAGAGCTCCTTGGTCGGCCCTGCTTCGACGAGCTCGCCGAGGTAGTAGAACGCGGTCTTGTCGGCAACGCGGGCGGCCTGCTGCATGTTGTGCGTGACCACGACGACGGTGTGGTCAACCGAAAGCTCCTGCATGAGCTCCTCGACCATGCCCGTGGAGATGGGGTCGAGCGCGCTCGTGGGCTCGTCCATCAGAAGCACGCTAGGATCGGTCGCCAGGGCACGCGCGATGCAGAGGCGCTGCTGCTGCCCGCCAGAAAGTCCCAGGCCGCTGTGATCGAGCTTGTCTTTGACCTCTTCCCAGAGCGCGGCGCGCTTGAGGCAGCGCTCCACGATCTCGTCGGCCTCGCTCTTCGACAGCTTGCCGATGCGCTTGGGGCCGTAAAGGATGTTCTCGCGGATGCTCATCGGGAACGGATTGGGGTGCTGGAACACCATGCCCACGTACACGCGCAGCTCATTGGCATCCATCTTGAAGATGTCTTTGCCGTCGAACTCGATCGTGCCCTCGGTGCGCACGCTCTCGACAAAGTCGCACATGCGGTTGAAGGTGCGCAAGAGCGTGGACTTGCCGCAGCCCGAGGGCCCGATAAAGGCCGTCGCGCGATTCTTAGGGATCTCGAGGTTGATGCGCTTGAGCGCCTGGAAGTCGCCGTACCACAGGTTGAAGTCGCGGACCGAGATCGCGGACTCAACGCCGGTAACCGCGCGGTGCCCCTCCCCTGCGGCTCCGTCGACCTTGCGCGCCGACGCCTGCTGAGTGTTGTCCATAGTATCCTCCATCAGCCAAACCGACCCGTCAGATAGTCGGAGAGACGCTGGTCCTTGGGCACCGAGAAGATCTGCTGGGTCGTACCCGTCTCGACCATGTCGCCCATGTAGAAGAACGCCGTGCGGTCCGAAACGCGGCCGGCCTGCTCCATGTTGTGCGTGACGATGATCTGGCAGATGCCGGCACCGGACTCGGCGATCTGACGAATGGTCTCCTCGATGGTGTACGTCGAGATGGGGTCGAGCGCCGAGCACGGCTCGTCGTAGAGAACCACGTCGGGCTTCATGGCGAGCGTGCGGGCGATGCACAGGCGCTGCTGCTGACCGCCGGAAAGCGCATGAGCCGACTGCTTGAGCTTGTCCTTCACCTCGTCCCAGAGCGCCGCCTGTTTGAGCGACGTCTCGACGAGCTCGTCTTCCTCATCCTTACCATGGAGCCTGCCGTGCTTCTTGGGCGCGAACAGGATGTTCTCGCGAATGGACTTGCGGAAAGGCGTGGGCTGCTGAAAGACCATGCCGATGGACTTGCGTAGCTCAAAGAGGTTCTCGGTCTTGGTGTTGATGTTGCGACCGTGGTAGAAGATCTCGCCGCCGATACGGCACTTGGGGATCTCGCGGTTCATGAGGTTCAGACTGCGCAGGAACGTTGACTTACCGCAGCCGGACGGCCCGATGAGCGCCGTTACCTCGCCGCCCTTGAACGAGAGGCTCGTCTTGTGAAGCGCCTCATGCGTGAGGTCGTAGGTAACCGTCACATCCTTGGTGACGAGCAGAGCCTGGTCGGCCGCAGCCTGAGCAGTGGGGTTCTTGTCGGTCATTCTGCGGTCAGCCTCCTAGCGAGGAACTTGCCCAGCACGCGGGCGAGCAGGTTGAAGAGCAGCACGCACACGATCAGCACGGTTGCCGTACCCCAGACGATCTCGGCAGAACCCTCGGTGGGCTCGGACGTGAGACGCCAGATGTACACGGCGAGCGAGCACGCCGGACGGAAGATGTTGAACGGGCACGTGGGGCTCATGAAATTGAACGGGTTGGCAAAGTTGAGACGCGCAGGAGCGGAGCCCGCCGTGAAGATGAGCGCCGCGGCCTCGCCGAACACGCGGCCAGCCGAGATCACGATACCGGTGACGATGGCGGGCATAGCGGCCGGAAGCAGGACGTTCAGCGTGGTCTCCCAGCGCGTGAGGCCCATGGCGAGCGCTGCGTCGCGCTGGCTACGCGGCACGTCCTCGAGCGCCTGCTGGATCGTGCGCACGAGGATGGGGATGTTGAACATCGTGAGCGCGCAGGCGCCGGCGATGATCGAGATGCCCCAGCCGAGCGTCACCACGAAGAAGAGCGAGCCGAACATGCCGACGACGATGGAGGGCAGGCTCGAGAGCGTCTCGATGGCGGTGCTCGCCGCGGAGGTGATCCAGTTGTCGGGCGCGTACTCCACAAGGAAGATAGCTGCGCCGAGCGAGATCGGCACCGAGATGACGAGCGTTACGAGCAGCAGGTAGAACGAATCCCAGAGCTGATAGACGATACCAGGCAGCACGCTGTCGGTCGGTGTGTTGGTGAGGAACCCGGGCGTGAGCGCGCGCATGCCGCCTCGAATGAGAATGTAGGCGATAATGGCCACGACGAGGACCATAACGACGCCCACGATAGCGGTGAGAATGCCCGTGGCGATCTTGTCCTGGGAGCCGATGCGCTTAACATGCGCGGTGAGGTCGCGATTAGCCATGTGCCTTCGCCCCCCTCTTCGCAATGACGTGGATGATCAGGATGAAGATGAGCGACATCGCGAGCAGCAGCAGGCCGAGCGACCACAGGGCGTGGTAGTACACCGAGCCCGACGTGGCGTTGGAAAGGCCCGCGGTAAGCGCTGCGGTGAGCGTGGACGCCGGATCAAGAAGTCCGGAGGGCATGGAGCGCTCGACGCCGCCGATGACCATCTGCACGGCGAGCGTCTCGCCAAAGGCGCGCGTCATGCCGAGGATGACCGCGGTCATAAGCGAAGGCAGCGCGCTCTTGAGAACCACGTGCCAAACCGTCTGCCAACGGGTGCAGCCCAGAGCGTAGGAGCCCTCGCGGTACTCGTTGGGAACGGCGCGCAGCGCGTCGATGGAGAGCGTGGTGATGGTCGGAAGAATCATGACTGCCAAGACGATGGCGCCCGAAAGGATGCCGGCGCCCGTGCCCGCGGCATCGCCGAAGATACCGCGCATGGCGGTGTTCACGATGTAGAGGCCGAGCACGCCGTAGACAACCGAGGGGATGCCCACGAGAAGCTCGATGAAGGGCTGGAAGACACGGCGGCCGAAACCGGGGGCGACCTCGACCACGAACATCGCCGAGCCGATGGCGATGGGCAGGGCGAAGAGCGTGGAGAGAAGGGTTACGGCGAACGAGCCCACGATCATGGGCAGCGCGCCGTAGGTGTCCTGCTCGGGAATCCAGTGCTGGCCCGTCAGGAACTCGATGGGGTCAAGCCCGTCTACGAAGAACGTCGTAAGGCCCTGCTGGGCGACCATGAAGATAAGGGCGATAACCACGATGGCGACCAGCGCAACGCAAGCGCCCGTAATGCCCAGGCCGATGTTCTCGAGACGGCGCTTGGGCATGAGCTTTGCCATAAAGACGCCTTTCTCTGATCAGAACAACGGGGCACCCCAATAGAACAGGGGATGCCCCGCAGCAAGCAAACGAACAGGAGCCTACAGGGCGGTAACGTTGCCCTCGGCGTCCTTCTGGACCTTCATATCGGTCATGGGGATGAAGCCCTCGTCGATGACCGCACCGTTCTGGACCTCGTCAGAAAGCATGTAGTCGATAAACGCCTGGGTCACGCCGGCCGTTGCCTCGTCCTCGTCGGAACGGGTGTACATGTGCTCGTAAGCCCAGATGTTGAAGTCGCCGGACTCGACGTTCTCACGCGTGGGGTCGACGCCGTCGACGGAGATGGCCTTGATGCCCTCGTTGGACTCGAAGTAGTTGAAGGCAACGTAGGAGATGGCGCCCTCGGTGGCAGCGACCTGCTCGACCACGGTACCCGAGGAGTCGACCTCGGCAACCGGGCGGAAGCTGTCGGGAACCTCGGCACCGTCGAGAACCGCGTCCTCGAAGGTGGCACGCGTGCCGGAGCCGGCCTCGCGGTTGATGACGTTGATGGTGCCCTTGGTGCCGCCAACCTCTTCCCAGTCGGTGATCTCGCCGGTGAAGATGCCCTTGAGCTGCTCGGTGGAGATGTCGTCGATGTCAACGCTCGCGTTCACGATCGGGCCCATGCCAACGATGCAGATCTGGTTGTCAACGAGACCCTCGATCTGATCAGCCTTAAGCTTGCTCTCGGCAAAGACGTCGGAGCGGCCGATCTGCACCGAGCCCTCGGCAACCTGGGACAGGCCCTGGCCGGAACCGCCGGCCGAGATGGCGATGGAAACGTCGGGGTTGGCGTCCATGAAGTCGTTCGCGGCGGCCTCGACGAGCGGCTGGAACGAAGTAGCGCCGGAGCAGGAGATGCTGCCGGTGAGCGCCGCGTCAGCGCCCGAGCCCGAGGCAGCCTGACCGCCGCAGCCAACAAGACCGAGGCCCGCAACCGAGGCAACGGCGCCCAAAGCGCCCACGAAGGTGCGGCGAGACATATCGAAACCCTGCATGGTTCTCCTTTCGGAACAAGCGTACGAGACCGTCGGGCCCATTCCCGAACCCGGTCCCTTGATCCGATAGGTATGCTAGGGCGTCGCAGATAGCCGGTTTGCGAGGAGCAAGATGCCTTACAGACGAATAACCGTGCTTTACCGTGCGCTTACATACGCAGCTAGATTGTGTAAAAGCCGCTTTACATTCGCCCCCATTCTGTGAACACCCTTCACACTTTGGAGGGCGCTGCAAGAGAAGGCAAGACGAGCGAAGCGACGCGGAACAAGAAACACCGATTTTTATGGTAAAGGAATGCCGCTACCTCACGCCTGAAACAAAGCGAGCGAAGCGATGCGAAACAGGTTGACCCAACGAAAGCGAGAGCGCGCCTGGCGGAGCAGATCGGGCTGAACGAGGAGGGCATTGACCTTATGGTCATGCCTGACGAGTGAAGCCCGAGATGCCCGTCAGACGCGCTCGCAGCGTCGCACCTAAAGAGCGAAGGTCGAGATGGCGCTCGCAGCTTCAAGCCATCTCGACCTTCCTGCACCGTGGGATACGCACAGAGGGGAGGGATGCATATCACCTGACAGGGCCTGTTTATTTCATCGCCGTCAGATCCCTGTCGTTGAGTTAACTATAGCGTACTTCTTGCTCTGCACAAGTTAAAATATAGTTAGCCATGGTTTACATATTCCCTACACAACTCTTCTCGTTAACGGGCTAAACAACGCGCGCTCACGATCAGCTGAAGCACGAGCCCCGCAGCGGCGACCGCCCACAGGGTAACATAGCCGCATGAGGCGAGAAGCGCACCGCCGAGAGCGCTTCCCACTCCCCCGCCAACAAACACGCCGAGGCCGATGAGTCCGGTGCAGAGCCCGGTGTACACCGGATCCGCGTCCATGGAGTACGTCACGAGCGTCGGCTGCACGAAGATGTAGCCGAAGCCCAAAAGGCCGGCGGCCGCGAGCGCGGGGACCCAGGACGCCATAGCGGTCGCAACAAGCAATAGAGCGGCCGCGCAAACGGCACAGCACTCCCCTATGGCCACCACGCGCGCGAGCCCGTGCTTCTCGCCGATCTTTCCCGACAGAGTGCCTCCCACCAGGCAGCACACGCCGTACGCCATCATAACCAAGCCCGAAGACGTGGAGCTCAAAGCGCAGCGCTCGGCGAGGAACGTTCCCATGAATCCGTACACGCCGAGGAAGAGCAGGCCCGTTGAGCACGCAAGCGCGTAGACCGCGCGCTTGGGACCAAAGAAAATGCCGAGCGCGCGCCGAAACATTGCGGCGATTCCCGTCGCATGCCCCGCCGTCTGGCCAGACTGCGTTGTGTGGGCGGGCTCGCGCAGACGGAACAGGAGGCCCCACGCTACAAGCGCGAGCGCCGCAAAGGCGAAAAACGCCGCGCGCCATCCCACGAGCTCGGTCAGAATGCCCCCGAGGCCCGCCGAAAGACCCTGCCCGGCAAAGGTGATGCCCATGAGAATACCAACGGCGCGCCCACGCTGGTCATGCCCTACCACGCTGCCCACAAAAGCCTGCGACACGGTAATGATGCCCGCCGCAAAGCAGCCGGTCACCACGCGCGCCGCGGCCAAAAGCGCGAGCGTAGGCGCCACTGCGCACAAGGCGGTTCCCACGGCAAGTCCGAGCACAATGATGCGCAAGAGCCTGAGCCGCCCGAAGCCGTCGCCGAGTGCACCGTAGACCGGTTGAAGCCCGCCGTAGGGAATCATGTACGCGGTGAGAATCACAGCCGCTGTGGTCGGCAGGATCTGGAGCGTCTGAGCAATGGCCGGGAGCGCCGGAGAGACGAACCAGTTGTCCGCTGCGGAAACAAGCCCGCAGAAGCCGAGCGTCACAACCACCTGCAACTGACGACGATCCAGCGTCATGGCCTACTCCCCCAAACGCTCCGAAAGCTCGAGCCATTCGGTTTCGAGCTCGTCGAGCGCATCTTGCGCTGCGTTGATCTTTGCCTGCTGCTCCTCGAGCCCCACGTAGTCAGTAGGGTCGACCACGAGCATCTGCGCCCGGTGCTCCTCGATCTTGGCGCGTTGCGTGTCCATGCGGCGCTCCAACGACGAGAGCTGCTTTTTGAGCCGGTACTCCTCAGCGCGCGTCAGCGCGTCGGCGCCAGAGGCAGAACGGGCGGCTGGTTCTTGCGGCGCGCTTGCTCGAGTAGCCGTGGACGCGTTGGCTGCCGTTTCCGCTGCCTCGCGATCGGCCAGTATCCGCAGGTACTCGTCCACGCCACCCGGAACATGCCGAAGGCCGCCGTCAACAAGTGCAAACTGCTGGTCGGTCACGCGCTCCATGAGGTAGCGGTCGTGGCTCACCAAGATAAGCGTGCCCGGCCACCCGTCGAGAAGGTCCTCGACGATTGCGAGCATATCGGTGTCGAGATCGTTGCCCGGCTCGTCGAGGATGAGCACGTTGGGTTCAGCGAGTATCGTGAGCAGGAGCTGCAACCTGCGCCGCTGCCCGCCCGAGAGGTCTTTGATACGTGCAAGCAACTGCTCCGGCGTAAAGCCCAGGCGCTCGAGAAGCTTCTCGGGGCTCGTCTCCTTGCCGTCGACCACGTAGGTGCGCTTGCAGGAGCTGAGAACGCTCTTGATCGTCTCTTCCTCGTGAGGCGCAAGCTCTTCGAGCTGCTGCGTCAACACGCCGAAGCGCACGGTCTGCCCGATCTTGACGCGGCCCCGCTCGGGTGCCAGCGCGCCGCAAAGGACCTTGAGAAGGGTCGACTTGCCTGCGCCGTTCTCACCCAAGATGCCGAAACGGTCCCCAGGGCCGATGAGCCACGTAAGATCGCGCAGCACGGGCTCGGCAGGAGCGCCGTCGCCGCCGTAACCTGCCCACACGCCCTCGAGGTCAATGACCTGCTTGCCGAGACGAGCGGTCGCCAAGCGCTTGAGCTCCAAGGTGTTGCGCACCGGAGGCTCGTCGGCAATAAGCTCGCGCGCGGCGTCGATGCGGAACTTCGCCTTCGACGTGCGCGCCTGGGCCCCGCGCGAGAGCCACGCGAGCTCCTTGCGGATCATGTTCTGGCGTCGCTGCTCGCGCACGGCGGCGGCGCGCTCGCGCTCGACACGCTGCAAGATGTAGGCGGAGTAACCGCCCTCGAACGGATCGACCTGTCCGTCATGGACCTCCCACATGTGGTCGCACACGGCATCGAGGAACCAGCGGTCATGCGTAACCACGAGAAGCGCGCCCTGTCCCGGCTGCCAGCGCTCCTGAAGATGACGTGCGAGCCAGCTGATGGCGCGGACGTCGAGGTGGTTGGTCGGCTCGTCGAGCATGAGCACGTCCCACGTGCCGATAAGCAGGCGCGCGAGATCGACGCGACGGCGCTGCCCGCCCGAGAGCGAGCCCACCGCTGCGTCCCACGGAACATCGGCGATGAGCGCATGGATGATGGCGCGTACGCGCGGATCGGCCGCCCATTCATATGCGGGCTGATCGCCCACCACCGCGCGCTCGACGCTGTCTGAGTCCTTGAGCCCGTCCGCCTGTCCGAGCACGCCCACGCGCAGATCCCGACGATGCGTTACGCGCCCTTCGTCGGGCTCGACCATGCCGGCGAGCACGCCGAGCAGCGTGGACTTTCCGTCGCCATTGCGGCCGACGATGCCTATGCGGTCGCCCTCGTTGACGCCGAGCGTGACGCCGCTGAGCACCGCTTTGGTCGGGAACTCAAGAGACACGCTGTCGCAGCCGAGCAGAATGGCCACGTTTATCTCCTCTCCTTGCACGTCCGCCCGCGCAGGGGCGGGCGGACGGCTCAACTTGCTGTAGGCTCCGCAGGGGCGTTACGCCTCATAATCCAAAGCCATGAGGCGGTCGATGGCAACGATGTAGGTCTTGAGCGCCTGACGGAGCTGCGCCTCGCACGCCGACTCGTTGGGGCCGTGCATGGCACCCGCCCATGCGGGCTGGTCCTCGATCTCCTCCTCGGGGCCAAAGCTCACCGCACATGCGAAATTGCGGGCGTAGGTGCCGCCGCCCATCGCAAAGAGGCGCGCGTCCTTGCCGGTGACGTCAATATAGGAGCCGAGAAGCGCCTGCACTGCCGGGAACTCGGCGCTCACCGAGAACGGGGGCTTCTTGGTCATGGCATGGGCCTCGCAGCCAAAGCGCGCGGCAAACGCCGTGAGCTTCTCGTCGAGCTCGTCTGCGCTCGTGCTGTCGGGGAACCGGATGTCGATCGTCTGGGAGAGGCGCCCCTCATCGGAGCGGATCGTGCCGCCGATGCAGGTGAGCGGACCAAAGGCGTCACTTGCCGACGCCACGCCGAGCGCCTCGCCCGCCGTATCGGCGTGAATGGCCGCAAGCAGGCCGAAGACTGGCTCCTCGCATGCGGCGAGAAGGCCGTTCTCGCGCGCGTAGGCAACGAGAAGCGCGATGGCGTTGACGGTGCCCTCGGGCAGCGACGCGTGCCCGCCCACGCCCTGGGCGGTAAGGCGCGCCACGCCGTTGCCGGCGTCCTCGATATCGATGCGCTCCGCGCTCGGCAGCTCAGACGCGCTAGCGCGAACGCAGAGCACGGCAGAGCCGGGCACCGCGTTGGTCACCGTGCCGCCCTCGAACGACACAACGTTTCCTCCCTCGAGCACCGGGCTCGTGAAGGTCATGCTGAACTGGCCCTTCTCGGCGTTGCACACCGGGAACTCGGCGTCGGGGGTAAACAGAAACGCCGGGTCATCGTGCGTCTCGAGGTAGTGATGCACGTCGCTCATGCCCACTTCCTCGTCGCAGCCGAGAAGCGCGCGGAAGCTGTGCCTGAGCGGGATGTTGTGCCTGGGGAAGAACGCCCCGGCGTAAAGCGAAAGGATCGCGGGGCCCTTGTCGTCGATAACGCCGCGGCCGAGGAGCCAGCCATCGCGGCGCTCCATGGCATACGGGTCGGTTGCCCAGCCCGCGCCCGCGGGAACCACGTCGATATGCGCGATCGTGGCGATCTGAACGTCGTCCTGGCCGGGGAGGTCGGCGATGCCGACGTATCCGTCGTCATCGCTCACCGTGTAGCCGAGCTTCTCGGCAATACCGAGAGCACAGTCGAGCGCACCGCGCACCTCGGGCCCAAAAGGAGCGCCCGGACATCCCTTGGACTCGTCGGCAACGGACGGATGGCTCACAACCGCCGCGATGTCGGCGACGACGTCTTCCCACACCTCGTCGACGTAGGCGTCGACGCTCTTCTCAAACTCAGGATCGATCATGGTTGCTCCGATCAGGTCGCAGGCTCGCTTACATTTCGTCCTCAATACTACCCCATCGCGGCAAAACGAGGAGGCGCTAGAGAGCGCGCTGCACGAGCTCGAGCAGCTCGCCCAAGCCTGTGCAGACGAGCGAGGCTCCGGCGTCCTCGAGCTCGCCGGGCTTGGCGGCCCCCGTGTACACGCCCACACAGGGCATGCCGAGCTCGGCGGCTCCTTCCACGTCGTGATGGCGGTCCCCCACCATAAACGCCTCGTCGGGGCGCGCGCCGAGCATGTTGAGAACCGCCGCAATCGATTCGGCCTTGGTATGCCGCTCGGGCTCTTTGAGGCCCGCAAGCGCATCCACGCGCTCGAGAATGCCGGTCTCGCGGCTGAGCTTTACGGCGCTCTCCTCGCGGCGGGACGTGGCGATGGCGATCCTGCGGCCTTGCCGACGAAGCGCGTCGAGCAGATCGAGGGCGCCCGGGATCGGCGGATAGTCGCCGGGCGACGCAAAGTCAAAGAGGTACCGGTAGCGGGCGGTAGCCTTCTCGGCAGCGTGCTGAGTCAAGCCGAAGCAATCGCGGAACCCATCGACCAGCGGCGGTCCGATAAGCCGCGTCAGGTCGCCCATGCGCTCGCGCGAAAACCCGAACTCGCCGAGAACCGCCTCGGCAGTGCGCAGGATGACGGGAGCCGTATCGCACAGCGTGCCGTCAAAGTCAAAGACCACAACCGGGCGGCCGAGAAACCCTCGTTCAGAATGCACTGTATCCTCCATTAAGCGCGACAACGGCCCTCATCATACGGCGAGCGCCCGCCCCGGAACAAGGGACGGGCACTCGCAAGACTCAATTGCCGCTGAAGCGCTCGGCTGGCCCACTGACAATGCCGGACGCAGCCTCTCTGCCGTTCTCGGCTTAGCTGAGGAAGTCCTCGAGGATCTGCTCCTCGGCCTCCTCCTCGGTGAGCCCGAGCGTCATGAGCTTGGTAATGGCCTCGCCAGCGATCTTGCCGATGGCCGCCTCGTGGACCAGCTGCGCCTCGGTAGACTTGGCGTCGATGGCGGGAATGCTCGTAACGCGCGCGTGGTCCATGATGATGGAGTCGCACTGAACATGTCCGCGGCACGCCGCGGAACCCGTAACGTTGGGATGGAAGACCTGCACGGAGTTTCCGCGCGCAACGGAACGGGAGATGACGCGCACGGTGGCACCGTCGCCCACCATCTCAAAGTCGAGGTCGCTCGTGGCGTGCTGCTCGCCATGCGTCATGAGCTTCTCGGTGATGACGAGCTTGGCGTCGGCCTCAAGGGTGCCGGTGGTCTTGCGGATCGTGGAGCTCACGCCCTTGATCTGGACCATCTCCATCTCCATAGAGGCGCCCTCGGCAAGATGCACCTCGGTGGTGGGATTCAGGATGCGCGCACCCGTCCCCTCGCCCTCGCCGTAGTGCTTCTCGACGTAGGTCACGTGCGCGCCCGGTTCCACGAAGAAGCGGTGGATGCCGTCGTGCTCGGCGTCCTTCTCGCCGCCGTTATGAATGCCGCAGCCCGCGACGATGTAAACGTCGGCATCGCGGCCGATGAAGAAGTCGTTGTACACGACGTCGTGCACGCCCTCCTCGGTCACGACGACCGGGATGTGCACGTGCTCGTTCTTGCTTCCCGCGTCGACGCGGATGTCGATGCCGGGGTTGTCGGTCTTGCTGGTAATGGTCACGTGCTCGGTGTTGGTGCGGCACGCAAGGCAGCCGTTCTGGCGAATGTTGACGGCGCCGGGAGTGTCGCCGTGCATGTCGGCGATGACCTCGAGCATCTCGCGCGAGATCGCGTCGAGGTCGAGCTCGGAGCCGACCTGACCGGCTGCCGGTGCGGAGGTGGTATCAGCCATGCGATTCTCCTTCTGGACGATGGCTAAAGCGCCTGCAGGCGCCTCGGGTTAGTAGGTAACGGACTCCGCAGCGCGCGTGAAGCCGCATGCGGGATCCTGGTTCTTGCTGAACATGAGCGTGGGGTAGATGTCGTCGCGCGTGCCGCGGCGGGCGACCTGCCCGTCTTTGACGACGATGATCTCGTCGGCCATCTGCATGATGCGCTCCTGATGCGAGATGATCAGGATCGTGTGGTCGGGCTGGGTGCGATGGAGCTCCTCGAAGGTAGCCGTGAGCTTGTCGAAGCTCCACAGGTCGATGCCCGCCTCGGGCTCGTCGAAGATGGCGAGCTTGGGGTTGCGCGCAAGGATCGTGGCAATCTCGATGCGCTTGAGCTCGCCGCCCGAAAGCGACTTGTCGACGTCGCGGTCGAGGTAGTTTGCCGAGCACAAGCCCACGGCCGAAAGGTACTTGTTGCAGGCGGCGGCGCCCATGTGCTTCTCGCCCGAAGCGAGGCGGATGAGCTTGGACACCTTCATGCCCGTGAAGCGGGCAGGCTGCTGAAAGCCGTAGCCGATGCCCAGGCGAGCGCGCTCATCGATGGGCATGCGGGTGATGTCGACGCCATCGAACGTAATGGTGCCCGCGGTAGGCTGCTCGATACCCATGATCAGCTTGGAGAGCGTCGATTTGCCGCCGCCGTTGGGACCCGTAATGACGATGAGCTTGCCCTCCTCCACCGTCAGCGAAAGGTCGCGGATAATATCGTGGTCGCGGTCGTCGTAAGAATCCTGACCGGCCTTGACCGTATACGACACGTTCTTCAGCTCGAGCACGTGTTCCTCCTATCCCATGCGCTCCGATACGCCGGGTCCGGCGAAGACTCCGGAGCGCAAATGCACATATGTCCTTACTATACCTGAACGGCGCACCTTAGGCGCCGCGACGCAGGGCGTCCGTTCGCTTGAGATATGCCACGAGACGACCGCTTCTATACATTCGTATATGCTATCACAGTGCTTACATATTTGTGCCTCAATAGCTGTTCATATTCTATGCGCAAAGAAGCAAGGCCTTCGCGCTCGTACTATACTTGTATCGGACTGCCTGTTATAGGAAAGGACTCTTATGTCGTTTGCCATCCTTACCGACAGCACGTGCGACATCCCGCTCTCCGAGCTCAAAGCGGCGGGCATCTGGTGCATCCCACTTCACGTCATCATCGGCGGAGAGGATCTGATCGACCAGGTTGAGATCTCGAGCGCAGAGTACCTCGAGCGCATGGCCTCATCCGACGAGCTGCCCCATTCTTCGTGCCCTTCGGTCGGCGAGTTCACGCGCGTGTTCGACGAGATCAAGGCTGCCGGACACGAAGGCGCCATCTACATTGGCATCGCAAAGTCGCTGTCCAACAGCGTCGAGAGCGGCAGGCAGGCTGCGGCCGCCTACGACGGCCTCGACGTGCGCGTTATCGACTCCGGCACGGTTTCGGGCACGCTCGGCCTTCTCGTTGAGCGCGCCAAGGCGGGCGCCGACGCCGGTATGAGCATCGAGGACGTGGTCGAGGACATCGAGCGCGCCAAAGAGGAGGCGCTGCTCCTCATCATCCCGCGCACCCTCGAGAACCTCGTCAAGAACGGCCGCGCTCCCAAGCTCGCCGGCTTTGCCGCCCAGATGCTCAACCTGCGCCTCGCGGTCACCACGGAGTGGCAGACCGGCGAGGTCAAGCTCGCCAAGAAGGCCCGCGGCACCAAGCGCATCGTAGACACCGTTATGAACGATATCCTCGCCTTCATCGGCGAGCATCCCGACTCGACCGTCCGCATCGTCACCACCGGAGGCGAGGAGGAGTGCGCGCTCTTTACGAGCGCCCTTGAGAGCTCCGGCCTTGCGTACGACTTCCACGGCACCACGACTATCGGCTGCACCGTTGCAACCCACCTCGGCACCAACGCCGCCGGCATCGCCGTACTCCCGCCGCTCGGCAAGTAAGCCTTTCCCATACCGAGCACAACGGCCGCCCTTCCAACAAGGGGCGGCCGTTTTCTTTGCATGAGGCAAGCCGATGCCAGCGGATACTCCGATCAGGTCAACCCGCGAAGACCATAATTGTCAATTAGATGCGGCCAACGCAACGCATCAGCAGCGCCACGATTCCGACAATTCCCGGCAACCGACGCCACATCCCCGACACTTTGGGCCCCCGTTTTGTCGGAACCGTGGCGCCGGTCGTCGGACGGGGGCGCCGCGCTGCCGGGCGCGGCGCCCTGTATCGTCGGGCAGGGGTCCGCTGCGAGCTGATAAACCGGTTCATGATCGCCCGCGCACGAAGGTTTTCCGGATATTCGAGTACTTTTGAGGAAACCACGAGTAGACCGGGGTCCCCGGACAGCGTTTTCGCAGGTCAGGGCGTTGCTGGATCTCGGTTTACTCGAAGGTTCCAGAAAAGTACTCGAATAACCGTCAAAACTTGGGGAGCGGACCAGGATCGGCTCTTCTCTCGCCGCCCAGCCCCTTTTCCGCCCGTCCCGGCCCAGCGGTGCCTGTTGATGTGCAATATGAACTGGTCCGATTGAGCACCGGCTTCTGAGCAACGCGTGCACCGAAAATTGAGCAGTTTCAGCATGAGGGCCGCGCCCCCTTGGACCAGGGGCGCGGCCCCCGCCGTATGGTTGTCCCGGGCGC
>CASEEV010000084.1 GCA_949287065.1 uncultured Collinsella sp.
GAGCTTGCGGATCTCGCGCACGCCCTCGGCGTCGCGGATGAAGGAGGCGGCGATGAAGTCGATGCCCTCCTTGAGGCCGAAGAGGATGTCCTCGCGGTCACGCTCGGTCATGGTGGGCAGCGACAGCTTGGCGTTGGGAACGTTCACGCCCTTGCGCTCGCCGAGCGAGCCGCCGTTCTGCACGGTGCAATGGATGTCCTGGCCGTCGATGCTCGTAACGGTGAGGCCGATGAGGCCGTCGTCGATGAGGATGGTGCCGCCCACGTGGACCTCGCGCGGGAGCTCCAGGTGGTCGAGGTAGAAGTGCTCGGCAGTGCCCAGGCGCTCCTCGGAGGTCTCGGCCGCGGTGACCGTGACCTCGGCGCCCGTAGGCAGCTCGACCTTGGCGTGGCCCTCGAGCAGGCCGGTGCGGATCTCGGGGCCCTTGGTGTCGAGCAGGATGCCCACGGGGGTGCCGAGCTCCCTGGAGATGCGCTTGACGCGCTCCATGCGCACATGGTGCTCCTCGTAGCTGCCGTGGCTGAAGTTGAAGCGGGCGACGTTCATGCCCGCCTTCATCATCTCGCGCAGCGTATCGTCGTCATCGCACGCAGGTCCCATGGTGCAGACGATCTTGGTTCGCTTAATCAGCATTCGAAACTCCGTTCCTTACAACAACAACTTGCCGGACTTCCCTGCTCCTGCATCGTTGTGGACCGTTTATCTCCTCAGCTGCGCACAGGCTCCCTCAAACCTCTGCGCCCCTGTTGCGTGCCTTGGCTCAAGCCAAAAGCTCCGCCCGAACCGGGCAAAAGCTCTCGATCACGGCTGAAAACGATAAACAAAACACTGTCTCCAGTGTACCGACTTGCGCGGCAAGATTGGGCGTGAACCAGCACGATTCTCGGCGAATTAAACGTATGGTCCAAAGACCCATACAGCACCTCTGAGCTGCCCTTTCGCGCATCGTGCCATAGGATGGGCGCAAAACGGGTACGCATGGGGGACGCTTCTCGCAAAATGCATAGCGCGCGCCGCGCGCGCAGCCGCACAAGCCTAGAATAGGGCCATCGGGAGCGCTCCCGCGAGAAGCGCTTCTCGCTTACGACTCTGGGAGGAACCTATGATCACCGTTACCCCGTTTGGACCAACGCCCGACGGAGGCGAGGCGCACGTCTTTGAGCTCGCGCGCCGCGACACCGTCGTACGCGTCTCGGACTTTGGCGCGACCCTGCTCGGCGTCATCGTCCCCAACGCCCGGGGCACCCGCGCAGATATTGTGCTCGGCTTTGACGCGCTCGGCGGCTACACCGGGTCGAACCCCGCCTGCTACGGCTGCACCATCGGACCCGTGGCCAACCGCACCGACCGCGGAGAAGTGCCAGTAGCCGGCGAGGTCTGGCACCTCGCGCCCAACGAAGGGCCCAACAACCTGCATACCGACCTCGACCACGGACTGCACAAGCGCCTCTGGAGCGCCGAGGTTGACGAAGACGCCTGCCGCGTGACCTTTGCCTGCGCGCTTGCCCACGGCGAGCTCGGCCTCCCGGGCGAGCGCGTGTTCACCGCCGCCTACGGGTTATCGGACACGGGCGCGCTCACGCTCGCGTACCGCTGCGAAACCGACCGCCCCACGTTTGCGAACATGACCAACCACGCCTACTTCAACCTCGCGGGGCACGGCGCGGGCAGCGTGGCCGACCACGTGGTGCGCGTGCACGCCGCGAGCTACCTGCCCGTACGCGAGGACTCCGTGTCAACGGGCGAGATCGCGCCCGTTGACGGCACGCCCTTCGACCTGCGCGAGGGCGCTCCCCTCGCAGCCGGCATCAGCGCGCACGACCCGCTCATCGAGCGCGCCCATGGCTTCGACCACTGCCTGTGCGTCAGCGGCTACGCAGAAGGCGGCGCGCCCCGGCCGGCGCTTGAGGCGTGGGACCCCGCGAGCGGCCGCACCTTGGAGGTGAGCATCACGGCCCCCGGCGCGCACCTCTACACGGGCAACTGGCTCGGCGACGCAGGCGCCAAGGACGGCGCCTCCTACGGAGCGCACGCCGGCTTTGCCTTTGAGCCCGAGTTCTACCCCGACTGCGCGCACCACCCCGCGTGGCCGCAGCCCGTCTGCACGCCCGACCACCCCTACGAAGCCTCCATCGTGTACCGCTTCGGTGTGAAGTAACGCCGAGAAGCACCGCAAGGCGAGAAGTGCGCACCGACGCGTCCGGCGCCCCGAATCGAAAGGCCCCCGGCTCCCGCAGCGATCTGACGGGAACCGGGGGCCTCGCGACACTACGGGCGCCCCCCCTGCTCGAGGGGCCGCGCGCTCGCTTGGCGCTACGCGCTCACCTGCACGCCACCGACGTAGGAGGCAGCGAGCGTGAGGTCATGGTTCAGCGCGATGAAGTCGGCCGCGCGTCCGGGCTTGATGGAGCCGCAGACCGCGTCGACGCGGGCGGAGCGCGCCGGAACCTCGGTCGCCATGCGGATGGCCTGGTCAAAGCTCGCCAGACCCCAGTCGACCATGTTCTTGACGCCCTCGACGAGCGTGAGGACCGAGCCCGCGAGCGTGTCTTTGCCGGCAAGGTAGCACGCCCCGCCGCGCATCTCGACGGGCAGGCCGCCCGACATGTACGAGCCCTCGGGCATGCCGCCGCAGCCGAGGCAGTCGGTGATGAGGACGGTGTGCTGCCAGCCCTTGGCGTCCATCAAGGCCTTGATGGCGGCGGGCTTGACGTGCTTGCCGTCGCAGATGATCTCGGCGTAGGTGTTGGGGGTCGCCATGGCGCAGCCCACGCAGCCGGGATCGCGGTGATGCAGGCCGCGCTGGCCGTTGTAGGTGTGCACGAAGCAGCTTGCGCCGGCGTTGACCGCAGCCAGCGCCTCGTCGTAGGTGGCGTCGGAGTGACCGATGCTCGTCACCACGCCCTCGGCGTCCAGACGGGCGATATAGTCGAGCGCGCCCTCGCGCTCGGGGGCAAGCGCGCTCTTGACGACGAGGCCGCCGGCCTTCTCCTGCCACGCCGCAAAGACGTCGTAGCTCGGCGCGATGAGGTAGGCCGGGTTCTGGGCGCCCACGTGCTTCAGGGTAAAGAACGGCCCCTCGAGGTAGATGCCCGGAACGCGCGCGCCGGCAAAGCCCGGGTCGCGCTTCTCGACCGCCTGGGCAATGGCGGCGCACTGCGCGCCGATGCGCTCGACGTCGTCGGTGAAGGTCGTGGGGATCCACGCCGTGGTGCCGCGGCGCGCGAGCTCGAGGCTCGAGGCGTTGATGCCGTCGGGGTCGCAGTCGGTGGTGGCATGGTTGAAGAAGCCGTGGATGTGCGTGTCAACGAGGCCGGGGGCAACGATAGTGCCCGTTAAGTCGAGAACCTCGCCCTCGGGGCGCTCAGCGCTCCAAAAGCCGAACGAGCCGTCCGCCACCGTCAGGTACCCGCCCTGTGCCACGGACCCCGGCAGCACGAACGCGTCTGCTTTGATGTGATAGGTGCTCATGGTCGTCCTTTCTCGCATTCCGATACTGCAGAAGCGCAGGACCCCTACAGAGCCCTGCGGTGGTACACCTTGTACTTGAACTGGTCCGCGCGCGCCACGCCGAGCGTGTACTCAACGATGTCGTTGCCCATGCTGAAGGTGGTCCTCACCAAGTCGAGGACCGGGGCGTTGTCGGGAATGTCGAGCAAGTGGGCGTCGGAGGGCCGCGCGATACTCGCGAAGAACTCCTCCTCGGCCACGCGGATCTTCACGTGGTACTCGTTCTCGATGATGTCGTAGAGCGACTTGTGCTCGAGCATGGGCCGCTTGAGCGTGGAGAACAGCCGCATGGGCAGGTAGGCGCGCTCGACCATGAGCGGGACGCCGTCGGCCATGCGCAGGCGCTTGAGCTTGAAGACCTTCTCGCCGGGCTGCACGCCCATATGCGACGCGAGGTACTTCTCGGCCACGACCTCACGGAACTCGAGGATGATGGTCTGCGGGTCGCGGCCGAGCTTGCTCATGTGCTCGGTAAAGCTGTAGAAGTGCGAGAGGTCGGTCGACTGCGCGGTCTTGTCGGTTACGAACGTGCCCTTGCCGTGCTGCTTGCGCACGAGCCCGAGGTTCTCGAGCTCCCGCAGGGCAAGGCGCACCGTCGTGCGCGAAAGCCCGTAGTCAACGGAAAGCTCGCGCTCGGACGGCAGCATGTCGCCCGGTTCGAGCTCGTTCTCGATCTTCTCGCGCAAGATGTCGACCAGCTGGTCGTAGAGCGGTTGTCGTTTTGCCGCCGTGCCCATGCGAGCACTCCCCTTCTCGTGCCGTTATCTAGAGCGCGCCCCCACGGGCAGGGCGCGGCGCCCAAGGCGCGCAAACGCCGCCGGCAACGCATGGTCGCCGGCGGCGCACAGGCCCGTGCCGCCGAGGCACGGGCAACCGCAGCTGTTAGGCAAAGAGCTTGTCGAGGTCCTCGACGGGCGTGCTCGGAAGGCGGCGGATCTCGAGCTCGACGCCGGCGTCCTGCAGCTCCCTGAACACTTGGACGTCGTCGTCGTCAACGGCAACCGACGAGGAGACCTGGCGCTTGCCGCCGGCCATGTGCATATTGCCGATGTTGAGCTTCTCGATCGGCACGCCGGCCTTCACGAGGGCAAGCGCGTCGTGAGGATCCTCGACGATGAGAAAGACGCGCTCGTCGGCCTTGGGGGCGGCAAGGGCCTCGGCGGCGCCGTCGATGGAGTAGAAACGCAGCTCAACGCCGGCGGGCGCAGCCATGCGCATGATGTTCTGGCGCATGGAGTTGACGGCGACCTGGTCGTTAGCGACGACCACGACGTTGGCTCCGAGGGTGGTGTTCCACTGGGTGGTGACCTGGCCGTGGATCAGGCGGTTGTCCACGCGCGTGAGAAGGATGTTCGACTCTGCCATGACGTACTCCCTTTCCTGCTGTGCCCGAGGGCACGTATGAACGCAAGCAGCCCGTCTCTCCAAACGAGCTGCCGAAACACCTAAGTCAAAAGCCCGGCGCGCGGCGAGGCGCGCAGCTAGAGCTGCTGCCCATCGGTCAGAGCCTGCAGATCGGCCATGTTGCGGTGCGCTATGCCGTCGGCGCCGACCGCAACGGCGGTCTCGACGAGAGACTCCGCCGACGTGCCCTCGGACCGCACGATCACGCACTCGATGAGCATGGGCAGGTTAACACCGGTAACGACCTCGACGCCGTCGATATCGGCGGCGGCCATAAAGGCCTCGTTGAACGGCGTGCCTCCGAGCAGGTCGACGAACACGATAACGGCGTCGGTGGCGGCGCGCATGTCGGCGATGGCCTGCTTGAGGCTGTCGGCGTATGTAGCCGCATCCTTCTCCGCAAACGGCACGACCGCAAAATGGGGCTGCGCGCCCGCGACCATCTCCACGGCGCTCGCCAGACCGGGGGCGAACTCACCGTGACCGGTAAGAACGAATCCAACCATAAGACCGCTTTCTGTGAGAAGCGCCGCCTATACGGGGCGGCGCATGATTGCACTGGTAGTAACCACACCTACGCATAGTATACGAGTTGGGTCGAGAAGCACGGACCGCGAAGGCCTGCCGCAACCGCTCGCAGGGCAAAAAATACCGTTGGGGACACGCGCATATACCGCAAAACGCCGCGCCCGGGCGGCGAAATAAAATAGCCCGGCACCGCGTGGGTACCGGGCTTTGCGATCTCCTGGAGCCAGCAACGAGACTCGAACTCGTGACCCCCGCTTTACGAGAGCGGTGCTCTACCAACTGAGCTATGCTGGCTTCGGCGAGCCTCCGCGTACGCGGGGCTGGCAGGTGCCTATGATACGTGCAAACGCGCACGAGCGCAAGGGTGATTTTTGGGCTTCTCCACGCTCCGTTCGCAAACGGCGCGCCAGCACCGAGGCCTAGACGCGGATCTTGAAGCAGACTTTCTTGACCGGCTGGACGCCGTCGCCCGGGAACTCGAGCGTGGGCATGTGCGGCTCGTTTGCCACGAAGAGCGCAAAGTGGCCCTCGTCGAGGTTGCCGTCGAGCGAGCGCTCGGCGTCGACGAGCTCAAAGTCGTCCTTCTCGTCAAAGGGCTGCACGAGCGTGGTGGCGCCTGCGGCGGTCTTGAAGGCCTCGCGGCCGATAAGGTCGATCTGCAGGTCCATATAGGCATGATGCGTCTCATAGTGCGCGTCGGCGGCGGAGCGCGTCTGCGCCTCCATGACGTTGGCAAACACGTCGTCGCCGGCAATCTCGTTTCGGCCGAGCGGCAGGTCGCGCAGGTCCTCGGGCGAGCGCCCGTCAAGCCAGTCGATCAGCACGTCCAGATTGGGATACAGCCCGCGGTAACGCCCGACGTTCTTCAGTTCGTCGTAGATCATAGTGCCTCCTCGTTCTTGCCTGACCTGTCTCGCCCGCCCCGTCGGGACCGGGCGCCCGACCCATTCTACGCGAGCGCGAGCGCTCACCGCACCGCAGCGCCAAAACGCCCCGCGTCTAAACGCGCGCCTTACGCCTCGGCGGAGCCGAGCCTCTCGAGCATGCCCGTGAGCACGCGCGCCACGCGGTCGCTCGCGTCGGCGGCGACCTCGAGAACCTCCTCGTGGCTCAGATGCCCCGCACCGGCGGTGTTGGTTACGAGCGTAAGGCCCATGACCTCCATGCCGAGCGCACGCGCCATGATGACCTCGCACACCGCCGACATGCCCACGTAACGAGCGCCGAGCACGCGCAGAGCCGCCACCTCGGCCGGCGTCTCGTAGGTGGGGCCGAGAAGGCCGGCGTACACGCCCTCGTCGAGCTCGATGCCCTCGTCGGAGGCGGCAGCGCGTGCAAAGCTCGCGAGATACGGCGAGTAGGTCCGGTCCATGGACACGAAGGGCGTATCGACCATGGAGCCCGCGGCGCGGTGCGCAAGCGGGTTGCGGCCGGTCAGGTTGATGTGGTCGGTGAGCAGGCCGATGGTTCCGGGCTTGAGCGACGGGTCGACGCCGCCCGTGGCGCACGAGAAGACCACGTCGCGGCAGCCGAGCCGGTGGGCGTGGCGCACGAGCGCGGTGACCTCGAGCTCGGTATAGCCCTGGTACAGGTGGATGCGCCCCGGGTACACGATCACGGGCACGCCGCCGATGGTGCCCACGAGCACCTCGAAGCGGTGCCCCTCGACCGGCAGCGCGTCGGCAGGGAAGCCCTCAATGTCGGCGTAGGGGATGCGGCGCACCACCTTCACGCTCTCGGCGAGCTTGCCCATGCCGCTGCCGAGCATGATGGCAACCGGATGCTCGACGCTCGGCTCGCAGTACGCGACCTTCTCTTCGTCTACCACAGCCAATCCCTCCCTCTTGAGCAGCTCCGCGGCCAAGCCGTCGCCTGACGTGAGCGTGCCCGTGAAGCTTCCGTCGTATATGCACCCCGTCCCGCAGGACGGGCTCTTGGCCTTCAATATAGCAAGACGCGCGCCGTGCTCGCGCGCACGATCGAGCGTTTTGCGGGCACCGGCGGCAAACGCCTCGGTAACGTCGGCTCCGTCGGCGGCAACCACGCGCGCGCCGCGGCGTTCGGCGGGCGGGCGCGGGCGCGCGAGGCCGC
>CASEEV010000085.1 GCA_949287065.1 uncultured Collinsella sp.
GCTCTTTGAGCACGTGGGCAACGTGCGCATCTCCGAGCGCCACCACAGGCATCACGACACCTACGTCGTGCCCGTCCCGTTTACCCGCGGCCTGGTCCTGGCCATGACCTTCATGAGCGTGCTCGGCCTCGTCCTGGGCTGGCTCTGCGCGGCGCTCGAGTTTCTCCCCGATGCGCTGCCCGTGTTCACGTTCTTCGACGCGTTCATCGTCACGTGCTTTGTCATGTGGGCGATCCTGCGCCGCTACAAGGTCTCGGTCTTTGACGAGCGCCTGATGATCACCCCGTTTCTGGGGCACGACGCCACGGTGCGCTACGACCGCATCGACGTGATGCAGTGGACGGGACTGCGCAAGGCCTCGGGCTACCGCGACCTCGTCATCTGGGCGGGCGGCCGGCGCGTGGGCCGCCTGACCGGCATGGTGGACATCGAGCAGATCCTCATGGCGATCGACCGCTTTGACGCGCTGCCGCGCGAGGAGAAGGGAATCATCTCGTGATCAAGCTGGTCCTCTCTGACATGGACAACACGCTCATCCCGCTGGGCGAGAAGCACGTGAGCCCGCGCACGATCGCGGCCATCCACGAGCTCATGGAGACCGGCGTGCGCTTTGGCCCCGCCACCGGTCGTGACACCATCGAGCTGCTGCGCTTCTTTGACATGGACGAGTCCTGCTTCATGACGGGCATCCTCTCCAACGGCAAGCGCATCCGCCTGGACGGCTCCTACGTCCAGATGACGCTCATCCCGCGCGACGCCCTCGAGCGCATCGACGCCGCGCTGCGGCCCGAGCCGGGCATGTTCCTCGTGTGCTACCCCGAGCAGACCAACCTGCTCTACCCCGCGTACGGCGTGGGCACCACCGACGAGGCGCTGGCCTACTACGCGCGCCGCACGCGCTTCACCGGCATCGCCGTCGACCAGATTCCCGACGAGGACTACATCGCGGCGACCATCGCCTGCCCGGAGGACCCCGAGCACATGGAGCGCTGCCGGCAGATCGTGGCCGAGGCGGCCCCGGACATGCGGATCGCGTCGCCCATCTCGGGCTGGTTTGACATCATGCCGCAGGGCGTCTCCAAGGCCGCCGGGCTCGACGTTCTTCTCGACGCGCTGGGCATCACGGCCGATGAGGTCGTCGCCTTTGGAGATGCCGAGAATGACCTCGAGATCCTGCGCAAGGTCCGCCACTCCGTGGCCGTGGCCAACGCAACCGACGAGGTCCTGGCCACCGCCAACTATCGCGTGGGCTCCGTCGCTGACGAGGGCGTGGCAGACGCGCTGCTCGAGATCGCCCGCGCCACCCGAGCCGGCGAGATGCCCGCGTTCCTGCAGTGAGAGGGGCTGTTGGTCGTGACAGTTGTGCCAGGTTGCGGGTTGACAGTTGCGTCAGGTTGCGGGTTGACAGTTGCGTCAGGTTATATTGTCAACTCGGTCTGAGGTGACAAAATAACCGGACGCAACGGGCAACCCGCCACCTGACGCCACTGGCAACCCGCAACCTGGCACAACTGTCCCGACCAACAGCCCCTCACACTGCAGGAACGCGGGCAGC
>CASEEV010000086.1 GCA_949287065.1 uncultured Collinsella sp.
CCGCCCGCGTACTCGACATCCACACGATAAAGCCGCTCGACACCGAGGCCATCCTCGCCGCCGCGCGGGACACCGGCTGCATCGTCACCAGCGAGGAGCACAGCGTCATGGGCGGCCTGGGCAGCGCCGTCGCCGCCTTCCTCTCCGAGACCTGCCCCGTCCCCGTCGTGCGCCACGGCGTCAACGACGAATTCGGCCGCAGCGGCAAGGCCCTCGAGGTGCTGGAGGCCTACGGCCTCACCGCCGAGGTCATGGACTCGCTCACGCCCGCTCAGAACGTCGTCAAGATCGTGCTCGACGAGATGATCGAGCTTCTCGGCGCCACCGAGAGCAAGCTCGTGCTCACGAGCCGCATCCCCAACGTCATCATGCTCGTGGGTCTCCAGGGCTCCGGCAAGACCACGGCGGCCGTCAAGCTCGCCTACCTGCTCAAGAAGCAGGGGAGAAGCCCGCTGCTCGCCGCGTGCGACGTGTACCGCCCCGCCGCGGCCGACCAGCTCGAGACGCTCAGCGGCGAGATCGGCGTGCCGGTCTTTCGCGGCGACGGGCAGCACCCGGTCCAGATCGCCCGCGACTCCATCCGTGAGGCCGTCGACCACATGCGCGACGTCGTGATCGTCGACACCGCCGGTCGCCTGCAGATCGACGAGCAGATGATGCAGGAGGCGGTCGACATCAAGCAGGCCGTCAAGCCCGACCAGGTGCTCATGGTCGTCGACGCCATGACCGGCCAGGACATCGTCAACGTGGTCAAGACCTTCGCCGAGCGCACCGACTTCGACGGCGTCATCATCTCCAAGCTCGACGGCGACGCCCGCGGCGGCGGCGCGCTCTCGGTCCGCGAGGTCACCGGCAAGCCCATCAAGTTCGCCTCGGTGGGCGAGAAGCCCGACGCGCTCGAGGCCTTCAACCCCGAGCGCATGGCTAAGCGCATCCTCGGCATGGGCGACGTCATCGGCATCATCGAGAAGGCCCAGGAGGCCGCCGACCTCGAGCAGATGGAGGCCGCCGAGCGCATGCTGCGCGAGGGCTTCACGATGAACGACCTGCTCGACCAGATGCGCATGATCAAGAAGATGGGCGGCGCCAAGTCGATCTTGGGCCTTCTCGGCAACCGCGTGAACCGCGCCGTGGGCGATATCGACGAGAGCGTCTTCACCAAGAACGAGGCCATCATCCTCTCCATGACCAAGGAGGAGCGCGCGCGTCCCAAGACCATCAACGGCCAGCGCCGCGCTCGCATCGCTCGCGGCTCCGGCACTACGGTGCAGGAGGTCAACCAGCTCATCAAGCAGTGGGGCGAGATGAACAAGATGATGGGCAAGATGCGCAGTATGGCTGCCCAGATGGGCGGCGGCAAGAAGGGCAAGAAGGGCAAGAAGCTCCGCATGCCCAACATCCCCGGCCTCGGCAACATGGGCGGCGGCATGGACATGGAGATGCTGCGCAACATGGAGCGCGAGATGCAGAAGAACGGCTTCGGCAAGTAGCGCGGTCTGCGCTGCGCCCGCTTTAGGCAAACGTCTCGTGAACAACGGTTCTGAGCGGCCGCACCTGTGGTGCGGCCGCTGTTTTTTCTCGCCTTTTCGGAAGGCTGAGCGAGCGGCAGCTGCGGGATCGCATTGCCCCGAGCGGGTATACTGAGACGGCGAGACGGCGCAATGCGCCCTTGGCGTGTATATGGGGGCGCTGCGATATAGAGGGGAGTTTGGCGTATGAGCAAGGCCGACGTGCAGTTCGTCAAGATGTGCCGCGATATTCTCGACCATGGGACTACGACCGAGGGCGAGAAGGTCCGCCCCAAGTGGGAGGACGGCACCCCCGCCTACACGATCAAGAACTTCGGCGTGACCGCCCGCTACGACCTGCGCGAGGAGTTTCCGGCGCTCACGCTGCGCCGCACCGCGCTCAAGAGCGCCATGGACGAGATCCTGTGGATCTATCAGAAGAAGTCCAACAACATCCACGACCTCAACAGCCATATCTGGGACGAGTGGGCCGACGAGACGGGCTCGATCGGCAAGGCGTACGGCTATCAGATCGGCCAGAAGAGCCATTATCCCGAGGGCGACTTCGACCAGATGGACCGCGTGCTCTACGACCTTGAGCACACCCCGTACTCGCGCCGCATCATGACCAACATGTATACGTTCGCTGACCTCTCCGAGATGCACCTCTACCCGTGCGCCTACAGCGTGACCTACAACGTGACACATGCAAAGGGCGATGAGAGGCCGACCCTCAACATGTGCCTCATGCAGCGCAGCCAGGATATTCTCGCCGCCAACAACTGGAACGTCTGCCAGTACGCCATCCTGCTCATGATGGTCGCGCAGTCGGTGGGCATGGTCGCCGGCGAGCTTCTGCACGTGATCGTCGACGCGCATATCTACGACCGCCATGTGCCCATCATCCGCGAGCTCATCGAGCGCCCGCAGTACCCGGCGCCCACCGTGCGCCTGAACCCCGAGGTCACCAACTTCTACGACTTCACGACCGACGACCTGATCGTCGAGAACTACGCGTGCGGCCCGCAGGTCAAGGGCATCCCGATCGCGGTGTAGGGTTGCGACGAGGCGCCTGGGGGGAGAACATATGCAAGGATCGCTGCCTGCGCTTAAGGCCATCGTCGCCGTGTGCGACGACTGGGGCATCGGCGAGAACAACAAGCTGCTCGTAGCCAACAAGGCCGATATGCGGCATTTTGTCGCCTGCACCAAGGGGCATACGGTCGTCATGGGTCGCAAGACGCTCGACAGCTTTCCGGGCGGGCGGCCGCTGCCGAACCGGCGCAACGTCGTGCTCACGCGCGATCCGTCCTTTGAGCGGGAGGGCGCCGTGGCGGTGCGATCGATCGACGAGCTCGCGGAGGCGGTTGCCCGCGACGACGAGGTGTGGGTTGTCGGGGGAGACTCGGTGTACCGTCAGCTCCTCCCGTACTGCGACACGGTCGTGGTCACCAAGAACCATTGCGTGCGACCCGCCGACGCGTTCTTCCCCAACCTCGACGAGGACCCTGCGTGGGCGGCAGACGACTGCGAGGCGTCCGGCACCACCGACGAGGGCGTGCCGTACGAGTTTCTGACGTATCGTCGCGTCGCGAAGGCTTAAAGGGGGGGGGTCGATGGCCGTCATCTATATCAACGACCTTGCCGACGAGCGGCTCGCCGCGTACACGCGCCTCACCGAGCTCGAGCTCCGGTGCCGCCTTGAGCCCGAGAAGGGCATTTTCATCGCCGAGTCGGCCAAGGTCATCGAGCGCGCGCTCGCGGCCGGCTACGAGCCGGTAAGCTTTCTTTTGGGGGAGAAGTGGCTCGAGCCCATGGCGCCTTTGCTCGGCGCGTACGAGGAGGGCGGAGCGCATCCCGAGGTACCGGTCTTCGTGGCGCCGATGGAGCTTATGGAGCAGCTTACAGGTTTCAAGGTCACGCGCGGGGCGCTCTGCGCCATGCGCCGCCCCGTGCTCGAGGATCCTGCCGAGCTTCTCGCGCGCACGCAGGCGCGCCGCGTGGCGGTGCTCGAGGGGATCGTCGACCATACGAACGTGGGCGCGATCTTCCGTTCGGCGGCGGCGCTCAACGTCGACGCCATTCTCGTGAGCCCGTCGTGCTGCGACCCGCTGTACCGCCGCGCCGTGCGCGTGAGCATGGGAACGGTGTTTCAGGTTCCCTGGACGCGTGCCGGCTCAAATGTGCGCGAATGGCCGCGCGCCGGCGTCGACGCCCTGCACGACGCGGGGTTTACCTGTGCCGCGCTCGCACTCACCGACGAGAGCGTCTCGCTCGACGATCCCGCGTTGCAAGAGATGGATAAGCTCGCCCTCTTCCTCGGCACCGAGGGAACGGGCCTTGCCGAGCGCACGGTGCGCGCCTGCGACCTTGCGGTGCGCATCCCCATGGCCCACGGCGTCGATTCCCTCAACGTGGCGGCAGCATCCGCCGTGGCGTTCTGGCAGCTGTGCCCGCACGTGAGCAACGGGTACCATTACGAGAAGGGCCTGTTCTCGTAGGCGTTTAAGGAGGTTCGCCATGGGCGTGGTTCTCGCGCTGCTCGCGCTGTTCTGCGTGCTCACCGTGCTTTCGTGGATCATCTCGATCCCCATTGCCATCATTGCGTTTCTGATAAAGATCGCCCCGGTTGCGATCGTCGTTATTCTCACATGGGCGATTCTCACGGGCAGGATCGAGATCAAGGTTAACCGAAAGCGCTGGTAGGCGGGCATTGCTTTAAGAGCAAAAAGAGCGGAGCCGGTCGCGTGACCGGCTCCGTTGCGTTTGCGCCTGTTTGGCAATAGGGGCTATTTGCGGCAGCGCCTGACCATGCGGCGCTCGGCTACACGTACGGCGTCGCAGGTGAGCACGTCGATGAGCTCGAAGCCAAAGTGCGCGTAAAGGTTCTCGAGGCGCTCGGTATAGCATTCGAGGAAGATGTCGAGCCCCTCGGCGTCAGCGTAGGCAAAGAGCGCCTCGAACAGGCGCCTGAGCGCGCCTGTGCCGCGCGCCTCGGGATCCACGGCGAGCGCGTAGACGTAGATGTGGTCGCGGCCGTGCGCCGCTTTGGGCGCCCAGCCGAAGTCGGAGACCGGCGCCATGGCGCGGGCGCGCTTCTCGAGCAGCTCGCGCTCCTCGAGCGCGGTGATCGCGTCGACGCATGCCGAGCGCGATTCCTCGACCTCGGGGTGGGTGAGTCCGCCGAGCTCGGAGGCGCGGTAGCACCCGATAGCGGCCGACAGGTCCTCGAGAACGTACACGCCCTCGTGGGGCAGGTGCGCGCGGAGGCTGTCCTCAACGGCGGCGAGAATCACGGCGCGCTTGCGCTCGTCGGTGGCGCCGAGCTCGTCAAGGCAGTCCGCCCAAGCGACGAACCACATCTCCTCAGAGAAGCTTGCGCCGATGATCTCGACTGCGCGCTTAACGAGCGCTTCGTCCGATGCAGGTACCGTTGCAAGGCCAGGGATATGCATAGGGGTTCTTCTCCTATCGTGCCGCTTCGTGCGCAGCGGCTGCGCTTTTGTGCGCGGGCTGTCGCGCGCTGCCCGCATAACTTGGTTGTTCCCCGTGCGCTCAGGACGCTGCGCGCGCGCAAGCGTGATCCGCAATTCTCGCACAGGTTCTTAAGCCGGTCCTCACGCGTGCTAGATCTCGAGCGTGCCGCGCTGCTTCTCGAGCTTGGCCGCCCGCGCCTCGGCATGGCGCAGCCAGTGGCCCCAGTGGTGGTAGGCAACGAAGAGCGCCGCAGTGAGAATCCAGGTGACCGGGTACACCAGAAGCACCGTCTCGATGGTATGGTGCAGCGGCACTACCGCCAGGAGCCATGCCACGCGGAACACGCAGGTGCCGAGGATTGTAAGGAGCATCGGACGGAAGCTCTCGCCCGACCCGCGGATAGCGCCCGACGTGTTGTCGACGATCGAGTAAAAGGCGTAGAACGGCGCGATGAAGTGGATCATCGTCGTGGTGTAGGCGGTTACGCTCGCGTCGTCGATGAAGATGCGCGAGAGCGGTCCCACGAAGGCCACGAGCAGCGCCGACAGGCTGCCGACGAGCACGACCGTGATGACGAGCGAGGTGTGGTAGCCCCGGCGCATGCGCTCGTAGTTGCGGGCGCCGAAGTTCTGCGCCGCAAACGTGGTCATGGCGACGCCGAGGGCCTCAGTGACCATCCACACGATGGCATCGAGGCGGGCCGAGAGACCCCAGCCGGTCACGGCGTCGGTGCCGAAGGTGTTGATGGTCGACTGCAGAATGATGTTTGAGATCGAGTACACGCTCGACTGGATGGCGAGCGGCAGGCCCGTCATGAGCATGCTGCGGCAGATCGCCGGGTCGATGCGCAGCTGCGTGAGCGTGAGGCGCCAAGGGCCGCTCACGTGCGTGAGGCGCCAAACGATGCAGCCCGCGTTGACGGCGAGCGTCACCGCCGTGGCGATGCCGCAGCCGAGCGCCTCGAGGCCCATAACGGCAACGAGCAGGATGTCGAGCAGGGCGTTGATGACGCAGCCCGAGGCGATGATGAGGGCGGGGGTGCGCGTGTCGCCCACGGAGCGCAGGAGCGCCGCGCCCATGTTGAGGACGAGCGAGAAGACCATGCCTACGAAGTAGGCGCGCGCGTAGGGCACCGCTTCGGGCATGAGCTCGGCAGGCGTGCCCATGAACGCGAGGATCTGGGGGATGAACACGGCGCCGATCACCGAGATGAGGCACCCTATGACAAGGGCGAGCGCCATGGCCGTATGGACCGAGCGGGCGAGCCGCTTGTCGTCGTGGCTGCCGAAGAACTGGCCGGTAATCACGGCGCAGCCGGCGCCGAGGCCGACCGAGAAACCCACGGCGAGCTCAAAGAGCGACGCGGTCGACTGCACGCCTCCGAGGGCGAGTTTTCCGCCGAACTGCCCCAAGATAAAGGTGTTGATGAGGGCGTGCGTCTGCTGAAAGAGCGATGCTAAAAAGATCGGCACGCACAGAAGCAGCAGCTGGCGCGCAATGGGGCCGCTCGTGACGTCGAGGGACGCTGCGGCGGGTCGGTTGTGCGGTTTTCTCCCAAAAGCCATGGGTCTCCTCATAGCGGTCGCAGGGGGGGTGCGAGGTTGGGCGCTCGGGCAAAGGAGCTTCTCCTCGCGCTCCCGAGCCGGCCCCTGGGAACGATACTGCACGGTGCTTGAGCAGGTCAATAGGCGTTCAGGCAGCTGCGAGGTTCATGGACCTCTGCCTAAGTTGGGCGTCGTGCCGACTAGTTTTTGCGGTCTCGGGTATCAGGGGAACATTATTGGAACACGTAAGGGATGCTTCTTATGGAGATGAACGACAAAAAGCGACGGCAGTCGATGATCCTGTACGTGCTCGCCGCCGTTGTGATCTACATCGTGCTGAGCACGGTGCTGTTCCCCAACATGGGGCAGCGGCAGACGGTGCACGAGGTCACGTACACCCAGCTGATGAACGATCTTCAGGCCAAGGACGTCGAGAAGATCGATTACAACAACAGCAACCTCGACGTTCAGTACACCAAGGACGGCGAGGACAACGCGGTCTACACCACCACCGCCATGGCGGGCGCCGAGCAGAGCCTCGAGGCCGCTATCCGCGAGTCGGGCGCCGAGCAGACCAACATCGTGCAGCAGGACAACAGCCTCATGACCTACATGCTGCTCATGTACGGCCTGCCCATCGTGGTCTTCCTCCTCTTCGGCTGGTGGCTTAACCGCCGCATGAAGAAGGCCATGGGCGACGACAACCCGTCGATGAACTTCGGCGGCGGTTTCGGCATGGGCGGCGGCCTCGGCAAGAGCGGCGCGCGCATCGTGGCTTCCAAAGACGTCGGCGTGACGTTCAAAGATGTCGCCGGCCAGGAAGAGGCCAAAGACGCCCTCAAAGAGGTCGTCGACTTTCTCGAGAACCCCAAGCGCTACGAGGCCATCGGTGCCAAGCTGCCGCACGGCGCCTTGCTCGTAGGCCCTCCCGGCACGGGCAAGACCCTCATCGCCAAGGCGGTCGCAGGCGAGGCCGGCGTGCCGTTCTTCTCGATCTCAGGCTCCGAGTTCGTCGAGATGTTCGTTGGCCGCGGCGCAGCCAAGGTGCGCGACCTCTTCAAGCAGGCCAACGAGAAGGCCCCCTGCATCGTCTTCATCGACGAGATCGACACCATCGGCAAGAAGCGCGACGGCGGCGGCTTCTCGGGCAACGACGAGCGCGAGCAGACGCTGAACCAGCTTCTGACCGAGATGGACGGTTTCGACAACCACAAGGGCATCGTGGTGCTCGCCGCCACCAACCGCCCCGACTCGCTCGATCCGGCGCTTCTGCGCCCCGGCCGCTTTGACCGCCGTATTCCCATGGAGCTCCCGGACCTCGCCGGTCGCAAGGCCATCCTCAAGCTTCACGCCAACGACGTCAAAACCGAGCCCGGTATTGACCTCGACGCCATCGCGCGCGCAACGCCCGGCGCCTCGGGCGCAGACCTCGCCAACATCATCAACGAGGGCGCCCTGCGCGCCGTGCGCATGCACCGCAACCGCGCCACGCAGGAGGACTTCGAGGAATCGGTCGAGGTCGTTATCGCCGGCCAGCAGCGCAAGTCCACCGTACTCTCGGAGCACGAGAAGCAGGTTGTGAGCTACCACGAGATCGGCCATGCCATCGTCGCGGCGCGCCAGAAGGGCTCCGCGCCGGTCACCAAGATCACCATCGTCCCGCGCACCTCGGGCGCGCTCGGCTACACCATGCAGGTCGAGCAGGACGAGAAGTTCCTCACCACTAAGCAGGAAGTGCTCGACAAGCTGACGGTCTACTGCGGCGGACGCGCGGCCGAGGAGCTCATCTTCAACGAGATGACCACCGGCGCCGCCAACGACATCGAGCAGGCCACCAAGCTCGCGCGCAACATGGTCACCCGCTTCGGTATGACCGACGAGTTCGGCATGGTGGCGCTCGGCACGGTTCAGAACGCCTACCTCAACCAGGACACGTCGCTCACCTGCGCCCCGGGCACCGCCGAGCGCGTCGACGCCGCCGTGGTCGAGCTCATGCAGCAGGCGCACGCCCGCGCGCTGCAGATCCTGCGCGAGAACAAGTTCAAGCTTCACGAGCTCGCGCGCTACCTGCAGAAGAAGGAGACCATCACCGGCGAGGAGTTCATGGCGCTTCTCACGCGCGAGAACCCCCTCATGCCCAAGCAGCCCACCCCGCCCGCGGTGTAGCTGCCCGTCCGTTCATACGCGCAAGGCTTGCGGCCCGTGCCCGGATCTTCTCCGGCACGGGCCGTTTTGCGCGCGATACGGTGACCTGGTCTGAAACATATGCGCCGATGGTCGTTTGCCTTTGAACGCGATGCCGCGCGCGTGCTACAATTCGTTGCTACAGGCTGTGATGGGGGGGAGTACGCGGTCCCCGCGCACAGGAGAGAACGGGCGGTAGCTGAGAAGCCCGTGCGCGCGCCCGCCGAAAATCACCCCGGAGCCGCGGCCCCAACGGATGCTTTTGCGCATCCCAGTAGACGTCGCCGGGACGACCGCCGTTACGTGGTCGGCCGAGTACGGGCCCTAAGGCCCCGCTGGGTGGTACAACGAGGAGCTTTGCGGAGGCTTGCCTCCTTTGGGCGCTTCGTCCCAGCGAACGGGATGAGGCGCTTTATTTGTGCCTCTACGATCCGGCGGAAGCGCCGCCGGCTTTTGAGAAACGGGGGAGTGAGACCGTGGCGAACGAGTACAAGGACACCACGAACCTGCCTAAGACCAAGTTCCCCATGAGGGGCAACCTGGCCAAGGCGGAGCCCAAGCGGCTTGCCGCGTGGCACGAGAACCACGTGTACGAGCAGCTGCAGAAGAAGAACGAGGGTCACGGCAAGTTCGTGCTGCACGACGGCCCGCCCTACGCCAACGGCCCCATCCACGTGGGCCACGCCATGAACAAGATCTCCAAAGACATCATCATGCGCTACCACGCCATGCTGGGCGAGCAGACGCCGTACGTCCCCGGCTGGGACTGCCACGGCCAGCCCATCGAGCACAAGGTCGAGGAGGCGCTCGGCACCGAGAAGTTCAACGCCACCCCGGTCGAGAAGATCCGCGAGATGTGCCACGAGTTCGCGGTCGAGAACATCGACCTGCAGCGCGAGGGCTTCAAGCGCCTCGGCGTGCTTGGCGACTGGGAGCACCCCTACCTCACGCTCTACCACGAGCATGACGCCGCCGACATCGAGGTCTTCAAGGCCATGTTCGACAAGGGCATGATCTATCGCGGCCGCAAGCCGGTCCATTGGTGCAAGCACTGCCACACCGCGCTCGCCGAGGCCGAGATCGAGTACGCCGACGAGGTCAGCCCCTCCATCTTCGTGCGCTTCGAGCTCAACGAGGCGCCCGAGGAGCTCGCCGCCTCCGGCATGCCGGTCGACGTGGTTATCTGGACTACGACGCCCTGGACGCTGCCGGCCAACTCCGGCGTGGCGCTTCTCGCCGAGGCGGACTACGTTGCCGTTGAGGCCGACGGCCGCCTGGGCATCATGGCCAAGGCCCTCTGGGAGAAGGTCTTCCACGAGATCGCGCACAAGGACGACGCGAGGCTCTTCGTGCCCGCCGGTGCCGCCGAGCCGTGGAGCGTCCACGGCGAGGACCTCGTGGGCATCACCTACAAGCAGCCGATCTTCTCGGACGTCTCGGGCAAGATCGTGACGGCGGACTACGTCACGCTCGAGGACGGTACCGGCTGCGTTCACACCGCTCCCGGCCACGGCGTCGACGACTACTACACCGGCATGCGCTGCGACCTGCCGATCATCATGCCCGTCGACGACGACGGCAAGTTCTACGTGGGCGACGACTACGGCACGGGCGGTCCCTTCTCCGGGCTCGACACCGACGACGCCAACCCCAAGATCATCGCTTGGCTCGAGGAGCGCGGCACGCTGCTCGCCGAGAAGAAGATCAAGCACTCCTACCCGCACTGCTGGCGCTGCAAGCAGCCCACGATCTTCCGCGCCACCGACCAGTGGTTCGTCTCGATGGACGAGACCGACCTGCGCGGCCAGGCGCTCGACCAGGTCATGAACCACGTTGCCTGGTACCCCGACCACGCCAAGAACCGCATCGGCTCCATGATCGAGGGCCGTCCCGACTGGTGCATCAGCCGTCAGCGCAACTGGGGCGTGCCGATTCCGAGCTTCACCTGCGCCGACTGCGGCGAGAAGGTCATGAACGACGCCACGCTCGACGCGGTGATCGCGCTCTTCAAGGAGAAGGGCTCCGACGCCTGGTTCACCGACGCTCCCGAGAGCTATCTCGGTGACGCCTGCGTGTGCCCCAAGTGCGGTGGCCATCATCTCAAGGCGGACCGCGACATTCTCGACGTGTGGTGGGACTCCGGCGTTTCGTGGAAGGCGGTCTGCGAGGGCCGCGAGGAGCTCGACTACCCGGCCGACATGTACCTCGAGGGCTCCGACCAGCATCGCGGCTGGTTCCAGAGCTCGCTGCTCACGAGCGTGGGCGCTAACGGGTTCGCTCCGTACAAGGCAGTTGTGAGCCAGGGCTTCACGCTTGACGGCCAGGGCCGCAAGATGTCCAAGTCGCTCGGCAACGTCATCGACCCCAACAAGGTCTGTGGCACGCTCGGCGCCGACATCCTGCGCCTGTGGGTGGCCTCGGTCGACACCTCGACCGACGTTGCCATTGACGACGAGATCTTGAAGCGCACCTCCGAGGCGTACCGCCGTTTCCGCAACACGTTCCGCTTCTTGCTCGGTGAGCTCGAGGGCCAGTTCGACCCCGCCCAGGACGCCGTTGCCTACGACGACATGCTGCCGCTCGACAAGCTCATGCTTGCGCGTCTCTCGCAGGTGCACGAGGAGGTCGCGCGAGCCTATGCCGACTACAGCTTCAACCGCGTGTACCGCACGCTCTATGACTTTGTCGTGACCGAGCTCTCGAACGTCTACCTCGACGTCACGAAGGACCGCGTGTACTGCGACGCCCCCGACTCGCTCGACCGCCGCAGCGCCCAGACCGTGTGGGCAGAGGTTCTCTCGATGCTCCTGCACGACCTTCAGCCCATCCTTGCCTTCACGTGCGACGAGGTCATGGCCTACGCACCTGCCGCGTGCCGCGACAACCAGGAGTACGCGGCGCTTCTCGACTGGTACGAGGCTCCGGTTGCCCTCGACGAGGCCGAGAAGAGCTTCCCGACCTACGAGGCGATGCTTCAGTTCCGCGACGCGGTTACGGCCGCGTTTGAGAAGGAGCGCGCCGCCGGTCGCTTCACCAAGACGCAGGAGGTCCGCGTAAGCGCGACCGTTCCCGCCGAGATGTACGCCGCCCTCAAGGGCGAGGGCGCGTCCGACCTGGCCGAGCTCTGCATCGTGTCCGAGGTCGAGCTCGCCGAGGGCGACGAGCTGCTCGTGACGGTCGAGCCGGCCCATGGCGAGCGCTGCGAGCGCTGCTGGAACTACCGCGAGCTCGGCTCCTCCGAGGCGCATCCGCATCTCTGCGCGCGCTGCGCCGCCGTGGTCGAGGCCTAAAGCGGCCCGCACATGGCAGATCAGATCAACACGCACGCCGCAGGCAGCGGCACCAAGGGCTCTCGGGCCTTGGTGCCGCCGCGCCTGTGGCGCTTTGCCGTCTGGGGTGCTCTGGGCGCGATGCTTCTCGTTTTTGACCAGGTGGTCAAAGAGGCCGTGCGCGAGGCGGCGCTTGCGGGCGTCTTTCCGATCACGGTTATCCCCGGACTCATTGACTTCACGTTCGCGATGAACCGCGGCGCCGCCTTCGGTATCGGCCAGGGCTTCGGCCTGGTGTCGGTCGGCATCGCCGTGGCGGTCGTGGGGTTCTCAATCTGGTATTTAGCTCGCGCCGAGAAGGTCTCGAAGCTCGAGGTCGTAGGTCTTGGGCTGGTGCTCGGAGGCGCGGTGGGCAATGCCGTCGACCGCGTTCTGCACGGGTTTGTAACCGACTTCATCGCTACGACGTTCATTGACTTCCCAGTCTTCAACATCGCCGACATCGGTATCGTTGTGGGCGTGGTGCTCGCCTTTATCGGGTTCGCGTTTTTCTCGCCTGCGGCAGACGATGGCGACGAGGCTCGGGGAGAGCGGGGCTAGGAGGATCATGTCGGGAGTGTTCAGACATAGGGTGGGCGCCGCTGGGCAGGGTGAGCGGCTCGACGCGTACCTGGGGTCGCTCGACGCCACGCCGTCGCGCAGCGCTTGCGCGCGCCTCATCGAGGCGGGCGCCGTGCTGGTGAACGGCGAGGTCGAGACGAGCAAGAAGCGCGTTCTTTGCGAGGGCGACGGGCTGGAGCTGTCGCTTCCCGACGAGACGCCCGAGCCCACGCTTGCCCCTGAGCCCATTCCTCTCGACATCCGCTACGAGGACGACCACCTCATCGTGCTCTCCAAGCAAGCGGGGCTCGTGTGTCATCCCGCCGTTGGTCACGCTTCCGGCACGCTCGCCAACGCGCTCGTGTACCATTGCGGGCCCGAGCACCTCGGCCGTCTGCAGGGCGACGACCGCCCCGGCATCGTGCATCGCCTTGACCGCGACACCTCGGGGCTCATGCTCGCGGCCAAAGACGACGCCACGCAGCGCGCCTTGCAGGACCTTATCAGGCTCCGCACGCTCGATCGGCGCTACATCACGCTCGTCCACGGCTACATCGCGCCCGATACCGGTATCGTCGACGCGCCGATCGCGCGCTCCACGCGCGACCGCGTGCGCATGGCGATCTCCGACGATCCGCTTGCCCGGCAGGCCATCACCACATTCACCGTGCTCGAGCGCTTTGAGGCGGGTCCGCGCGACGAAGGCTACACGCTGCTCGAGTGTCATCTCTACACTGGCCGTACGCACCAGATCCGCGTGCACATGCGCCATATCGGGCATGCGTGCGTGGGCGACCCGCTGTACGGGCGCGGCAATCTCCAGGCGGACCGCGGACTCACGAGGCAGTTCCTGCATTCGTGGCGCGTGTCGTTTACGCACCCTGTGACCGGCGAGGAGATCGAGCGCCGCGACACGTTGCCCGACGACCTGCTCGACGTGCTGCAGGAGATCCAGCCGCTCTCGATGGGCCGCACCCCAGCTGGAGATGAAATTGTTCCGCAGCTCTGGTATTAAGCGCGCGTTGCGGCACGCTGAGCGCTAGGCTAGGAGAAGCGTTGCTCCCAGGAGCAGGGGAGGCCCTGCCGTTTGGTGGCACGGATAGCCGGGCGGACGGTACGTTTTGCCGTGCCTGCCCGAGCCGCTCTTCTCGTCTTTTTGCGTTGAGGGAAGGTATCAAGTGGATCACACGCCCATTGTCGTGTTCAACTTCATCCTGATGACGCTGTTCACGGTGTTCTTTTCCTATCAGGCGTTTTACATGCTCGTCGGTCTTGTGCGCGGCGAGGTCAAGATTCCGCGCGCTAAGAAGCTCCATACGTACGCGTTTCTTATCGCGGCGCACAACGAGGAGCCGGTCATCGCCAACCTCGTGCAGTCGATCAAAGACCAAGACTACCCGGCCGACAAGATCGATATCTTTGTGATCGCCGACGCATGCACCGACAACACCGCCGAGGCTGCCCGCCGCGCGGGTGCCATTGTGTACGAGCGCAACGACCTTGCCCGCAAGGGTAAGAGCTGGGTGCTCGACTACGCGGTCAAGCGCGTGCTCGCCGAGTATCCCGGCAAGCACGACGGCTTCTTCATCTTCGACGCCGACAACCTGCTGTCCAAGAACTACGTCAGCATCATGAACGACGCGTTCGATCAGGGGTTCATGGCGGTCACGAGCTACCGCAACTCCAAGAACTTCGACAGCTCGTGGATCTCGAGCGCCTATGCCACCTGGTTCATTCGCGAGGCGCGCTATCTCAACAACGCCCGCATGCGTCTGGGCACGTCGTGCGCGGTGTCCGGATCGGGCTTTTTGGTCTCGGCCGACATCATGCGCGGCATGAACGGCTGGCACTTCCACACGCTTACCGAGGACATTCAGTTCTCGACCTTCTGCGCGGTGCAGGGCGTGCGCATCGGCTACGCTCCGGCGGAGTTCTACGACGAGCAGCCGCTCAAGTTCAAGGCGTCTTGGGATCAGCGCATGCGTTGGACCAAGGGCTTTTACCAGGTCTTTTTTACCTACTGCACGGATCTTCTCAAGTCGATCTTCCTGTTTAGGCGCTTTGCGGCCTACGACCTGCTCGTAACGGTGGGGCCCGCTATGCTGCTCTCGCTGGTTTCGTTCTTGTCGAACATCGTGTTTATCGTGGCGGGCATGCTGAGCCACGGCTTTCTTGTGACCAACGCCGAACTCGAGATGTGCGTCGGCTCGCTCGTCATGACGTTCACCTCGCTGTACAGCACGTTCTTCATCATGGGCTTGCTCACGACCATTACCGAGCGCAAGCACATTCACGTGCATCCCAAGAAGCGCTGGCGTATCATCACGAACCTGTTTACCTTCCCGCTCTTTATGTTCACCTACATCCCCATCACGGTGGCCGCGCTGTTCAAGAAGGTCGAATGGGTTCCCACCAAGCACGATGTTGCCATCACTCTCGACGACGTCGTCAACAATTCGTAACACGCCCAAGGCGCCGGCTCATCCGGCGCCTTCTTCTTGCTCCGCAGTCGCTCTCTCCCGAGTCTTCGTCTTGGAGCCGTTCCCTCGGCTTTCTGGCCTATTCGGCCCCTCAACCCCTCAGGCCGAAGACCGGACGCGCAACGTCCTTACTTGGGAGGGGCTGCGGGCGTTCGCACGGGTATTTCTCCCAACGCGGGACGATGGTCAAAATTTAGATGCGCAATGTCCCGCTTTGGGAGAGAGCCGGCTGTCGGAGCGCGTGAATGGCCCTGATTTCGCACAACGTCCCGGCTCGGGAGAAAATCCCGTGCACAAGATCCCGCCTTTGGAGAACAGTCGAGAAAGGCAACGCGACTACCTGCGGCTTTGTCTTTGTCCCTGTCGGCCTAAAAGGGCTCATCTCTCCCAAGCCGAGACGATGTGCGCGATTCCGCCCAATTTCATGCTTGAGCGCTTGCGTTTCTCCCAAGCCGGGAAGATGCTCAACGTTTCTGGTACAACGTCCTTTCTTTGGAGGAGCTGCGCGTGTTCGCACGCGTGTTTCTCCCAAGCCGGGACGATGTTCAGCTTCAGCCCGCGCAACATCTCGCCTTGGGAGAGATCGGACGCCCCGCAGGCAGCAGCTCTCCCAGCGCGGGACGATGTGCCGGCGCACCGAAAAGCTAATCTGCAAAGTGTCGTTGTAGGAACCCGGTCTTATCCGAGCAACTCGGGAAGGCGCTGGGTGAGAAGGTCGTTGACCTCGTGCTCCAGGGTGCGGTAGGCGAGAAGCACCTGCTCACCTTCGGGGGTTACCGTTGACCCGCGTGCGCCGTCGCGCAGGAGGAGCTCGCAGCCGAGTTGTGCCTCGGCCTCGCGCACGATGCGCCATGCTTTGGAGTAGGCCATGCCGAGGCGTTTGGCCGCCTTGTTGAGCGAGTGAAGCTCGTCGACCCCTTCGAGCAAAAGCGCCACGCCCTGACCGAAAGCGCCGGGCAGCTCTGCGTCAGCACGGCGCAGGCTGAGGCGAACGCGCGCTTGGATAAGGCTCGGGTCGGTCATAGCTTCCTTTCTGAACAGGCGCCGAAGGGGCTTGTGGTAAGAGGCCAGCATGACGTGCGGCGGTGCGCACGTCGGCCTTACAGGGAGCTGCAAGCAGGTAGGCATCCGCACGCCGGCGCGGTGTGCCTTATGCGCAAATGGCCGCGCCCCTTCCATTTCAGTCGTATTGTATCAGCATCGCTGCGCTACAATACGACGCAGATATTGCTCACCTGCGAGAACTGACCGCGCATCATCAACGAAGGAGCGTACATGGCAACTTTCTTTCCTGGCGAGTCGCACACCTTTTCCGAGTATCTGCTCGTTCCGGGGTACAGCTCCTCTGAGTGCATCCCCAACAAGGTGAGTCTCAAGACCCCGCTCGTCAAGTTCAAGCGCGGCGAAGAGCCTGCCATCTCGCTGAACATCCCCATGGTCTCGGCCATCATGCAGTCGGTCTCCGGTGTCGACATGGGCATCGCCCTTGCCACCGAGGGCGGCATCGCCTTCATCTACGGCAACCAGACGCCCGAGTCCGAGGCCGCTATGATCAAGGCCGTCAAGGACCACAAGGCCGGCTTCGTGGAGTCCGACTCCAACCTCACCGTCGACATGACCATGGAGCAGGTCATGCAGCTCAAAGAGCGCACCGGCCACTCCACCATGCCCGTGACCGACGACGGCACCCCGCACGGCAAGCTCCTCGGTATCGTCACAAGCCGCGACTACCGTCCCACGCGCGACGACCACAGCATGCAGGTCGGCTCCTTCATGACCCCGCGCGAGAAGCTCGTGGTTGCCGACAAGGACGTGACCCTCAAGAAGGCCAACGACATCATCTGGGACAACAAGCTCAACGCCCTGCCCGTGGTCGATGCCGACGATCATCTCGTTGCCATGGTCTTCCGCAAGGACTACGACTCGCATAAGACCAACCCCAACGAGATGCTCGACGCCAACAAGCGCTACATGGTGGGCGCCGGTATTAACACCCGCGACTTCGAGAAGCGCGTGCCGCTGCTCGTGGAGGCTGGCGCCGACGTGCTCTGCATCGACTCCTCCGAGGGCTTCTCCGAGTGGCAGAAGATCACCCTCGAGTGGATCCGCGAGAAGTACGGCGACTCCGTCAAGGTGGGCGCCGGCAACGTCGTTGACGAGGACGGCTTCCGCTTCCTCGCCGACTGCGGCGCCGATTTCGTGAAGGTCGGCATCGGCGGCGGCTCCATCTGCATCACGCGCGAGACCAAGGGCATCGGCCGCGGCCAGGCCTCCGCGGTCATCGACGTGTGCCGTGCGCGCGACAAGTACTACGAGGAGACCGGCGTTTACGTGCCCGTGTGCTCCGACGGCGGCATCGTCTACGACTACCACATGACGCTCGCCCTTGCCATGGGCGCCGACTTCATGA
>CASEEV010000087.1 GCA_949287065.1 uncultured Collinsella sp.
CCGCAGATCTCGCCGGGGGCGACCGCGAGCGAGAGGTCGCGCACGGCGACCTTGCCCCGGTACTTCTTCCGGTAGCGGCTCACGTAGAGGACGGGTGCCTTCATGGGTGCCTCCTGGTTCGCACGTTTGTTAGTTCTGCTATAGCTCAGCTATAACAGTTGGCCGCATGCTACCACTCTTCTGGCCCATTTGCTATAGTTCACATAGAACAATTTCCGGGAACGGGAGCCCCATGGTCATCACCGTCGACAAGCTGTCGGACGCCCCGCTCTACCTGCAGCTGCGCGACGCCGTCATCGCGGGCATCGCCTCGGGCGAGCTGCGCCCCGGCGACGCCCTGCCCTCCGTGCGCTCGCTCGCCGAGGACCTGGGCATCAACCTGCACACCGTCAACAAGGCCTACGCGACGCTGCGCGACGAGGGCTACGTCATCATGCTCGGCCGGCGCGGCGCCTACGTGGCGGACGCCCCCGCCGACCCCACCGCCGGCATGGACGAGGCCGCGCTCGAGGCGGCCCTTGCCAAGCTCGCCACCGAGTTCAAGGCGTCCGGCGGCACCCGGCACGCATTTCTCGCGGCCGCTGAGCGCGCCGCACGGAACCTGGACTAGGGAGCGCACATGTCGCCTGACCTCATAGCGCTCGTCACCAACGCGTCGATGGCGCTCATCACCTTCCTCTCCGGCTGCCTCATCGCCGCGACGCCCTGGCTCACCCGCGGGCGCGAGGCGTTCGCGGTGAGCGTGCAAGAAACCGCCCAGGCAGACCCCCGCATCCAGCGCATGCGGCGGGTCTTCCTCGCCAGCGTCCTCGCCATCTCGGCCGCGTCCGCCGTCGCCACCCTGGCGCTCTCCTCCACGTTCCCGCTCGCGATGGCGGCGGTGGTGTGCGTGCCGGTCGCGGCGGGCTTCGCGCTCATGCTCGCCTTCCGCGCCCGCGTGCGGGCGATCAAGCGCGCCGAGGGCTGGGAGACGCGTGCGGCCCGCCTCTCCGCCGTCGCCGGCGCCGCCGAGGCGAACGCGCCCCGCCCGCTCCCGCTTGCGTGGAATCTTCTCTACGTGCCCGTGATCCTGGCGACGCTCGCCCTCTCGCTCGCGCTCTATCCCGCCATGCCCGACCCCGTGCCCGTGCACTTCGACGCCGCGGGCGCGGTCGACGACTGGATGGCCAAGGGCTGGCAGGTCGTCGCCATGCCGCTCGCCGTCCAGGCGTTCATGGCGCTCTGCCTCACCGCATCGCACTGGCAGATCCTCAGGAGCCGCAGGCCCACCTCGCCCGAGCACCCCGTCGCCTCCGCCATCGCCTACGGCGCGTTCGCCCGCGCCCAGAGCGCGGCGCTGCTCGTCACGGGTCTCGTGATCACCATGTCGATCGCGATCATGCCGCTCGCCTTCGCCGGCGTGGTCAGCTCGGACCAGTCCCTCGTGGCGCTCGTCGTGATCATCATCGGCGCGATACTCCCCAACCTCGCCGTCTCGCTCGTCTACGGGCAGGCTGGCTCGCGCCTCCTGCGGCGCATGACGGCGTCGAGCGCGCTCGACTACGATGACGACGAACGGTGGCACCTCGGCATCTTCTACGTGAACCGCGAGGATCCCTCCGTCGTGGTGCCCCGGCGCTTCGGCATCGGCTGGGCGATGAACTGGGGCAACCCCAAGGCATGGGGCCTCACCGCACTCTTCGTGGCGGCCATCGTGGTGTTCATCGTGGTCATCGAGGTGTTGTTTGCCTAGTCGCGCCCGAAGGGCGACTCGCCCACCCCACCATTTGCCACTTCGAAAGGGAGTGCTCACGAGCGAGCCAACGCTCGAAGCTTGCTCACACCCGACTCGAAGCAGTCCGCCATGCACTCGATCGATGCCTCGGAAATGCCGTCCGCCCGCGCCACCCTGCGCCAATCTCCGAGAGCGCCTGCCATCGAGGCGGCAATCCCACGCGCGTCTTGAAAGCTCACCCGGAAAAAATCACTCACCGAAAATGCAATCTCAGGCTCCGCCGCCCGGCTATCGAAGTCAAGCCCCGTCGCTAGGTATTTAGGTTCCTCCCCCGGCGTCGGATTGACATCGAATGCCGGCGACAGCCTCCACCCGGCGCCTTCGCGCAGAAAGCCGTAGTTTCGCAGATGGTTGTCCGCATTGCCCACTGCACAGGAAAAGAGAGCGCGCGTCCACAGCTCCCGAAGGTCCTGTGCGGGGCGCGACCCCTCCTCCTCGATGAATTCTGCCAGTTCCAGGTAAGAGTACCTTCCGCCATCAGTTCCCTGGACCGCGGTCAACCCGCTGATGTACGGGATCCTTCGATCTCCCTGCCGATCAAATCGCCGCATAAGGAGCACGGCACGCCCGCCCACGCGCATAAGGCGCGCGTGGGGGACCGCTATGCCCACGCGCCCCATGAGCCGCAGTGCAACATGCTCCCAAGCGCAGACATCACTTAGCGAGTCTTCATCGGCCTTAGGAAACTTCGCGATGCACAGAAATCCCTCTTCGTCACGAACGGACGCCTTGGGTCGTGCGCCGCCCAGGCTCGATCCCGCGGCGAACAAGTCGCGAATATCGGCGTCCATATCGGTCGCAGCGAGGTCCGCCGCATCGAGCAGCGCCGGGATGCTCGCCTCACGGGGAACACCGTTGAGAGCCGAGGAGAGGGCGTTTCCCTCGGCGTCCCAAATTCGAAGGGCGCCTTGGCGCGCCTCATCGTTCACGCCGACGAGCAGGTCCGCCTCGAAGAGGGTTCGCGGCGTACGTTTTTCATCGCGCGCCTGCGCCCGCTCCGCTCGATGCATCAGATTGCGGCCCCATCGGTCGGGCATGCAGTCTTCGAACGCCCGCAATTCCCGAAGCCCCGTTGAGTGGAACGAGCCCGGACCAAGGGGCATGTCCGGCGCGAGTGAAAAGGCGCGGGCATCTCCGAGGTACGAAAGGGCATAGGAGAACGTAGCCGTCTCGTCACCATGTCTCACGTTTTGGTAAAGCGTGCCCGCCAGGACATCCTCTCCCCCAACTTGCACGGTTACGTTAAGCTCCACCTTTCCCTCTCCTCACGCGCTTGGGTACGTCCTGCTCGGCACGCGCCCGCCCGACGGGGGTGCGAAGAGGATCCGTCGCGTCCTCGACGCTCTGTAGCATGCCTAAGATGCGCGCGACGCGCAGAAAGTTCTCGAACGTCCCCGCGCCCTCGTTGAGCAGCCGGCGCACGGTGGGAACCGAGAGGTTGGCGCGCTCCGCCAGCAGCTCGAGCGTGATGCGCTGCTGACGACGTGCGAGATCGAGATTGGCCGCGACGTTGCGCATGGCACGCGCCACCGGTATGGGCGTTCTTCCAGCCATAGACTTCCTAACAGAAAAGAATTCTATATTAAGCTATCATAACTGAAAGAAAACTTTCTGTGTAGTAAACATTGCGGTTACGAGTCCATGTCTCGATGAACGTCCTCGCGGCGCATCGGGATGACTCAACGAAACACTACTCCTGTCACACTCCTGCCAGGTTCACATCACCAAGCCAAACGAGAATAGCTCCGGCATCAACGCAGCAAGACGCACCATAATGAGCGGACACTGCCAACTAGCGTCCCCGGCGCTTCCGCTTAGCCTTCTCCCGCCTCTGCTCGAAGCGCTGGCGCTTCTCATCTTCTCGGCGTTCCTTGTCGCGGGCGGCGGACTCCTGCGCCAAGGTCTCGCGCTGCTTGGCGAGCGCAATCTGGGCCCGCGTCGAGGGGCCACGCTGCTTCAGTGTGTTTAGTCAAGCCTTTTTGAGCAGAATGTGCATCAGGAACTGAGCGGCATGCGCACGCGATCTGCGCGGCGGTTTTGAGCACCTACCCGTCCTGCATGAGCGCGTGCCTCACGCGGTACGACTCGCCGCGGAACTGGA
>CASEEV010000088.1 GCA_949287065.1 uncultured Collinsella sp.
CGAACTCACCGTCCGAGACGCGCCGCGCAAACTCCCGTATGTAGTCCACTTTCCGGAAGGTCATCCCAACGGATTGCAGTTCAACGGGGGTACGTGCAAGCACGTGCGCCGCGTCCACCGTACCCAGGAGCTCCTGCAGGCGCGCCCATATCGTCGCCTGCGCCTTAGTGGAGACCTGCTGGCCCACGACGTGGTGCACCACGGAAGAGAAGAGATCAGGGTCCACCTCGCGGCGCACGGGGCCGATCTTCTCGATCAGCTCGCCGAGCACCGGATCGCGCGCCTTGAGGTAGTCCGTCTCCGCCTGTCCGTACCGGAAGTACATCGCACCCCCCTACGCGCTCTTTCTCGCCACCATCATGCACCATTGCTGCCAAAACCAGATCTCGCCGTCTCTCAAATGGGACGAGAAGCCCGTGGGCGAGCCGCCCGCAAGCTCGACATGAAGAGAGCGGCTGATTTCCCTAGCATCATGGTCCGGTGTTCCCGTGAGCTCGAGCCAGGGTTCTAGGCGCTGCTCCATGGGCGTTACCTCGACGCTCGGTAGTCGTCCTCCCTCCCTTCGCGCAGCGTCACCTCAAAGAGCACGTAGACGTTTCCTTCGACCACTGAAGCCCCTTTCTTCCTATATGTTCATTTGACTACAATTCACTCGACGCAGCCTTCTAAAAATGTCAGATACTCTCTTGATCTCGTCAGATTGGGTCTCATGAACACAAAGGGCGAGAAGTACCCCAGCTCGGCGAACCTCAATGCCGGAACCAACTTTCCCTACACCGTGCTCGACGTGATCGATGACGTCATGAGCCCGCGGCAAAACGAGGGCTTCCGCATCATGCACTGGCACGATGACCTGCAATTCATCTTTGTATGGGACGGAATCGTCGAGCTGCGGACGCTCGCAGAATCGCTTCGAATTGCCCCGGGCGAGGGCGCGTTCATCAATCGGGGCGTCATCCATCGCGTGGGACGCGACGGACCGTGTCACTACACAAGCCTCCTCTTTCCCGAGCGCTTCCTCTGGTTCTATCCGGAATGCCCTGCCCAGGCGCTCGTCGAGCGTATCGTGGGAAACGACGCGCTGGCGGTGCTGAAGCTCGCGCCGCAGACCCCTTGGGAAAAGCGCGCGCTCGACACGCTTCGAGAGCTCGCCGCACTCAGGCGCGACAGCATGGCGAGCGACGAGGAGTACGCATACCGGGTTCTCGTTCTTCTCGCCCGCACCTGGCTTGAGATTGCGACGAATATCGAGCCGACGAGGAGAACCGAAGCGGATGTGCGGCGAGCGCGAGTCCGCGACGCGCTCTCGTTCATGGAGGCGCGCTATTCCGAGACGCTTGCCCTGTCCGACCTTGCCGATGCCGCACACGTGAGCGTCTCCGAGCTTGGCCGCGACTTCCGGGCCTGCCTGGGAACGACACCCTGGCGCTATCTCACCGAGTACCGCCTTGACCGCGCGGCGCGGCTGCTGCGTGCGACCGGGCTTCCCGTGGCGACCGTCGCGGCTCGGACGGGCTTCGCGAGCCCAAGCCACTTTGGGAAGCTCTTCCGCGAGCGCACGGGCCTCTCGCCCCGCGCCTATCGCGCTGCAAAATGATTCAAAAGGGGTCTGTCCCCTTTTGGATCACTCCCAGGTGGGAGGGACGGGGGCGTTGGGGGTTGACCAAGTTCCCAGGGCGGCGTTGGGGTCGGCGTCCAGGGTGAGCGGCGAGAAGGACCCGGCGTTGTAGCTGCGCAGCGCCGCAATGCCAATCATCGCCGCGTTGTCGCCGCAGGCGCGCATGGGCGGCACGGTCACGCGCACGCCACGCTTCTCGAGCGCCTTCTTGTACGCCGCGCGCAGACCCGGGTTGGCCGCCACGCCGCCGCCGACGCAGAAGTCGGAGACGCCGGTCTCCTCCACGGCCGTCACGGCCTTGGCCACCTGCACGTCGATGACCGCAGCCTCAAAGCTCGCCGCAAGGTCGGGCAGGTTGATCGCACGGCCGGCGCGGTTCTCGCCCTCGATGTAGGTGATGACGGCGGTCTTGAG
>CASEEV010000089.1 GCA_949287065.1 uncultured Collinsella sp.
CACGCTCTTGATGTCGGGGAGCACCGCGAAGTACTGCCAGCAGCTGTGCTCGGAGTTGCGCTCGCCGGTCGCCTCAAAAAGACGCTCGTTGTAGGCGTCGAGCTCTTCGCGCACGACGGCGTCGGCGTTCTTGAGAATCTCGAGCTTCTCGGTCGTCACCTCGCCGATGATGCGGATGGCAAGGCCCGGGCCCGGGAAGGGCTGGCGGTAGACCATCTTGTCGGGCAGGCCGAGTGCCACGCCCAGCTCGCGCACCTCGTCCTTGAAGAAGTGATCGAGCGGCTCGATGAGGTCAAAGTGCACTCCCTCAGGGAACGGGATCAGGTTGTGGTGGCTCTTGATCGTCGAGGCCTTGCCGCCCGTCTTGCGTGCGCCGGACTCGATGATATCGGGGTAGATGGTGCCCTGCGCGAGCATCTCCACGCCGCCGATCTTCTGCGCCTCGTCGAAGAAGACCTTCCAGAACTCCGTGCCGATGCGGCGGCGCTTCTCCTCGGGCTCGGTCACGCCGGCGAGCAGCTTTGCGTAGCGCTCCTCGGCGTGCACATGCACGAGCGGCACCTGGAACTGGTCGCGGAAGACCTCCTCGACCATCTCGGGCTCGCCCTTGCGGAGCATCCCGTGGTTCACAAAGACGCAGGTCAGCTGATCGCCGATAGCGCGGTGCACGAGCGCGGCAACCACGGAGGAGTCAACGCCACCCGAAAGCGCGAGAATGACCTTCTTATCCCCTACCTGCTCGCGGATCTCGGCGACCTTCTCCTCTACGATGTTGTCCATGGTCCAGCTGGGCTCGAGCCCGCAGATGTTGAAGAGGAAGTTCTCGAGCATCTGACGGCCGTTCTCGGTATGACGGACCTCGGGATGGAACTGCGTGGAGTACAGGCGACGCTCCGGGCACTCCATGGAGGCAACCGGGCAAGCGTCCGTGCGCGAGGTCACGACAAAGCCTTCAGGCACGCGGCTCACGGCGTCGCGGTGGCTCATCCACACGGTCTGCTCGATCGGCGTCTTGTCCATAAGCTCGCAGCCGGGCTCGCGCACGATCGTGGCCGGGCCGTACTCGCCCACCTCGGAATGCGCGACCTCGCCGCCGAGCGTCACGGCCATGATCTGGTGACCGTAGCAGAAGCCCAGCACCGGTACGCCCAGCTCAAAGATCGCGGGGTCCACGCTCGGCGCGTCCTCGGCGTACACGCTCGCCGGGCCGCCCGACAGAATCAGAGCAGAGGGATCCATAGCGGCGATCTCGTCTGCCGGAGTATCGCAAGGAACGATTTCTGAGTAGACGTGCAGGTCGCGCACGCGACGGGCGATCAGCTGCCCGTACTGCGCGCCGAAGTCGAGAACAACAACGAGCTGCTTGGATTCCTGCATGAGGCTCCTCCCCAAGGTCAAAACGCGCATACGAGCCAACAGCGCATCTGTCAAACGCGCGCGTTCATGGGACAACGCGCAAGCGCCTACGGGCGCTAGCTTTGTAATCATACCGCATGTTGATCGACGCCACGCAAGCGGCTAAAAAGAACCGGCAGAGCCTACGACCTGCGCGCAATTTCCTCAGGATCTGGCTCCAGCACCTTGACCAGCGAGAAGATGAGGCGCGGCCGCTCACCGAGAACCTCGGCGAGATGGCAGAGCGCGGCGTCGTCAGAGGGCACGCCCTTCTCGGCCGCCACGCCGGAGAACCACTGATCGGCAGGCCAAACCTCAAAGCGCATGATGCCGCAGTTGCCGGGGATGCCCTCGTAGTCAAGCTGTGCCCACGGGTGCCACGTGTGCAGGAACTCCATCGAGATGCCGCCATGCCCAATGGCGAGAACCACGCGGCGCTGAGGATCCTCGAGAACGCGCGTCAGATTCTTGACGAGGCGGCGCTGAACCTCGGCCTCCGTCTCACCGCCGAAGGGCGCGAAGAAGTCGCCCCACGGGGCGGGCGGCATCGAAAGGCGGCTCTTGCCCTCATACGATCCAAACGACCACTCTTTGAGCTCGTCCATCGGCACGTACGGCACGTCGGTGACGATCTCGGCGGTCTGGCACGCGCGGCCCAAAGACGACCCACAGGCGTAGTCGATCTCAACGCCCGCGCGCTCGAGCGACGCCCGTGCGCGACAGGCCTGGCCGCGCCCGCGCTCGGTGAGCGGAGAGTCGCACCAGCCCTGGATCCTGCGCTCCACGTTGAGCTCGGTCTCGCCGTGGCGCAGCAGGTACAGCGTCTTGGGCCATGCGGCTGCAGCCCCCTCGTCTACGCGCGATGGGCCGCTGGAGGCGCAGGGGCGCCCGTCCTTCTCGGCCATAGCCTAGTCCTCCAGATAACGCGCGGCCAGCTCGGCGCGCTCAGCCTCGTCGACGCCGAGCGCGCGGGCAAGGTAATTGTCGATGTTGCCGTAGTTCTCGTTGATCGCGCGGAGGGCGGCGTCGAGAAAGCGCTCGCTCACGCCCTCCATGATCTCCCAGCCCGTGCACGTTGCAGGGTCGATGCCGAGCACCTTGTTCGTTGCCAGGTAATCGGCGCGCACGGTTGCCTCGGGGATACCGAGCGCGGTCTCCATGAGCACGCTCGCCATGCCGCAGCGGTCCTTGCCCGCCGTGCAGTGCCACAGCACGCAGCCCTCCCGGCAGGCGAGAACCTCCTCAAAGAACGTTCGGTACGCGGCAATGCCCATGTCGTCGAGCACGATGTGCGGGTAAAGAGCAACCATGATCTCGCCCGCGTCGGCCTTGCCCGCCAAAACGAGCGACCGGACGCGCTCGAGGTCGTCGTAGGAGCGGCTCACGCCAGCACCGAGGTCCTGAAAAACCGGCAGGTGCACGAAGCGCGTACCAGGAAGCTCGCTCACGGGATCGGGGGCCTCGGCGAGCTCCTCGTCGGTGCGCAGGTCGACGTCGAGCCTGAGGTTGTAGTCGTCGCGCAGGCGGCGCAGGTCCTCCTCGCTCGCCGGCGCCAGACGGCCCGAGCGCAAGAGGCGCCGCCCCTTGATCCGGCGGCCGTCCGCCGTGCGCATGCCGCCGAGATCGCGGGTATTCTCCAGCCCGTCAAAAGCAACGAGCCCGTGGTTCACATGTTCCATGCCGCTCCTTTGGTGCGGGCGCGAAGAGCAAGGCATGACGCCCGCGATCGTGTTTCTCGCTAGAACTATAGCGCTCGCACTGTGCGCGCCTTGGGCTCGACTAGAATAAACAGCATATGCTTACCGCACGATGATACGAAGGGCGCGCCTCTCTGCGCGACCCGCCGAAAGGTTTGCGACCATGAGCCAACTCAAGAAAATCCTGATGATCGCCACCGGCGGCACCATTGCCTCGGCAGAAGACGGCCATGGTCTTGCCCCGGCGCTGAGTGGCAACGAGCTCGCAGCATATGTTCCTGAGATCGAGGGTCTCTGCGACCTCTCCATCGTCCAGCCCATGAACATCGACAGCACCAACATGCGGCCCGCCGACTGGATGCACGTGCGCGATGTCATCGCCGAGGCTTACGACGACTTCGACGGTTTCGTCGTGCTGCACGGCACCGACACGATGGCCTACACCGCCGCGGCGCTCTCCTACCTCATCCAGAACAGCCCCAAGCCGATCGTGCTCACCGGCTCCCAGCAGCCCATGGCAAGCCCCTTTACCGATGCCAAACTCAATGTCTACCAAAGTCTGCTCTACGCCACCGACGAGCGCAGCGCTGACGTGTCGATCGTGTTCGGTGGCATGGTAGTTGCCGGTACGCGCGCCCGTAAGCAGCGCACCATGAGCTTCAACGCGTTCATCAGCGTCAACTTTCCCGAGGTGGCGCTCGTGCGCGGAAACCGCATTGTGCGCGCGTCCGATGCGACGGCGCCCACCGAGCGCGCCGAGGTTCTCGCTCCGCGCGCCGCGCGCATGTACGATCGCCTGAACGACCGCGTCTGCGTGCTCAAGCTCACGCCTGGCGTGAGCCCGTCGATGTTCGAACTCTTGAAGCACGACTACGACGCCCTTATCATCGAGACCTTCGGCATCGGCGGCATTCCCGAAACGCTGCGCGAGGCGATTTTTGACTGGGTCGACTCGGGCCGCATGATCGTCGTGACCACGCAAGTTCCCGAGGAGGGTCTCGATCTCGGCGTCTACGAAGTCGGCCGCGCCTACGCCGACCACCCCGGCATCCTCAAGGGCGACGACATGACCACCGAGGCGCTTGTCGCCAAAACCATGTGGGCGCTCGGCCAAAGCGTCGACCCCCAAGAGGTGGCCGAGCTCTTCTACCGCCCCGTAAACCACGACCGCGCCCTACGCGCCTAGCAGGTAAGGACGCGCTCTGGTCCGTACTCCAATTGCAAACAAGTCGCTAAACCATACAGGCCAGAACACCCGCCAGCCACCGATCGGCGATGGCCCCTTCTGCAACCCGAAGCCGGGTTTCACCTGAAAAACGACTTCGGTTTGCAGAAGCACCTGGGGAAACGCCGAA
>CASEEV010000090.1 GCA_949287065.1 uncultured Collinsella sp.
CGACGGCGGGCGCGGCACCTTCGTGGAGGACGGCTCCTGCGTGCTCGAAAACCTCATGCTCGCGGCGCACGCCGTGGGCCTCTCCAGCTGCTGGATCCACCGCGAGCGCGAGATCTTCGACAGCGAGGAGGGCAAGGCGCTCTTGCGCGAATGGGGCCTGCCCGAGACGCTGCGCGGCGTGGGCGCCATCGCGCTCGGCTACGCCAACGGCCCCGAGCCCGCCGCCGCCCCGCGCAAGGAGGGCTACGTGCTGCGCGTGTAGCGCATCTGCCGCACCGTCCAATACCGGGTGGTGCGCCTCTCGCTAGAGACCAAAGAGCTCCGCCGTCGCGGCCATCTTGTCGGCCACCTTCACGCCAAAGGGGCAGCGGCCCTCGCACGCGCGGCAGTCGATGCAGTCCCCCGCGTGGGCATCGAGCGCGCGGTATTGGTCCAGCACGGAGTCGGGAACCTGGTCGTGCAGGGCGGCAAGGTCGTAGAACTTGTTGACCGTGGGGATGTCGATGCCCTTGGGGCACGGAGCGCAGTGGCCGCAGTAGGTGCACTGGCCCAGGTAGGCGTGGCGCGGCGCACCGGCGAGCACGCTCGCGTAGTCGCGCTCCTCCGCCGAGGCGGTCTCGTAGGCCACGGCCTCGGCCACGTGCTCGGGCGTGGAGAAGCCCACCATGATGCTCGCCACCGCCGGGCGCGTGAGCGCATAGTGGAGGCACTGCACGGGCGTGAGCGCCACGCCAAAGGGCAAGGTCGCCGCGTCGAGCAGGCGTCCGCCGGCGTAGCCCTTCATGACGGTAATGCCCGTGCCCGTCTCCTCGGCGCGCGTAGAGCTCGGCGCGGTCGGCGTTGATGCCGCCCTCCCCCACGCCCGCGTAGTCGCCAAAGAGGTCGTCGAGGTTCTCGGTCGCGGGCATCATGTCAAAGGCCGGATTCATCGAGAAGAGCATCATCTCGATCTCGGGGTTCTCCACCACGACCGCGCCACCTCGGTGTTGTGCGTGGAGAGGCCGATGTGGTGGATGGTGCCCGCCGCGCGCAGCTCGCGGACGTAGCGCATGAAGGGGCTGTCGCCTAGGACGATCTTCTCGCACTCCTCAACCTTGTCCACGTAGTGGATCATGCCCAAGTCGACGTAGTCGGTGTGGAAGCGCTCGAGAAGGTCCTCGAAGGCCGGCCTCACCAGGCCCAGGTCGCGCGTGCGCGTGTACTGCCCGTCAACCGTGACCGGCCCCAGGTGCCCCTGGATGACCCAGCGCCCGCGGTTGCCGAGCTCCCGGAGAGCATCGCCCAGGTTGGAGCGGCGCGTGGCGTCGTTCATCCAGCAGTCGAGGATGTTGATGCCCGCCTCCTCCGCGGCGCGCACCACCTCGAGCACCTCCTCGGGCGACCCGTCCATCCACTCGCCGCTAAAGCCGATCTCGCTCACCAAAAGGCCCGTTGCCCAGTTTACGGTAGTTCATGGTCCCCTCCTTGCAACGTGCCCCTACACCGCCCATACGGGAAACGCCCAGGCGCGTTCGCTTACGGGAAAGGTATCCTCGGCGAGGCACAGGACGCAGCCCAGCCCCACGCGCCGCTTGAAGGAGGCGAGCTCCTCTGGAACGTTGGCGGCGGCAACCGGGTCGAGCGCGCCCATGTTACGCGCATCTTTCCTAGAAGGCGAGCCGGTTTTCTTAACCTCTACGGGAAAGAGCGTGCCGTCAAGCTCCAAGAGCAGATCGATCTTCTTGCGATCGTTCGTGCGGAAGAAGAAGAGTGACGGCCTCATCCCAGCGTTCACGTTGCTCTTGTACACCTCATCGAACGCGTAGGTCTCGAATATCTGACCGTTCATAGCCCCTGTCTCGAGCGCGCGCGGGCTGGTCCAACCTGCAAGGTATGCGGCAAGGCCCGTATCGAGAAAATGAAGGACGGGCTGCTTGCTCAGCCGCTTGAGAATGTTGTTGGCATACGGCTCCACAACCTTCACCAGATACGAACTGACCAGCAGTGACAGCCACGTCTTTGCCGTCTTTTCGTTGATGTCGGCGATCCGCGCCAGCTCGGCGTAAACCACGGGCTTCGAGGTGAGTGCCGCACACGCCGCCATGAACCGACGAAAGCGAAGCTCGTCTCCCACCTGTGCCAAATCGCGGATGTCACGCATGATATACGTGTCGATATATGCCTCGTAGGCTGCGAAGCGCATGTCGTCGGGAAGCTGATAGATGCCTGGAAGCGACCCCGCACATATGCGATCGTATACATCGTTGACATTGAGGAGCTTGACCTGGGACACACGTCGCATGAAGTAATCTGAGTCTACGCAAAATGGTTCCGAGGTCGCTCCAGAAATTTCCGATGTCGAAAGGCCGAGCATCTCGATAATCCCAACACGACCGGCAAGCGACTCGGACACGGCCTTCATCATATGGAACGGCTGGGAGCCCGTAAGCCACACCGTTCCGGGGTCGTCCGTCCTGTCAACCAGCTCCTTGATATAGGGAAGCAGCTCGGGTGCCTTCTGAATCTCATCGATCAGCACGGGGAGTCGGTAGCGCTGAAGAAAGAGCGCCGGGTCTTCTTTGGCTGCCTGGCGGATGGCGGTGTAGTCAAGCGTCACATAGGAGCGAGAGATACCCGCCCGCTCGTCCTCCTCCATAAGATGTTTGAGCATGGTTGTCTTGCCAACCTGACGCGGCCCGATAACCAGCACCACCTTGAAATACCGCGAGTACCTGCGAACGACCGTTTCGAGCGCGCGTTTGATGTACATGATAGGCTCCCTTTAGATGTCTCAAATCCGGAATCAGTTCCGGATTTGAGACATTCTTACCGCACAATCTCCTAGCGGAGCGCCTCAAAGAATCAGCCATTCGGTGGAACTCGATATCACAACATGCAACGGGCGGCGTTTCCCAAGCGGCCGTCTACCTGCGATAATTCGGATATCCGCAGATGGATGGCCTATTTTGGTGCCTAGAAAATCGAGGTTGCTGCAGGGCGACAGGGCGAGAAGGACCGCGCTACCGGCACTCGGTCAGGATCTGGAAGATCTCGTCGCGGCTCAGCTGCTTGGCGCAGCCAGGCATGAGCAGGCACGTGTCCGCCACGGCGCGCAGCGTTTCGTCGGAGGCGTCACCACCGAGCTCGGCAAACGTGGTGGGGAGCCCCATCTCGGCCGTGAACGCGGCGAGCGCGTCGATGCCGGCCATCGCAGCGGCACGGTCGTCCTTCTCGGCCACACCCCAGACCTCGCGCGCCCAGCGGGCAAACTGCGCGGGCGCCTCGGGCGCCAGGTGGCGGTAGAGCACCGGGTGGATTACCGCGAGCCCCATTCCGTGGTTAGTGTGGGTGTAGGCGCCGTACTGGTGCTGGATCATGTGCGCCTGGAAGTCAGTGACCTTGCCCACCTTGAGCACGCCGTTCTCGGCCATCGCGGAGTCGTAGACGAGCTCGGAGCGCGCCGCGAGGTCCTGGTCGTCCGCGGCCACGGCGCGCATGTTGCGGATGACGTTTCGCTGGATGGCGAGGTTGATGTCATCGGTGACGTTGGCCTCGCGCGGGGTGCCGAAGTAGCTCTCCATGCAGTGCGAGAGCGTGTCGTAGGCGCCGCTCATGAACTGGGCGTGCGGCACGGTGAGGGTGAGCGCGGGGTCGAGGGCGGCGAAGCGCGGCAGCGCACCCCCGAAGTGGCCCTTCACGTGCGTCTCCTCGTTGGTGATGACGGCGCCGTCGTTCTGCTCGGCGCCGGTACCGGAGAGCGTCACGATGCAGGCCATGGGGATGAACTCGGTCGGGATCCTGCCGTCCACGTGCTCGTACTCCTCGATGTCCTCGTCGAGGCACGCTTGAGCGGAGATTACCTTGCAGCAGTCAAAGACCGAGCCTCCGCCCACCGCCAGGATGAAGTCCACCTGCTCGACGCGGGCGAGCGCGGCACCCTCCTGGCACTTCTCGTAGGTGGGGTTGGACATGATGCCGCCAAAGTCCACGATACGCTTGCCTGCCGCGCGAAGCTTCTCGACCACGTGGTCGTAGACGCCGGTCCGCTTGACCGAGCCGCCGCCATAGGCGAGAAGGACGGTCTGGCCCATGGTGCCCATCTCGGCGTCGAGCGCCTGGTCGACGGCACCCTCGCCGAAGTAGTTTCTCACGGGATAGTCGTAGGTGAATGCGTTCATGCTTCCTCCTTTCTGTTAATTGGGGACAGGCACGCTGGCACTCAGCCGCGTCCGGGATCTGGCACACGCCGAAGCCAAGCTGCGGCATCTCCACGCCGTTGTTCAGGGTGATATGGTCCATTGCCTCCCTTTCCCTCGAAGATTCTCCGACCAAACCATACGGCGCCCCGAGAATCCTCAGAAGTCTCCGTTGGTACGCGCCTTATAACCGCGGGGTAGCAAACCCATCGGTTATAAGGCGCACACCAACCGGAGGTTCCGACGGGCGTCATGCCGAGGTAGCGTAGGGTGCGGACAAAGGAAGTCACATGTCAGAAACCGTGGAAACGCGCGCTCTTGGCAAGAGCGGCATCGAGGTCAGCGCACTTGGCATGGGATGCATGGGCATCACGCACGCGAGCGGCGACCCGATGGCGGACGACGACGCGGTGCGTGTGATCCGTGCGGCGCACGAGATGGGTTACACCCTCTTCGACACGGCGGAGTGCTACGTGGGCATGCACGCCGACTCGTCACCCACCCTTGCTGACGTGCCCTCGACTGTACGCCCCTCCTCCCCTCCCGCGCACGCGGCAAGTAAAAGCGGCGCCCCTGCGGCGAGCGCGGTTGCCTTGATGAGGGTCCTGCGTGTCATGCTCTGCCTTCTCATATTCAACCCCCTCCACGAGCGAACAACGGCGCCGCGCTCGCTCCCTGTTCTGCTAGCGTCCGCTGTTCGCGCGCTCGATGTCGCGGAGCGTCACGTGCTCGTTGCGGAAGCGCGCCTCGGGGTTCACCTCGCCGCCGGGGAACGTGATGCCCCCTGCCGGGCAGGCGTGGATGCAAGCGAGGCACGCGTTGCAGCCGAAGCCCGCCTCGGCGCGCCGCACCGCCTTGCCGCCCTCGAGCCCTATGCAGCCTGCGGGGCACACCTGTGCGCACACGCCGCAGCCGATGCAGCGCTCGGCGTCGATGGCGAGGAAGTCCGTGAGGTGCGCGGGCGAGAAGACGAGCCCCCGGCTCATGAACTGAGCGTGCGCAGCGCGGTCCTCGTCGGTCACCGGCTCGATCCAGCGGCGCCGCGCGGCGACGTCGGCCTTGATGCGCGCCAAGTTCTCGCCGATGCGCTTCTCGGGAATGCGGGCGCGCTGCTCGTTCATGTCAAAGCCGGGCAGCCAGTTGTCCACCATGAGCAGCGTGGTGATGTAGGCGGGGTCGAGCCCCGCGGCGCGCGCCTCCTCCTCGCAAAGCTCGGCGGCTGCCGTAAGTGCACACGAAGTATAGGTAGGGTGTATCGAAATGAGCGCGCTCACCGAAGGACTTCACCATCTCGGGCATCATGTGGCCGTAGATGGGATAGACGATGCCGATGGCGTCATCAGCATACGAAAGCGCTCCCCCGTGGCGCAGCTCCACCGGGATGGAGCACACCTCCTCGCCCTCCCCCGCCAGCTCGCGAGCGGCATAGAGGCAGTTTCCCGTGCCGGTAAAGTAGAAGATCATCTCTCGCATCCCTTCTCATCCGCTTTGACGGCTATGCAACGCTCGCGGCCCACGTGCGAACCTCGTCCTCGGGCACGCTGGACGAGAAGCGCTGGCCCTCCTGCCAGTCACCCGCACCGGCGGCCTCGGACAGAAGCTCACCGCTCTGCCCCAATCCCGAGGACGCGGACGTGCAGAACGGGATGACGGTCTTGCCCTCCCAGTCGTTGCCGGCAACGAAGCTGTCGATCGGCCAGGCGGCGATGGCCCACCAGATGGGGTAGCCGACGAAGACAGTGTCGTAATCCGCCCACCCGTCGGGCGTAACCTGCTGGATCGGCACGTTGCGCAAGATCTCGTCATCGTGCTCGCGGCTCACGCGGCTCTCGTCGTCGGTCCAGGTAAGGTCTTCGTCGGTGTAGGGCTCGGTGGGCGTCACCTCGAAAAGGTCTGCGCCGAGCTCGTCGGCAATCGCCTGCGCCACAGCCTCGGTGTGTCCCTGCGCGGAGTAGTAGGCAACGAGGACGTTGCCGCTTGCCGGGGATGCGCCTGCCGATGCATCCCCGCTCGCGGCGGCCGAAGTCTCCTCGGGCGCCGTGGCGGGCTCGTCGGCCGCCTGGCTCGTATCGTTTTCCGAGCTGCAGCCGGCAAGCAGCGCCGCAAGCGGCGTAAAGGCTGCCGCCGCAAGGAAACCGCGCCGGGTAAGCGCGTACGCGTTGTTCATGGCAATCTCCTGTCCAAAACGGGGCGGGGGCGACCGTCGCTCCCGGCCTACCGCACGTTGAACTCTTTACTCCTGCGCGTCGAAATCAGGGCGCATGTTGAGGTAACTCGCTAGTGCCTCGTCGGTCTGCTCGTAATAGGTCTTCGTACCGTCGAGCTGGGAGACCTCGGCCATCTCCTCGTCGGTGAGGGCAAAGTCGAAGATGTCCGCGTTGTCCGCGATGTGCGCGGGGTTCTTGGAGCCCGGGATCACCGATGTGCCCATCTGCGTGTGCCAGCGCAAGATGACCTGCGCGGGGCTCTTGCCGTACTTCTCTGCCAGGCGCTGGAAGACGCCCTCCTGCTGCAGGCCGGCGTCGCCGTGGCCGAGCGGGTACCAGGCCTCGATCACGGTGCCGTAGGGCTCGAGGTACGCGCGCAGGTCGCATTGCTGGTGGTAGGGGTGACACTCCACGGTCACCAGCTGCGGCGTCACCTCCGCGCGCTCGATGACCTCGGCGATCTTGTCCTGCGAGAAGTTGGAGAGCCCCAGCGCGCGGACCTTGCCGGCGCGGTAGGCGCGCTCCATCGTCTCCCATGCTGCCAGGTAGTTGCCCACCGGCTGGTGGAGGATGAGCATGTCGACGTAGTCGAGCCCCAGGCGCGCGAGCGTGGCGTCCACAGCGGCATCGCCGGCCTCGTACACGCTCGGCCACAGCTTGGTGGACACGAAGATCTTCTCGCGCGCGACGCCGCTCTTGGCGATGGCGCGGCCCACGGCCCGCTCGTTCATGTAGGCGTTGGCGGTGTCGACGTGCTCGTAGCCCGCGGCCAACGCCGCCGTCGCGGCCGCCTCGGCCTCCGCCGGGCTCATGAGGAAGGTCCCCAGGCCCATCACGGGCATTTGCATGTCGTTGTTGAGCTTCAGGTACTCCATAGGTTGCTCCCCTCGGTTGACGTTCTTCTCGCCATCAACTCTACGGGGCTGGGCGCCGCACGAGAAGTTCACGTTGGGATGGGGGATATAACCTCTGGGTATATACTGGCGAGAAGAACCCGAGAGACGGGAGCGCTCATGTACAACCCGCAGCTCGACACCTTCATCCGCGTGGCCGAGGCAGGCAGCTTCTCCAAGGCGGCGCAGGACGCCTTCATCACGCCCACCGCCGTGATCAAGCAGATGAACCTCCTGGAGTCGCGCTTGGGGCTCACGCTGTTCCGCCGCTCCCACCAGGGCCTCTCGCTCACCAAGGCCGGCGAGAGCCTGCTCAAGGACGCGCGCCACATCGTGCAGTACTCACAGGAGTCCGTCGCCCGCGCCCGCATGGCGGAGCGCGCCGAGAAGCGCGTGATCCGCGTGGGCGTCTCGCTCATGACACCATCGACGCCGCTCGCGCGGCTGTGGCCGCGCGTGAAGGAGCTCTGCCCGGGCATGAGCCTGCAGGTCGTGACCTTTGAGAACGGCCCCGAGGCGGCGCGCGGCCTCGCCGACCTGGGGCGGGACATGGACGTCGTGGTGGGCGTCTTTGACGACAACTTTCTCGCCGAGCACGAGTGCGCGGGGCTCGAGCTCTCGCGCGAGCCGCTGTGGTGCGCGGTGCCCGTAGGAAGCGAGATAGGTGCGCTCGAGATAGTGACGCTGGACGCGCTGCGCGGCCGCGAGCTTCTGCTCATCCGGCGCGGCTGGAACGCGGACATCGACGCGCTGCGCGACCGCATCCGCGCGGACTACCCGGACGTCCGCGTTGAGGACTTCCCGCAGTACCGCGCCGAGGTCTTCAACCGGGCGGCAAACGAGGACCTAGCCCTCGCCACGCTGCCCGTCTGGCGCGACGTGCACCCGCTGCTGCGGACGGTGCCCACCGACTGGGGCGTCACCGTGAGCTACGGCGTGCTGCATGCACCCGAGCCGGCTCCGCACGTGGCGGAGTTCCTCGACGCGGTGTGGGCGGCGGCATAGACGGCACGCCATCATCGCAAGTTACGACGAGAACGGCGTGCTCAACGCTATGAACGCCGCGTGGGCCGGCGCGTGGACCCCTGCTCCTTCGCGGCCTGAGCGCAAAACGCCGTCGATCAGTCAGCGGCACGTCGGTCCCCGAAGCGCCGCTGCAGCTCCTCGAGCACAATGTTGAAGGCGGGCGTGAACTTCTGGTACCGGCGCCAGATGATGTACAGGGGCGAGGCGAGCTCGGGCTCGAGCGGGAGGAAGCTAAGGCCGCTGCCCCGATCTGCCGAGACGATCCCCTCGAACCCGAGCGCGTACCCCATGCCGCAGCGCGTCATGAGTGCGGCGTTGTAAAGCAGGTCGTAGGTCGCAACGATGTTGAGGTCGTCCTGCATCTCGCCGAACCAGCGGAGGTTCTCCTCCTCGAGCCCCTGGCGCGAGCAGATAAGGGGCAGGCCGAGAAGATCCTCCCGGCGAAGCGCGCCGCGCTCGGCAAGCGGATCGTCCTCGGGCACCAGGAGCCCCCAGCGCGTGGACCCGGGAAGCCGCAGGTGATTGTAGCGCGTGAGGTCGACGCTTTCCACGATGATCGCGGCGTCGAGCAGCCCTTGGTCAAGCCGCTCGTTGATGGTGGCGGTGCCGCTGGTGTAGATATGGAAGCGCACCCGCGGATAACGCTCGCGGATAGCCCGCAGCGTCTCGAAGAACGGCGCCAGCCCTTCTGCCTCGGCGCATCCTATGCGAACATCGCCGCCCTCCTCATCGTCGAGGGAACGAAACTCCTCCTCGGTGAGCTCGACCATATCCAGAATGTCCTCGGCGCGGCGGCGAAGCAACATGCCTTCTTCGGTGAGGTCGATATGGTAGTTGCTGCGGGTGAACAGCTTTTTGCCAAGCTCGCGCTCAAGCGCCTTGAGCTGGCGCGACAGCGTGGGCTGCGTCACGTGGAGGCGCGCGGCGGCATGCGTGATGTTTCCCTCGCGGGCGACCTCGAGAAAATACCGCAGCACCCTGATCTCCACAGCTGTCTCCTCCTATAGAAATACCTCAAACGTATTTCCATACATACTATCAAAGTATTTGATATATCTGAGCCGTGACCTGATACTTCTCGTGAGGAGGAGGTGGTCGTTATGGTTTACGCGCTGGACGAGCGCGCCAGCATTCGACAGGCGCTCGTTGATGCAGGTTTTTCAGATGCCCAGGTCGCGTCATGCCAATCGCTGATCGAAGCGGAGCAGGTATCCGAAGCGCTGAAGCCGCTGTACGCGCGCCGCCGCGAGGCGCTCGCGGGCCTACGCCGATACGGCAGGCAGATTGACTGCCTGGACTACCTCATCTCATCGCTCAAAAAGAATGAGGCTCAAAAGTAGAGAGGAAGCACCATGCAGGACGCCAAGCTTAACCTCGCACCGGAATGGGGCAAGACGTTTCCCAAGTCCGACAAGGTAAACCACGAGAAGGTGACCTTCCACAACCGCTACGGCATCACACTGGCGGCAGACCTTTACAAGCCCAAGGGCGCCGCGGCAGATACCACGCTCGCCGCCATCGCCGTCTGCGGGCCCTTCGGCGCGGTGAAAGAGCAGTGCTCGGGCCTCTACGCGCAGACCCTTGCCGAGCGCGGTTTTCTCACCATCGCCTTCGACCCCTCGTTCACGGGCGAGTCCGGCGGTGAGCCGCGCTACATGGCAAGCCCGGACATCAACACCGAGGACTTTCTCGCCGCGGTCGACTACCTCTCCTGCCGTGAGGACGTAGATGCCGGGCGCATCGGAATCGTCGGCATCTGCGGCTGGGGCGGTCTGGCGATAAACGCCGCCGCCCTCGACCCGCGCATCAAGGCGACCGTTGCCGCCACGATGTACGACTTGAGCCGCACCGCCGCCAAGGGATACTTCGACGAGCAGGACTCGCCCGCGGCGCGCCGGGCGCAGCGCCGCGCCCTCGCCGAGCAGCGCACGCGCGACTACGCATCCGGCACCTACGAGCGCGCGGGCGGCGTGGTGGACCCGCTCCCCGAAGACGCCCCGTTCTTCGTGCGCGACTACTACGACTACTACAAGACCCCGCGCGGCTACCACCCGCGCTCGCTCAACTCCAACGACGGCTGGAACGTCACAGGCACGCAGAGCTTCCTCAATCAGCCCATCCTCGCCTACGCAAACGAGATCGATACCGCGGTCATGGTGCTCCACGGCGACGCCGCGCACTCCTGCTACATGGGAAAGGATGCGTTCGCCGAGCTCAAGGGCGATAACAAGGAGCTCGTGCTCGTGCCGGGCGCCGTGCACACCGACCTCTACGACGGCGGTGGCAAGGATGCCATCCCCTGGGAGAGGCTCGAAGGGTTCTTCTCGCGCTACCTGGCGTGAGGACCGCAGTCCGGAAAAGAAAGCTGGAGGAACAGAACGATATGAATCGATCGAAAACAACGAGCGGCAAGGCGATTGTTCCCATCCTCACCGTCGGCGTGTTCGGCATCCTCAACACCGAGATGGGCGTCGTGGGGCTCATCCCCTATGTGGCGGAGCGCTTTGGGGTGGGAGTGCCCGACGCAGGTCTTCTGGTGAGCATGTTCGCGCTTATCGTCGCCGTCGCAGGCCCTACGATGCCGCTCCTGTTCAGCCGCATGAACCGCCGCACGGTCATGCTTTTGGCCCTCGGCGTCTTCACGGCATGCAACACGGTGGCGGTATTCGCCCCGACCTTCGAGGTGCTGCTTGCCGCCCGCGTGGTGCCAGCCGCGTTCCATCCGCTCTATGTGAGCATGGCGATGGCGGTGGCGCAGCAAACTGGCGAGACCGCAGCCGAGCGCGCCCGCAACTCGGCGCGGGTGTTCATGGGCGTCTCGGCCGGCATGGTAGTGGGCGCGCCCGTGGCGGGCGTGCTTGCGAGCGGCGTGAGCTTTCCTGTTGCCATGGCGTTCTTTGCCGTGGTGTGCGCCGCGGCGCTCGTGATGACCGTCGTGTTTGTGCCGAGCATGCCCGTTGAGCGCCCGCTCTCTTACGGCAAGCAAGTCGCCATCCTCAAGAGCCCCTTCGTCTTGGTGTCGCTTCTGGCGGCGGGCGCGGTGAACGCGGCGATGTTCGGCTTCTACAGCTACCTCTCCGACTACCTAGGCAGCGCTGTGGGCATGGCACCGGCGCTCGTGAGCGGCCTCTTGCTCGTTTACGGCATCGCCAACGTCGCGGGCAACGCAGTTGCCGGGCGCACCCTCGGAACGACGCCGCGGGCGACCATGGTCGCAGGCCCGCTCGTGCTGGCAGTGCTCTATGCGCTCCTCTTCATGGCAGGCGCGTCGGTGTACGCAGCAGGCGCCGTTGTCCTGGCGCTCGGCGTGGTCGTGGGCGTTGCCAACACCTGCGACCAGTACATGGTGAGCCGCTCCGCCCTAGAGGCGCCCGACTTTGCCAACGGGCTCTTTCTCACGGCCACGAACCTCGGCACCACGGTGGGCACGAGCGTATGCGGCGCGCTCATCGCCGGCGGCAGCACGCATGCGGCAGTGCTCGGAACGTTCCCGCTGCTCGCGCTCGGCCTCGCTGCCACGCTCGGCAGGCTGCGCCTCGCGCCCCGCAAAGCCGCCGAGCAGCGTGCGTGGCAACATGTCTCCTAGCACGGCGCGGCAAGCGTGATCGTGAGCACCGAGCCCGCAAGCTCGGCCGTGAGCTCCATGCCCATGGCGCGCGCGAGGTTGGCCGAGACCGAGAGGCCGAGACCGCTCCCCTTTGCCCCGCGCGCGGCGTCGGCCTGGTAGAACCGATCGAACAGGCGCTCCGGGTCAAGAGACGACGGATCCTCGACCCCGTTCGAGATGCTCAGGCAAACCCGCTCGCCGGTCTTTGCCTCCTCGACCGAGGGCGCCGACGAGCCGTGCCGCAGCGCATTGACCACGAGGTTGGTGAGAATGCGGGCAAGGGCGTCGCGGTTTGCCTCGATCATGACATCGGCGTCGGCAAACGCCACCCGGGGCTCCCACCCGAGCTTCTCGAAGGCGGGGTACTGGCCGATCAGCACCTCCTCCACAAAGGGCTTGAGCGCAACGGGCTCGAGCTCGAGCGCGAGGTCGGGGTCGGTCGACTTGGTGTAGGCAAAGAGCTGGTCGAGAAGCTCCGTCGTGGCGTCGATGCGCTTGGCGGCGGCATCGAGATGGCGCGAGCGCGCAGAAGGATCCTCCTCGTCGCGCGCGAGCTGGAGGTAACCCTTGGCGCCCATGAGCGGCGTGCGGATGTCGTGGCTGAGGGCCGACAAGTCGCGCTGAAACTCCTGCTGGCGGCGAAGCGTTTCGAGGTGAGCCCGGGCGCTGCGGTCGAGCTCGGCGTTAACGGCGTCAGCGAGCTCGGTCACCCCCGGTGCGGCGGCCACGGTGGCGCGCGCGTTGCTCTGGGGGTCGCGCTCGCGCAAGAAGCGCGCCAGGCGGCTGAGATCGCCCGCGTAGCGCGTGCTCACGAGAACAGCGCCCATGGCAAGGCCGAGGGCAAACAGGACGATGGCGACGATGCTTGAATCCATGGGGCTTCTCCGGATACGGGCTGTGCGCGCGAGCGCGTTAACGACATTGTGCCAAAAGGCGCGCGCGGCCGCAGGCGCAAAGTCCGCGGCCGCGCAGATGAGCGGGCGATGTTAGATGTCGCGCTTGCGCGCGATGGCGAGGACGAGCACCGTGGCAACGGCCACGCCGATGACGCCGGTGAGAAGCGCCTGGATGCCCGGGGCAACCGCAACCGCCTGAGACATCGGCCCCCAAGCGTCGGCGAAGGCGGCGCGGAAGATATCGGCTCCGCGACCGAGGTTGCTGAGCGACGTAGAGGGCGCCCACAGGGCGATCGTCTCGAGAACGGGGCGGGCGGGCGCGAGGAAGCTCAGGTAGCCGCCCGCGGAGTACGCGAGGCCCACGAGGAACTGGGGCACGACGTTTGCCTCGATGCAGAACGCGCCGATGTAGCTCACGGGGCTCACCCGCGTAGCGTAGGCGAGCACGAACGAGAGCGTTGCCACGGCCCAGGTGTTGAGCCAGAACCCTGCGAACCACGCGAGAACCTCGAGCGGGGTGTCGCCGGCGGCGAACCCGTTGCCGCCCATGAGCAACGGGGTGCAGAGAAGCGCGGTGATGGCGCCGAATGCAATCATAAGAGCGCTCAGCACGCCCGCGAACACGATCTTGCCGGCAAAGTACGAGAGGCGGCCCGAGCGCGCGGAGAGCACGGTCTTGATGTAGCCGTTCTTGAACTCCGCGAGCGCGTGCTCCACCGCCATAAAGCAGACGCACAGAGGCACGATGCCGCCCATCATATCGGCGAAGAACACCGTTACGGAGTCCTCCGCCATGACGGCGCCGATCGTGGCGCCTGTCATCTCGTGGTACAGCGGGCTGTTTGCGAACATGGTCAGGGCAGTCATCATCGCGTACACGACGAGAATCGCGATGCCGTACTGCCAGAAGCTCCCGCGCAGGCCGCGCGGACGGGTGATGCGGTAAAGGTCGGACTTGATGAGGTTCAGCATGGTGTTACCTGTCCTTCTTGTGAGAGGAGAAAACGATCTCGATAACGGCCGCAAGGGCGTCTGTAATGAGGTCGAGCATGTTAGCGCTCACCTGCCGCCGGACGTTCGCCGGCATCCATGAGCTCGACGAAGTAGTCCTCGACGTCGCGCTCGACCGGCGTGAGCTCGAGCACTACCTGGCCCGCCTCGTGCAGGATGCGCGAGATCTTCTCGACCGTCGGGACTCCCGAGGCGGCAGGGTCGCTCGCCGCGCCGCCAAAGGTCGCAGCGGCATGGCGCGCTCCCCCGCTTACCACGATCGCCTGGTCCGGCTCCGCACGGAAGGTCATGCCGGGCAGGCGCTCCTCCAAAATGGCCAGCGCGCGGGCGGGGTCGGCGGTCTTTACGCGCACCGAGCTGCCGCACGCCTCGTGCAGCTCCTCGTCGGTGAACTCGCGGACCATGCGGCCTGCCGCGATAACGCCAAAGCGCGTGCAGACGCGCATGAGCTGGTCAAGCACGTGGCTCGAGATGACGATGGTCACCCCGCGCTCCTGGTTGAGCCGCACGAGCGCACGGCGCAGGTCGCGCGTGGTCTCGGGATCCATGCCGTTGAAGGGCTCGTCGAGCAGAAGAAGGTCGGGGGATCCTACGAGCGCGGACGCAAGCCCCAAGCGCTGTTTCATGCCCATCGAGAACTTCTTGACCTTGCGCGAACCGGCGTCCTCGAGCCCCACGAGCGCGAGAAGCTCCCGTACCTGCTCGCGAGGGCGCACCACGCCCATGGCGAACGCCTTCATCATGAGGTTCTCGGTTGCCGAGAAGTTGGGCATCACGCCCGGCTCCTCGATGAGGGCGCCGATGCGCGAGGGCTCGCCCGAGAAGCTGCCCGCGCGCCGGGCCGCCGCAAAGGCGCTGGCGTCGCGCTGCGCCCGGTGATACGGCCCGCCGGAGAACAGCGCGAGCTCTCCTGCGGTAGGGGTCACAAGGCCCGCCACCATCTTCATAGTCGTAGACTTGCCGGCTCCGTTCTTGCCCACGAAGCCGTAGATGTCGCCCTGCGCCACGCGCATGTTCAGGTGGTCGACGGCGTTCGTACGTCCGTAGCGCTTGGTGAGGTCGCGCGCTTCGATGATGTTCATGGTTGCTCCATTCTCGCTTTGCAAGCGGCTGGCGGTCGGTCTCGCTTCTCCCCGCTTGCTGATACCGAGTATGCGAGGCAACCTTTGAGCAAGTTTTTTAAAAGCGTAAAGAAAGGTTAAAGATGGGTCGGCACATGAGGCAGCTCGGATGAGGCACCGCCGCAAGCTGCGCTTTTACGCTTCCTGAAGCTTGAAGCCCATGCCCCACACCGTCTTGATGTAGCCGTCGGTGCCCGACGCGCGCAGCTTGGCGCGGATGTTCGAAACGTGCACGCTCACGGTGTTGTCGTCGGAGGCGTACGGCTCGCCCCATGCGCGCTCAAACAGGTCCTGCTTGGAGAACACCCGACGCGGATGGGAGATGAGCGCCTCGAGGATGTTGAACTCGATGCGCGTGAGCTCCACGGGCTCGCCTGCCGCCGAGAACGCGCGCGCCTCGGGATCGAGCTCCCATGCGCGGAACCTGAGCACGTGCTCCGAAGGGCGGGACGCAGCCGAAGCGAAGCGAGCGCCAACGCCGCGATGGCGCAGCTGAACCTCGATGCGCGCCACGAGCTCGTCGAGATCAAAGGGCTTGGTAAGGTAGTCGTCGGCGCCGAGCTTGAGCAGGTCGATACGGTCGGACGTTGCGGTGCGCGCGGAGATCACGATGGTGGGAACCTGCGCGTCGCGCCCGCGGACGAGCGCCACGAGCTCCTCGCCCGAAAGACCGGGAAGCATGAGGTCCGAAACCACCACGTCGAAGGGAAACGGCTCCGCGGCAACGAGCAGGCGCGCCTCGCTGCCCGAGAAGGCCTGCGTGCACGCCATGCCGTGGCGCGCGAGATGCGTCGCCACGATCTCGTTGATGTCGGCATCGTCCTCAACAACCAGCACGCGCACGTCTGCCATAGAGCCCCTCCCCCAGTCGTTATGGGCACAGTATAGCCGACCCCGCAGACAGCCCGCCGCGGCGCTGGCAAGCGACGCCCTCCTGCACCGCCCCGCCCTTATCCGCCAGAAGATTACGCACGCAGCCGGCTTTACGGGCGCCTTCCTCTCAATAAAGCCGGCTGCATGCGTAGCCTTTCCCTGCTCCGTGAACGATTGCGCATTATTGGGGGCGCCGACGTCCTTCTCTTCTCGTATACTGAAAAAGCTCGCCGAGTAAGCATGGGCTTGCAGTGCGCGTGGCGGCGCCATCGGTCGAGCGGAAAGGCAGGAGCAGGTGCGCATTCGCTAGTCATTTTCCGCATATGCGGGCAACTTCCGCACGCCCAAGGGCCTTAAAGCCCCGTATTGCCCATGGAGAATGATAGCTATGCAGCTCTTGCTTTCGCATGTTACCTTTGCGTACCCCTCTGCCCAGAACCCCGTCCTGAACAACCTCACCGTAGCGTTCCCCACTGGCTGGACCGGCCTCTTGGGCGACAACGGGTGCGGCAAAACCACGCTCGCACGCGTGGCAACCGGCGAGCTTACCCCTAGCGCAGGCACCGTGACCCAAGGCCTTGTCTGCGCCCTCTGCCCGCAAGACGCCGACGAGACGCCCGTCAACCTCGCGGACTTCGCCCTCGATTACGGTAGAGAAGCACGCGGTCTGCGCGAGGCCTTCCGTATCGACGAAAGCATGCCGTGGCGCTTCGACGAGCTTTCCTTCGGGGAGCGCAAGAAACTCCAGATCGCCTGCGCGCTGTGGAGCGCGCCGGACGTCCTCGTGCTCGACGAGCCGACGAACCACCTCGACGCCGACGCGCGCGAGGAGCTCGCGCGTGCACTCGGCATGTTCCGCGGCATAGGCATCCTCGTGAGCCACGACCGAGAGCTTCTCGACAAGCTCGCAACCCGCTGCGTGTCGTTTGAGGCAGGCGGCAAGGTCGTCGTCAGGCCGGGCGGCTACACGCAAGCACGCAGCCAAGCCGAGCTCGAACGAGCCTCGGCCGAGCGCGAGCGATCGGAAGCTAAAAACGAGCTCGCGCGGCTCGTTGCCGAGAAGGGCAGGCGCGAGCATGAGGCATCGCGCGCGCAAGCGCGTCGCAGCAAGCGCCGCATCGACCCCAAGGATCGCGACGCAAAGGGAAAGATCGACCTCGCCGTCTACACGGGCAAGGACGGTCAGGCGGGCCGCCTGTCTGCACAGATGAGCTCCCGCGTCGAAGCGGCGCAGAAACGTATGGCAGCAGCATACGTGCACAAGCGCTACGACGGCGACCTGTGGCTCGACGCCGAGGCGAGCCCGCGCAAAACGCTGCTCCGCATAGAGCCCGCAAACGTCCCCTGCGGCGACGGCACGCTCGACATCCCCGGGCTCTTCGTGGGCAACACCGACCACATCGGCATCGTGGGTCCCAACGGCGCCGGCAAGTCGACGCTTCTCGCCCACCTGCGCACGCTCATGCCGTGCGATCTTGCCGTGCTCGACATCCCTCAGGAGCTCAGCGCCGCGGAGCGCAAACGCGTCGTGAGCGACCTGCACCGCATCGCTCCTTCAGAACGCGGGCGCATTCTCTCGATCGTGGCCCAGCTCAACTCCGATCCTGAAAGGATCCTCGAGGGAGAACGCACGAGCCCGGGCGAGCTGCGCAAGCTCCTGCTGGCAGAGGGAATCGCCTGCCATCCGGTCCTCATCGTCATGGACGAGCCTACCAACCACCTCGACCTGCATTCGGTCGAAGCGCTCGAACGAGCCCTCGCGGCCTATCCGGGCGCGCTCTTGCTCGTAAGCCACGACCGCAGGTTTCTCGGCGCATGCACCTCACGCACCTGGGAGGTGCGCGACGGGCGCGTCCGCGAGATCTGAGCATGGCGCCCAGCGCGCTTTTGACGGACAATGGTACCGAGGTGAACCATGAGCAGCATCGCATTTGGCAAGGAGCCCCGTAGGGCAACCATACGCCCGATCAAACCTGAAGACGACAGCGCCATCGCGCACATCGTCCGCACGAGTCTCGCCGCGCACGGGCTCGACATCCCCGGCACCGCGTACTTCGATCCCGAACTCGACCACTTGAGCGCGTTCTACCGCGAGGCGCCGAAAGCGCGCGCCTATTTTGTTATGCAGGACTGCGAGGGGCGCATCATCGGCGGCGCGGGCCTTGCCGAGTTTCCCGCGCTCCCCGCGTGCTGCGAGCTCCAAAAGATCTATCTCGTTGACGAAGCGCAGGGCACGGGACTCGGAAGCGCGCTTCTCGAAGCCGTTGAGAACGAGGCACGCGGGCTTGGGTACCGCCGCATCTACCTCGAGACCCACCGCAACCTCAAGCAGGCCATTCGCTTCTACAAGCGCCACGGGTACGATCTGGTCAAACAGCCCGTGCCATCACCGCATCCGACGATGGACCACTTCTTCCTCAAGAACCTGTAAGGCGCTCCGCTTCGCGCGTTACGATTAGTGTGATTGCACATCCGTTCAGACGATCAGAAAGGCCGACTGCCATGCGCATGTTCCGCAACGACTACTCCGAGGGCGCCGCGCCCGAGATCCTGGCCGCGCTCACCGTCACCAACGACGAGCAGACTGTGGGCTACACCGAGGGCGACGCCCACTGCGAGCGCGCACGCGAGCTCATCCGCGCCGCGTGCGGTCGTGATGATGTTGACGTGGAATTCTGTATCGGCGGTACCTCGGCTAACGTCATCGGCGTGACGGGGCTCCTGCGCGACTGGGAGGGCGCCGTCTGCACGAAGGACGCCCACATCAACGTCCACGAGACCGGTGCCGTGGCCGCGTGCGGCCGCACCGTGCTGCCCACGGACGACGCCGACGGCTTCCTCTCGCCCGAGGCCGCCGAGCGCGTCTGGCGCTTCCAGACCTCCACCGGCCGCCATATGACGCGCCCCGGCTGCGTTTACATCTCCAACACCACGGAGCTCGGCGGCGTGTGGGATCTCAAGC
>CASEEV010000091.1 GCA_949287065.1 uncultured Collinsella sp.
CCAACGAGCCGACGCTCACGCGCGCGGAGTGCGCGGCCATGAAGGTCGCCGAGCTCCGCGCGCGCGGCGCCGAGCTCGGGCTCGAGGTGGCGGGCGTCAAGAAGGCCGAGCTGGTGGGCCTGGTGTACGAGGCCGCGGCGAAGGCCGAGGGCTTCCGCCAGGTGAGCGGCATCCTCGAGATCGGCAACGAGGGCTTTGGCTACGTGCGCGCCAAGGGCTACTTCCCGAGCCGCGACGACATCTTTGTCTCCGCCAACATGATCCGCGCCGCAGGGTTGCGCCCCGGCGACTACGTCACGGGCACCTCGCGCCCGGCGCGCCCCGGCGACAAGTACCCGGGGCTTGCCAAGCTCGAGTCGGTCAACGGCACCGATCCCGAGACGGCCCGCAAGCGCCCGAAGTTCTCGGACCTCACGCCGATCTACCCCAACGAGCGCCTGCGCATGGAGCACGGCAAGGACTCCATCACCGGCCGCGCGATCGACATCGTGAGCCCGGTGGGCAAGGGCCAGCGCGGCCTTATCGTCAGCCCGCCCAAGGCCGGCAAGACCACGGTGCTCAAGAAGATCTGCCAGTCCATTGCGGCCAACAACCCCGAGGTGCACCTCATCTGCCTGCTCGTCGACGAGCGCCCCGAAGAGGTCACCGACATGGAGCGCTCCATCCGGGGCGAGGTCGTTGCCTCAACGTTCGACATGCCCGCCGACAACCACACGCGCGTGGCCGAGCTCGTGATCGAGCGCGCCAAGCGCATCGTCGAGGGCGGCGGCGACGTCGTGGTGGTTCTCGACTCCATCACGCGTCTGGCGCGCGCTTACAACCTGGCCGCGCCGGCGTCGGGCCGCATCCTGTCGGGCGGCGTTGACTCCGCAGCGCTCTATCCGCCCAAGCGCTTCCTGGGCGCCGCGCGCAACATCGAGAACGGCGGATCGCTCACCATTTTGGCCTCTGCCCTCGTGGACACCGGCTCCAAGATGGACGAGGTCATCTTCGAGGAGTTCAAGGGCACGGGCAACATGGAGCTCAAGCTCGACCGCGACCTGGCCGACCGCCGCATCTTCCCGGCTATCGACCCGGTTGCCTCGGGCACGCGCAACGAGGACCTGCTCGTCGACGAGAGCATGCGCCCATTTGTGTGGGGCATCCGCCGGATTCTCGCCAACATGAACAACACCGAGCGCGCCGCCGCGGCCTTTATTAAGGGCCTCAAGAGCACGGGCAGCAACGAGGAGTTCCTCATTCGCTCCGCAAAGCGCGCCGCCGATCACCCGGACGTTTTGTAAGCGTTCCGCAAAAGACGAGCATGCGCTGGGAGGCTGCGCGCCGGGAGGTTTTAGGCGCGCAGCCGTTACGGTAAGGTAGGGGGCGGCGAGGCGCCGCGTAACCGACGAACGGGGGCATCATGATCGAGTGCTACAAGACCGATCTCGACGGCGTGACCGAGCGCATCGACAAGCCCGAGGCGGGTTGCTGGATCAACGTGGTCGCCCCTACGGCAGACGAGCGCCGCTGGCTCGAAGACGAGGTCGGGGTGCTCCCCGAGTTCGTGCGGTCCGCCCTCGACGAGGAGGAGACCTCGCACATCGACTTCGACGAGGACGTCAACCAGACCTTCGTCATCGTCGACTACCCGAGCGCCGAAGACGTCGAGGAGATGCGCGACCCCTCGATGCTGCAGTACACCACGCTGCCGCTCTCGGTGGTGCTTATCCCCGAGAAGGACCTGCTCGTCACCATCAGCCTGTACGAGAACCTCGTGATCGAGGATCTGGCCCACGGTCGCGTCCGCCAGCTCAACACGCGCCTGCGCACGCGCTTCTTGCTGCTGCTTCTGCTGCGCGTCTCGCAGCGCTACCTGATCTACCTGCGCCGTATCGACCGCCTGTCCAACAAGACCGAGGCCAAGCTCTACGCCGCCATGCGCAACGAGGAGCTCATCCAGATGCTCAGCCTGGAGAAGTCGCTCGTGTACTTCTCGACCTCGCTCAAGTCGGACGAGGTGACGCTCAACAAGATCATGCACGGCCGCGTGATCCAGCTCTACGAAGACGATCAGGAGCTTCTGGAAGACGTGCTCATCGAGATCCGCCAGGCCATTGAGATGTGCTCGATTTACTCCAACACGCTCTCGGGCACCATGGATACCTTTGCGAGCCTTATCTCGAACAACCTCAACATCGTCATGAAGGTGCTCACGGTCATCACCATCGTCATGGCCATTCCCAACATCATCTTCGGCTTTTACGGCATGAACGTCGAGCTGCCCATAGAGGGCGTGCCGTTCTTTGACAGCTGGGTGTTCCCGACGCTCGTGGCGCTCGCGGCATGTCTCGTTGCCGCCTGGATCTTCAAGAAGAAGGGCATGTGGCACTAACGGGGCAGGCGTTTTGCCGCGCGCCTCACCGGTCGAGGAGGTTCATGAGGGTCCGCTCGAGCTTGAGGACGAGCGGGTAGGGGAGCGCCTTAGAGGCCGCGTAGAAGAGCTTCATGTCGGGCGAGGGTATGCACAGGGCGCGTCCGGCGCGCGCCGCGCTGAGCGCCTTGGCCGCAACGCGCCGGACGGGCTCGAACCCGGCGACGGCGCTCATGCGCCGGAGCACGTCGTCGTTGACCGCATGGTCGAGAAAACCCGTCTTCATGAACTTGGGGCACAGGGCCGTTGCGCGAATGCCCACTTCCTTGAGCTCAGCGTCGAGCGCGCGCGAGAAGTCCAGCACAAATCGTTTTGCGGCGGCGTACACGGCGAGCTCGGGCTGCGGCATGAACGCCGCGACGCTTGCGACGTTAAGGATGCGGCTGCCCGCGCGCATGCAGGGCAGTGCGCGGTACGTGAGCTCGACGGGGGTGAGCATGAGCAGACGTACCATGGCGGCGTTGCTCAGGTTGTCGGAGTCCGCGAAGGCGCCGAACGTTCCGAATCCGGCGTTGTTGACGAGAAGTGCCACGACGGTGTCGGGGTTCTCGACGAGAGCGTCTTCGAGGACGTCGAACGACGCGGGGTCGGTGAGGTCGAGGGCGAAGGGGCGGACCGTGGTGGCGCATGCCCGGGCGAGGGCGTCGAGCTTGTCTGCGCGCCGGGCGACGACCCAGATCTCGTTGAGCGCGCCGAACGCCCCGGCGTCGAGCTGGCGCACGAGCTCGGTGCCGAGACCCGACGATGCTCCGGTAACGAGGGCGATGCTGCGCATGAATGCTCCTTCGTTGGTTGAGGCCTGACAGATTGTTAGATGTTGCCTTGCATTATTACCTGGCGTCTTCCATAATAATCACACGTATGCACCTGTATGCGTCGCGACGGAACATGCAGATGAACCGAACCACTCATCCGTTGCATCGGCGGAGCCGATGGCTTCGCTGCATGCTCATCTCCTTTCGGCGCGCGGTACTTGACTTATGATGCTCACTGGGCGACTCGGAAGGGAAGGCCATGACGAACACGATACGGCACCTGGCTGTTGCAGCCGGTTTGGGCATCGGGGCTACCTTGGCGGCTCCGATGCCTGCTTATGGTTTGGAACTGCCCGCAGGCAGCTTGGAAGAGCTTGCCGGCAACGGGGCGGCCATGTTCGCGGCCGGCCTCGCAACAGGCTTGGTGTTCTCCGGTATCGTTGCCCTTATCGTGCGCCGTCGCGCCAAGCGCCGTGCGGCCAAGGCGGAGGAAGAGGCCAAGCGCTTCGAGTCCGCCCGCACCGAGACGCCGCTTCCGTTTGTTCCGCTCGATGACGACGACACCGCCGTTACCGGCGAGATCTCCTCTCCCGGCATTACCTCGCGCCTTCGCTCGCGGCTGAGCTCGCTCACCCACCAGCACGAGGCGCTCGACGGCGTCCCGGTCATTACCCGCGCGAGCAACGCCCTTACCGAGCGCGAGGCATGGGCCGAGATCGACGCCGCGCTGAGCGGTCCTGTCAACTGCAACCCCGAGACCTCGCACGACATCTACCAGATCGCCCTTGCCGAGCTCGCGGGCAAGGCGGCCGCTCCGACGCCTGCCAAGAGCCCCGAGCAGACCGCCGAGGAGGAGCGCCAGGCCGACGCCGCAGCGGCGCTCCGCACGCTCGACGATACCGGCGACAACCGCGTGAACGTTGCCGTGGCAACGTCGCGCCGCACCTACGCGCCGGTTCCCGACATTCCGGTTATGCGCACCGACCCGCAGTCCGCGTCGGCCGAGAAGGCTCCTGCGGCAAGCGCGGCCCCTGTTGCCGTTGTTCCCATGGCCGACTACAGCGGCCACGAGAACGTGTGGGCGGCGGCCCTCGCCGAGCTCGGCGAGACGCCTGCCCAGGCTGCGCCCGCCAAGCGCTCCGCGCAGCGCGCGCACGCTCCCGTTGTCTCCGACCCGGGCAGCACGAGCGCCTTCCTCACGGCGGCGCGCTCGTACCAGGCCCCTGCCGGTGCCCGCGCGTCCGACCCCTCTTCTACGAGCATGTTTTTGGCCATGGCCTCGTCGGGCAAGGCCAGGGTCGTGGAGGGCAGCCGCGTTTCGGCGGCGCATGCCGCCCCGAGCTCCTACCTCGCGGCCCGCTCGCGCGTCGACGCGATCCTCAACGAGGAGACCGAGCGCCTGGGCGGAGCTCCCGCCCCTGCCGCGACCGATGCGCGTCCGCGCCTGTCGGTGGTCCACGGCGGCACGGAGTCCTTCCTGCGCGCCTCGTCTGGTCAGCTGCGCAAGACGATGTAGCCCATGCCGTTTGCGCATCTTCGCAACCGCCAGTGCCCGCTGCTGCGCCGCGCCTCGGCGCCGTGGCTTGCGGCACTGGCGGTTCTCGTATGCATCATCTGGGGAAACTCCCTGGTCCCCGGCGAGGGGAGCGGGTCGCTGAGCCTGACCGTGCTCGAGATCGCCCAGGGCGCCCTGCGCGCCGCGGGCCTGCCGTACGCATGGCTCACGAACTTCATCGTGCGCAAGGCTGCGCACTTCTCGGAGTACGCCGTGCTGGGCATCGTCGCCCTCAATGCCTGGCGGCCGCACAAGGCTTGGCGCGCCGAGAAGGGCGCTGCGCGCTCTGCCGTGGCGGCAACGGTGGCGACCCTTGCGCTGGTGCCCCTCTGCGACGAGGGGATCCAGCGTTTTGTGCCGGGCAGGTGCGGCCAGCTCTCCGACGTGGCGATCGACTGCGCCGGAGCGGCTTGCGGGGCGCTTTTGGCGCTTCTCGCGGCGCATGTGGCGGCGCGAGCCCGCAAGCGACGCGCCCAATAGGCCTTGCCGCGCTTGCGCCGCCCGTACGCTGCTGCCGTGCTTATGGGGCTTTGCGACCGTCTGCGCGGTCCTTCCGGCGGCCTGTGGCGATAATGGTAAGATGTCGGTAAACCAAGAGAACGAGGCATCGCCCGGTGCGCTTGCACGGGACGGATACGCACGCGCAAGGGAGGCGCCGTTATGGGACACGAGGTCGTCGGTACGCCGTGGCGGCGCTTCGAGGGGCCCGTCTCTGATGAGGCGCTGGCGTGCGTTGACAGGTACTGGCGCTGCGCCAACTACCTTTGCGTCGGCGAGATCTACCTGCGCCATAACCCCCTGATGCGCGAGCCCTTTACCCAAGACGACGTGAAGCGCCGCCCGGTGGGGCATTGGGGCACGACGCCGGGCATCAACTTTTTGTACGCTCATCTCAACCGCTTGGTCGCCGACCATGGCCAGAGCACCCTCGTGGTTGCGGGGCCGGGTCACGGCGGGGCGGCGGGCGCTGCGGAGGCGCTGCTCGACGGCACGCTGCGCGAACGCATGCCCGAGCTCACGGACAACCTCGAGGGGCTCGAGCGGTTCTGCCGCCAGTATGCTTTCCCCGGGGGCATCTCCTCCAACTTTGCGCCCGAGATCCCGGGATCCATTCACAAGGGCGGCGAGCTCGGTTACGCGCTGGTTCACGCGTTCGGCGCGGCTCTCGACAATCCCGACCTGCTCGTCGTCGCCGTCGTGGGCGACGGCGAGGCCGAAACCGCTCCTACGGCTGCGAGCTGGCAGCTGAGCCGCATCCTGAACCCCGCGTCCGACGGACTCGTCCTGCCGGTCGTGCATCTCAACGGCTACAAGATCTCCAACCCTACCGTGCTCGCGCGCATCTCGGAAGACGATCGCCGCGCGCTCTTCAAGGGCCTTGGCTACGAGGTCCTGACCTTCCGGGCTGGCTTTGAAGACGAGCCGACGCAGGCTTTCCATGCGCGGTTCTCCGCAGTGCTGGAGCGCGCGTTCCGCATGCTCTGCGACATCAAGGACGCCGCCTCGTCCGGCACGTCGCGCCTGCCTGCCTACCCGCTCATCATGCTCGAGACGCCCAAGGGCTGGACCTGCCCGCCGACCGACGGCGACGTTGTCCTCGAGGGCTCGTGGCGCACGCACGACGTGCCGTTTGCCGATGCCCCCGTCAATGCGCGGTCGTTCGAGCGCCTGCGCTCCTGGCTCGCCTCCTACGGTCCGGAAGAGCTCTTTGACGCGCGGGGAGCCGTGCGCCCCGAGGTGAACTCCTGGCTGCCCAATGGCGCGCTTCGCCTAGGCGCCTGCCCGCAGGCCGACGGGGGGTCCTTGGCTCGTCCGCTTGCGCTTCCCGATCCGTTTGCCAGCGCCTCCGAGGTACTCGGCAGCGACCCGTCCGCCTTGGTTTCCCCTATGGCGGCGCTCGGCGCGTACCTGCGCGACATCGTTGCCGACAACAGGGGGAGCTTTCGCCTCTTCAGCCCCGACGAGCTGTTCTCCAACCGCCTGCAGGGCGTGCTCGCAGCTACGGGCAGGCAATGGAACGTGCCGGGTGCGACCGATCCGGCAAACGACGTCTCTCTGGCGCCGTCGGGCGCCGTGGTGGAGCTTCTCTCGGAGCACCTCATGGAGGGCTTGCTCGAGGGCTACACTCTCACGGGGCGCTCCGGCGTCTTTGCCACGTACGAGGCGTTTGCCCAGGTGGTGTCCTCCATGGTCGGCCAGCACTGCAAATGGCTCGAGTCGGTGCGCACCTGCGCGCCGTGGCGCGCGCCCGTGCCGGCGCTCAACATCGTGCTCACGAGCCATGTGTGGCGCCAAGAGCACAACGGTTTCTCGCATCAGGACCCCGGCTTTGCCGACGTGCTGCTCAACAAGCGCTTTGGCGGCGAGGGAAGGGAGTGCGCCTGCTCGGACGGCTCCGACGCGCCGCGCGATCAGGCGCTCACGCATGTTTACTACGCCGCCGACGCAAGTCTGGCGCTCGCGGTCGCAGAGCGCGCTTTTGCCGCGCGCAACTGCGTGAACGCACTCGTGGTGGGCAAGCAGCCGCTTCCGGTGTTCCTTAGCGCCGACGAGGCGCGCGCCGAGCTCGAGGCGGGCGCCGCGGTGTGGCCGTGGGCGTCAACCGAGCGCGGCGGCGAGCCCGACGTGGTTCTCGCCTCGGTAGGCGACGTTCCGACCGTCGAGGCGCTCGCTGCGGCCGAGCTTCTGGGCGCGCAGGGTCTCTCGGTGCGCTTTGTGAATGTAGTCGACCTCTTCCGCCTTGCCGGTCCTGAGGAAGACGCTGGGGCCATTGATCCCGCCGCTTTTGAGGATCTTTTCGGGCGTTGCGCGCCGGTGGTCTTTGCGTTCCACGGGTATCCCGGGACGCTCAAGCGCCTGCTGTTTGACCGTCCGGATACGAAGCGGTACACGGTTTGCGGCTTCCGCGAGCGCGGGGCCACCACGTCGCCGTTTATGATGCTGTACCTGAACGGTATGGACCGCTGGGCGCTCGCTTGCTGCGCGCTGCGTCGCATCGATGCCGCGCGGGGCGAGAAGGGCGCGCACGAGGACCTCGTTGCCGCGTGGACGGCGCTTCGCGACCGCGCCGCCGCCTATGCCTGCGAGCACGGATGCGACGATCCTGCGTTTGCGGAGTACGTGCCTCGACGCGCTCGCTGAGGGGTACCATAGCCGGTAGGTAAGCGAAGCTTGAGTCTCGGGCGGTCACTATGTCACACGAGAGCACTGAGCGCACGGAGTGCCTCCGGGACTCCGTTGCCGGAAGCGCCGCGCCGGCGCCTGCGCCCCATGCGGAGGCGTGCTCCGGCGAGCGCACCGATCATGCCTGCGCGGTGGATGCTGCGGACGCATGCGAGGCCGCCTCGCGCGCTTTGGCAGAGATGCCGCGGGCGCACGACCTGCCGGCAGATCACGACGCTTCTGACGATCTGGGCGCGGTGCCGGAGCTGACGAGCGTTGCCGAGGAGCCTGCGCAAGACGAGGGCGCCGCTGGCTCGCCCGCAGACGAGCGAGCAGGCGAGGGGACGAAGACGCGCGTTGCCGAGGGCGCTGAGGCGCGCGGCGACGCCGCGCCCACCGAGCATCTCAAAACCCAGCAGACGCGGACCAAGGCGCTCGGCAGCGGCATGTTGCGGGCGCGCCGCGAGGGTCTGCGCCAAAGCGAGGCGGAGGAACTCGCCGCCCGCGCCGCCGACCGTGCGCGCGAGGCGCGAAGCAGACGCTTCGTGGTTGTAGGCGCGGTGTGCGCCGCCGTAGCCCTTGTGCTCGTTGCGGTTGGCGTTGCGTGCGCGTCGCTCGGAACGGAGAAGGGGCCTACGTCGCGCGACGTCGCGGCGGTTCTCGAAGCCGACGCCGATTTTATGGCGGGCTTTGCCGAAGACGACTACGTAACGCCGACGCCCTACCGCCTGCGCGACGTGGAGGTTGCGGGAGAGGAGCGCGGGTCCGACGGCATGTGGGACGTGAGCGCCACCGCGACGCTCGAGAACGAGAGCTTCTCGAGCGCCTGCGAAGTAGAGCTTTCGTTTGCGCCGTCGCAAGACGCAGGTCAGTACCCCGAGCTGTTCTCAGGCACGCCCGAGGCTGCTCGGGACTCCGCATGGGTTGGCGTGGTGGACGAGGCGAGCGCCGAGACCAGGGCGATCGCGGCCGTCGACCACGACGAGGAGATTGCCAGCGACGACTTTGCCCCGACGTTCGATGCTCGGCGGCAGACCTGCACGCTCACCGTTGCCAAGACGACGGATCTGTGGTTCGGCGCGTCGGAGGAGGCGCAAACCTACGCGTACGCCTTTGACGGGACGCGGTGGCAACGCCGGCTTGCCGAGGACGTCGTGCGCTCGGCGAGCTTTGGCGAGCTCGCTGGCGCGTACGCGGGATCCGAGGGCGACGCTCGGGCCTTCACGACGTTTGCCGTGGAGGACGTCGATGCCGACGCAGGCACCTTCACCCTGGTATACGAGCGTCGGGCAACGTCGCTTCTCGGCGACAACGCGGTGAGCGGCTCGATCGCATGCTCCCTTAAAAGCGCGGTGGCAACGCCCTCAACGGAGAAGTACGCCCAGGCAGACGGCCGTGTGTACACGTTTGCGGGCACCGGCACGAGCTCGGGCGGCAACGGCGCGGCAACCATCGAGGGCACGCTTACGCCGAACTACGGCATGAGCTTTACGCTCGAGGCCGACTACACCAAGGAGCCCTTCCTCTTTGGCGACGCCGAGCCGGCGACGCTCACCGTGACAGGTGTTGTGGAGAAGTAGGAGAATCCTCAGCGCTGGTGCGCGCGGCGCCCCGCCGCAAGGGCGTTGCGCCCTTGCGGCGGGGCCCGAGTCCGTTGCGCGCCTTTTGCTCAAAGCGTCGCGCTCTACTCCACATATTCGATCTGCCTGCGGTTTTGCGGCAATCGACAGGAGTAGTGCGTTCATCAAACCTCCATGTATGTGGATGGCTAAACGTTTTGTCACTGGTAAAAAAGTTATTCGCCCTCTGACGTGCGCCGATTGCGTTCAGTTTCCTACCATTCGCGTAGACGCATCTTGACTAAGGTACCTGAACTATGGCCTTATCTCGCGTTTTGGTACGCAAGCGTCTAGAAACGGCTTCGCGCGTTTCCTATAATCACACCTGGTTTTTGTACCCTCTTGTTTTCGGAGGACAAGATGAACAAACGCACCAAGATGGTTTGCACGATGGGCCCGGCTTGCGAGGACGAGAATCTTCTGCGCGAGATGATCAAGTCGGGAATGAACGTTGCCCGTTTCAATTTTAGCCACGGTAGCCACGAGGAGCACCACGAGCGCATCGACCGCGTCAAGCGCGTCGCTGCCGAGGTGGGCGTGCCTGTGGGCATCCTGCTCGACACCAAGGGCCCCGAGATCCGCACCGGCCTGCTCGAAGGCCATGCCAAGGTCGCCCTCACCGCCGGCGACAAGGTCACGGTCACCGCTGCCGAGACCTCTGAGGAGCGCCTCGGCAACGCCGAGCACTTCTACCTCGACCACCTGGAGCTCCCGCGCGAGGTTCAGGTCGGCGGCCGCATCCTCATCGACGACGGCCTCATCGGTCTCACGGTCGACTCCATCGACGGCCAGGACATCCACTGCACCGTTGAGAACGGCGGCGAGCTCGGCGAGAAGAAGGGCGTAAACGTGCCCAACGCCAAGCTCTCCATCCCGGCTCTGACCGACCAGGACCGCGACGACATCCTCTTCGGCCTCCAGGAGGGCATCGACTTCATCGCCGCCTCCTTCGTGCGCGACGCCGACGCCGTTCGCGAGATCCGCAAGCTCTGCGACGACAACGGCGGCTGGCACGTCTCGATCTTCCCCAAGATCGAGTGCGCGCTCGCGGTCGAGAACTTCGACGAGATCCTCGAGGTCTCCGACGGCGTCATGGTTGCCCGCGGCGACCTGGGCGTGGAGGTGCCGGCCGAGTACGTGCCGCACATCCAGAAGGAGATCATCCACAAGTGCAACATGGCCTACAAGCCGGTCATCACCGCCACGCAGATGCTCGACTCCATGATCCGCAACCCGCGCCCCACGCGCGCCGAGGTCGCCGACGTGGCCAACGCCATCTACGACGGCACCGACGCCGTCATGCTCTCCGGCGAGACCGCTGCGGGCAAGTACCCGCTCGAGGCCGTCAAGATAATGGCGCGCATCGCCCGTGAGACCGAGGTCTTCCTGCCCGAGCACGCCCGTCTCGACCTGCACGTGAACGACGAGGGCGTCTCGGTCATCAACAACTCCGTGGGTCTCGCCGCGGTGACCACCGCCATGAGCGTGGGCGCCAAGTGCATCCTCACGCCCACGACCACCGGCCGCTCCGCGCGCCTTGCCTCGAACTTCCGCCCGAACATCCCGATCTACGCCGTTTCGCGTCACCCCTGGGCTGTTCGCAAGATGACCATCCTCTGGGGCGTCGTGCCTTATGTCGGCGACTCCGAGGGCAGCGTCAACGAGGTCGTCATGAAGGCCATCAACGAGGCCAAGCTGCGCCAGCAGATCGAGCAGGGCGACATCTGCGTCATCACCGCCGGTGACCCGGCTACCTCGGTTACGCTCGAGGACAAGATCACCTCGACCAACGTCGTCTACGTCGCTCAGGTGCACTAGGCTCCGAGCGCTCGACTGACAGAATCGCACGACGAGGCGCCTTCCCTTTGCGGGAGGGCGCCTCGTTTTTGTCTCGAGCGGCCTTGCGCGGCTTCCGTGAAGGTCATGCGTACCATGGGCTCAGGCGCCGGCGTGGCTCAGTTTGGTTGGCATACCACAGGTGGGGGAATTTGTCCGGTTCCCCCTCGAGGTCGCGCCCGTCTCAGGTATTATGGAGACTCGAAATCGTATGACGAGCCCTTGCCTTCCTGGAATTACGATCGGGCGTCATACGAAGAGGGTAGGGGGCGCCGCCCTGCGGAGCCCGAAGCGTATGGTTTTTGCCAGGAGGGATCAGTTTGAAAGAGTACTTGGCATCAGCCGAGGAGGTACTCGACGAGCAGAAGTCGAGCGCCGAATCAGGCCTGACGTCCGCCGAGGCGCAGTCGCGTCTCGCGAGCGTCGGCCCCAACAAGTTGGACGAGGAGGAGAAGACCCCGCTCTGGAAGCGCTTCTTTGAGCAGATGGCCGACCCCATGGTCATCATGCTCATCGTGGCAGCGGTTATCTCCGCGGTAACCGGCATGATCCAGGGCGAGTCCGAGTGGGCCGACGTCATTATCATCATGGCGGTCGTCATCATCAACTCGGTGCTCGGCGTAGTCCAGGAGGCCAAGTCCGAGCAGGCGCTCGCCGCGCTGCAGGAGATGAGCGCCGCGCAGTCCAAGGTCATCCGCGACGGCAAGATGGTCCATCTGCCGAGCGCCGACCTCGTTCCCGGCGACATCGTTCTTCTCGAGGCCGGCGACTCCGTGCCTGCCGACTGCCGCATTCTCGAGAGCGCCTCGATGAAGATCGAGGAGGCCGCCCTTACCGGCGAGTCCGTGCCCGTTGAGAAGCACGTCAACGCCATCGAGCTCGACGGCACCGACGACGTGCCGCTTGGCGACCGCAAGAACATGTGCTATATGGGCTCCACCGTGGTGTACGGCCGCGGCAAGGCCGTGGTGGTCGCCACCGGCATGAAGACCGAGATGGGCAAGATCGCCGACGCCCTCACCACCGCCAAGAAGGAGCTCACCCCGCTCCAGATGAAGCTCAACGAGCTCTCGGGCATCCTGACCAAGCTCGTGCTCGGCATCTGCGTAGTTATCTTCGCCGTCGACCTCATCCGTCATGGCGGCGAGCTCGGGAACAACCCCGAGATGATCCTCGACACCTTCATGGTGGCCGTGTCGCTCGCCGTGGCCGCCATCCCCGAGGGCCTCGTGGCCGTCGTCACGATCGTGCTCTCCATGGGCGTTACCAAGATGTCCCGGCGCCAGGCCATTATCCGCAAGATGACCGCCGTCGAGACGCTCGGTTGCACCCAGATCATCTGCTCGGACAAGACCGGCACGCTCACCCAGAACAAGATGACCGTCGTCAAGCACGAGGTCGAGGGCCCCGACGCGTTGCACGTGCGCGCCATGGCGCTCTGCTCCGACGCCAAGTGGGACCCCGAGGCGGGCGAGTCGGTCGGCGAGCCCACCGAGTGCGCGCTCGTCAACGACGCCGCCAAGCTCGGCTTCTACGAGGGCGGCAACGCCGAGAAGTACCCGCGCGTGGGCGAGGCTCCGTTCGACTCCGGCCGCAAGATGATGTCCGTCGTGGTGAAGACTCCCGAGGGCACCTTCGAGCAGTACACCAAGGGCGGTCCCGACGTGGTTCTCGGCCGCTGCACCAAGGTCATGAACGCCGACGGCACCGTCGAGCCCATGACCGACGCCCGCCGCGAGAAGATCATGGCGGCCAACACCGACATGGCCCATCAGGCGCTGCGCGTTCTCGCGTCCGCCGTGCGCATGCACAAGGCGCAACCCGCCGACTGCAGCCCCGAAGCGCTCGAGCACGACCTCACCTTCGTGGGTCTCTCCGGCATGATCGACCCCGAGCGTCCCGAGGTCGCCCCGGCCATCGCCGAGGCCAGGGAGGCTGGCATCCGTCCGG
>CASEEV010000092.1 GCA_949287065.1 uncultured Collinsella sp.
CCCCTCCATCATCGAGCCCGCAATCTCCGCCGCCCTCATCTCCAACCTCGAGCTCAACATGGCCATGTACCAGGCCGGCGAGCACGCAACCGCCGTCCTCACCAAACCGCTTCAGGATTTCGTCGTCGCCATGGGCGGCACCGGCGCCACGTTGGTGATCTGCTTCATGTTCGCCTTCCTCGCCAAGTCCAAAGAGATGCGCGCCGTGGGCCGTGCCTCAGCCGTGCCGGTTTGCTTTGGCGTCAACGAGCCGTTCCTCTTCGGCGCTCCCATGGTCTTGAACCCCATCTTCTTCATCCCCTTCATCTTCGCGCCCATCGCCAATATCTGGATCACCAAGTTCTTCATCGACGTCTTGGGTATGAACGGCTTCATGTTCAGCCTTCCCTGGACCACCCCCGCGCCCGTGGGCATCGCCATGGGCCTGGGACTTCAGCCCCTTGCGTTCCTGCTCATCCCCGCCCTGCTGATTGTCGATTTCCTCATTTATTTCCCCTTCTTCAAGGTGTACGACCGTGAGAAGTGCGCCGAAGAAGCCGAGGCCGATCAGGCTGAGGTCGCACAGCGCGCCGCCCAGAAGCAAGCAGCCATGAACGCGGCGTTCCAGGGCAAGACAGACACGGCAAGCGTCGCCACCGGTGCCGTCGCCCAGGCTGCCGCGAGCATGGCAGCAGAGAAAAAGCGTGCCGCTGGCCAGCCTATGGACGAAGAATCTGCGGGTAACACCACCCCCGCTGCATCTGATAACGCCGTTGCCAGCGCCTCGTCCAGCACTATCGCCGCTGCGAGCGACCCCTATGCAGCGCTCAACGGCCGTCGTGTCCTGGTCCTGTGCCAGGGAGGCGGAACCTCCGGCCTGCTCGCCAACGCGCTGGCCAAAGCTGCCCGCGAGCACGGCATCGACCTTGAGACCGCAGCGGACGCCTACGGCAGCCATCTGGACATCATGCCGGACTTTGACCTTGTTATCCTGGCGCCCCAGGCAGCGTCATACTTCGACGACCTCAAGGCCGACGGCGAGCGTATGGGCGTTGCCTGCTGCGTCACCCGCGGCAAGCAGTACATCGACCTCACCCGCGACGGCGAGGCATCGCTGGCATTTGTAGCCCAGCAGCTGGGCCTCTAGATCCCTGCGCGTGCAATAGCGCACTCGAATAGAGCCCCCATTTCCGCGGTCCGGGAGCAGCGCGCCCTGCCGTCTTCTCCCGGACCGCCCCTAACCCCTTTCAGCCCTTCAAACAAGATTGGATTCGCCATGAGCCACATGTCCCCCGCCGATACCCCCCAGCGCTTTCCCGACAACTTTGTTTTTGGCGGCGCCACCGCCGCCTACCAGGTAGAAGGCGCTTGCCAATCCCATGGCAAGGGCAAGGTCGCATGGGACGACTACCTCGCCCAGCAAGGCCGCTTCTCGCCCGAGCCCGCCTGCGACTTTTACAACCGCTACGATAGTGACCTCGAGTTGTGCGAGCGCTTCGGCATGAACGGCATCCGCGTCTCAATCGCCTGGAGCCGCATCTTTCCCAATGGCGGCGTGGGCGAGCCCAACGCTGAAGGCGTGGCCTTTTACCACAACCTCTTCGCCAGCTGCCGCGCCCACGGAGTCGAGCCATACGTGACCCTGCACCATTTCGACTCCCCCGCCGCGCTCTACGCCAACGGAGACTTCCTCAACCGCGACACCATCGACGCCTTTGAGGCGTATGCCCGTTTCTGCTTTGACGAGTACCCCGAGGTGACCCGTTGGTTCACGTTCAACGAGATCGCAGCGGCCACGCTCAACCGCTATGTCGAAGGCACCTGGCCGCAGGGCAAGAAGGGCTGCCTGCACGAGTGCCTGCAGGCCCAACACAACATGATGCTCGCCCACGCCCGCGCCGTCTTGGCCTACAAGCAGGGTGGCTATCCCGGAACGATCGGCGTCATCCACGCACTGGAATACAAGTACCCCTATGACCCCGCCTGCCCAGGCGACATCCAGGCAGCCAAAAACGACGATGTTTTGCAAAACCGCCTGCTGCTCGACGCCACCTTCCGCGGCGACTATGCGCCCGATACGCTCCAGATCATCGAGCACCTCTGCCAGGCGAGCAACGGCTCAGTCGAGTTTTTGGACGATGACCTCTCGATTATGCGCCGCGCCGCGCAGCTCAACGACTGCCTGGGCATCAACTATTACCAAAGCCGTTTTCTCAAGGCGTTCGACGGTGAGACCGACCTTCATCACAACGGCACTGGCGACAAGGGTACCGGTCGCTGGCGCGTGGCGGGCGTGGGCGAGCGCGCCGTACGCCCCGGCATTCCCACCACGGACTGGGATTGGATTATCTATCCCAAGGGTCTGTTCGACCTTATGATGGATATTTCACTGCGCTATCCCAATTACAGGCAGCTGTTTATCACCGAAAACGGCATGGGTCGCAAGGACCAGCTTGTCGATGGCACCGTGGACGATTCCGAACGCATCGCATACGTCGAAGACCACCTGCGCTGGATCCTCAAGGCCATCGAATGCGGTGTCGACGTTGGCGGCTACTTTATGTGGAGCCTGCAAGACCAGTTCAGCTGGACCAACGGCTATAACAAGCGCTACGGCTTCTTCTACGTTGACTTTGAAACCCAGCAGCGCACGCCCAAGGCCAGCGCGTACTGGTTCAAGCGCGTCGCCCAGAATCACTGCCTGTAGGCATCGAATCACCTGTTAGCGCCGCATATCATTAAACGCATGCGCCCCCTGTCGGCATCGCCGCCGCAGGGGGCGCATTGGTTTCTGCCGATATCCACCAGCACAGACGCTCGTCCTTCATATCAAAAAGAAGGGAAACCCCTCGGGGCTCCCTCCCCCTTGTAGCAAGCTGTCAGCATCTACAGCAAGACGCACGACGACATGCGAAAACAAAGAAATACGTGCAAACGTATGCAGCTCGATTGTGCCGCGCCGACGATCCCGCCCCTTCCTCCGCGATGCGCACATAAGCGAGCAGGCGCCGCGCAGAGCTTCAGCGCGGCCGCACTTCCACGTCTGTGGCGGAGGTGCCCGACGGCGGCTTGGCGAACGTGGGGCGCGCCTCGGTGTCGGCTTTGCGAGCCCCTTGTTTGCAGGCGTCAGCGTGCGGGGGGAGCGCCTTGCGCACGGAACCGATTCGGAAAAACGCGCGTTGTTCCGGTTGCGCGAGAGCCCATGAAAAAACGCCCGTTGCGAAAACAAGGCGTTTTAACTGGTCTTATTTGATTGTGGATTGCTTTGGTTGCGTTTGCGTTCTCTTGCTCGCTCGATTGGGAAGCTGATGCCTTACCACTTGGCGATGCCCGCGTATATGTGCCGAGCGAATCGGCATACTGGTTAGTATACAGTTCTGCAAATCTTGGTACAAGATCCCCTTTTTAAAGAGACTTCTGCCCCCTGCAACAGAGAAGGCCGACCGCATCTGCGGCCGGCCCTCTCTTTGTGGCTATGCGCCCCACACTATCCGAGGCTGTTGATGTCGGCTGAGCCCATCTCCTCGCTGCCTGTGGGCGTTTCCTCGAACTCGGTGGAATGGTCGATGTCCGAGGAACCCCAGACGTAGAACGCGTACGATGCGCCGAAACCCACAGCAAGCGCCACGACGAGGCCAATCACGTAGGCGATCCAGTGCGCCTTAATAAAACCCCACATACGACCTCCTAAGAGCGACGGATAACTTCGGTCACCACGTCGGCAACCACGTCGATCTTCTCGGGCTCGATATTCTCGGGCGCGTCCTCCTCGGAGTAGCCGCAGGCAAAGCGCGGACCGACTGGGTCAACACCGGCAACGGTGATCGAGCGCAGGCTCATGCTCATGGCAACCGTAGCGTCGGTCTCGACGAACGGCATGTCGACCGTGGAGAACGGACGGTGGAAGTCGGCGGACACCTGGTTGAGCAGACCGAGGATACGGCGGTCGCCCTTAAGGGGCTTGCGCGTGCCCTCGTGCATGACCACGGCGGTCTCTCCGGCGCCGACGCACTCGAGGTTGATCAGGAACACGCCACGCAGCTTGTTGCGGTGCGCTGCGAGGAAGGCCTTCATGCCGGCACCGTCGTGCACCGAGGAGCCGGTTGCCACGAACCAGATGTCGTGACCGAGAAGCTCGTCGTCGCCCATCGAGGTGATGGCGTCGAGCATCTCCTCATCCGACACGTTCTCGGCAGAGACGGCGCCGCCCTTCCAGCGCTTCTCGTCGTTCTCGAAGTTGTCCCACGAGCCGATCTTGCGGCCCGAGGTCTTGGCGTCAAAGTCTTCGTCAACGCCGAGCCACTCGCTCATCGAACCGCCTTCGGGCTCCTCGGTCTTCTCGTCATGACCGAAGAACTTGCCGAAACCGTGCTTCTTTGCGGGCTTCTCGGTTTTACCGGTGATCTTCTCGCTTGCGCCAGAATTCTCAGTCGGGGACTCGTCTGCATCGGAGCGAGAAGCACGACGGGGCGTGGGCTTCTGCTTGACCGCTTCGGCGATGAACGGAGGAACGATCGGTTTCTGAGACTCCTGATACGGTGCCATGTCGGCGTCGATCGTGCCCTTGTCGGAAACACCGGTCGTGAATGGATCGCCAGAAGCCGCCGGATCAGGAAGATCAAACAGCGCGGAGCGGTTGGCCGCGGACGGAACCTCGATGGGCTCGAAGCTCGAGGTACCCCACTCGGGGTCGTCGACAACGTCCTTGGCACCCTGCGATGCATCGACAACCGCCTCCGACGCCGGCTCGGGATCCGACTGAACGGGCTCGGGATCCGGAAGCGGCTGGCTGGACGCCAGGTCAATCTGCTGCATCATGACGTCGACGGCCGCCTCGCGCGCCTCGCGCGCCTGAACAGCGGAGAACGCCTGGGTGGCGTCTGGGTCGACCTGAGGCGCGTCGGGGATCAGATCCTTGACGCTGAACACCTGCAGCTCTTCGGCAGCCTGTGCGGGCTCCTCGGTGTAGGCAGGCTCGGCTGCATGCGCAACGGGCTCAGGCGCGGCAACGGACTCGGGTTCCTCAGTCACCGCCTGCGGCACATCGTCGGAAGCGTACTCCTCGACCGGCTCGTCGTAAGATGCCTCGTGATAAACAGGGGACCACGTTTCCTCATTCTCGAAGGAGTCCTCGGTATGCGGCGCCTCAGGCTCGGGCTCAGCGTATGCCGCGGGCTCCTCTTCGTAGCCGTACGCTCCGCCGGCATATTCACGGTGCTGAGGAGCAGAAGCGGCCGCCTCCTCGTAGGGTTCCTCATACGCCTCGGTCTCGGGCTCGTACGGAGCCGTGGAGTCGAGGGCATCGTCGCTCACCGGATCGTAGGCGGCAGTGGAGTCGTACGTCATCGAGGGATCCCAAGCGGCCGTCTTGTCAACAGGTGCCGCCTCGTACCCTTCCTGCGCCTCAGGCGCGTCCTCGGCATCGGACTCGCAGTACTCGTCGGTGGCATCGTCCGCACCGCCACGACCCTGCAGAGCCTCCTGAATACGCTGGACAAACGAAAGGCCGCGCACGCGCTCGGGAATGGACTGCGCCTGCTCGGTCAGGCTCTGCACACCGCCCTGCACGCGATCGCGCAGCGAACCGAAGAAGTCGGTCGCGGCGGGCTGCTCTTCTACCTGCTGCTCCTCATAGCCCTCTTCGGCCTCCTCGGCGTACGCGTCATCCTGCTGACGATACGCGTCCTCCTCGAGATACTCCTCGGTGTCAGAAGCCAGGTCGTACGCGGGGCCGTCGGCGTAGGCATCGGCGGCAGGCTCTTCGCGCTGCTCCTGCTCGGCGACGATCTCGTCTTCGGCAACCTCGTCATACGCGGGAGCGTAGGGCTCCTCGTATGCAGGCTGAGCCTCCCAGGCGGTCGTTGCCTCAAGATCAACTTGCTCTTGCTCGTACGCAACGGGCTCGGAAGCCTGAGCGGCAGGCTGCTCGACGACCTCGGGCTCCGGCGCAGGAGCAGGCTCAACAGGGCGGGGCGCAGGCGTATCCGCCATAACGTAGTGATCGCTGAGCGCCACATGCTTTGCGGCGGTAATAGCGGCGTTGACCGCCATGACCGCATCCTCAGCCGGAGGAAGCTGCTCAACGGCGGCAGCGTAGTCGATGCCCTCCTCGGCAGGCTCCTCGTCGTCAAAGCCAGGCTGAGCAGCAGCCTCGAGAAGCGCGTCGGAATCGTCTACATAGTGCGGCCGCTCCACAGGGGAGGCTTCTTCGGCAGCTTGCGCGGCAGGCTCCATTGCCTGCTCGGGCTCGGCGCCCTCGGCAACCGCGGCGCTCGCGGCAGCGGCAAGCTCCGCGCGCGAAAGCTGAACCGTATCCTGTGTGTCAATCTGGGCAACAGGGGTCTCGGACTCGACAGGCGTCATAGACGCGGCCGGCGCGGCCGCAGGCGCAACAACCTCGGGAACGGTCGGGGCGGCTGCCTCAGCAGCCTGAACGGGCTCAGGAGCAGGCGCCGGAACAGGCTCCACGCGCGGCGCCTCGTACTCGATCTCGCAGGTGTCGGGAAGCATCTGCAGGGCGCGCAGCACCTCAATGCCGTGACGGCGCGCGGCCGGCTCTGCCGGAGCCGCAGGCACGGTGGCCGCGGCAACCTGCGCAGGCTGGGAAGCTCCAGCAACAGGAGCAACGGGCTCCGCAGCAGGCCCCTCCTCGCCAAACCCGGAAACGGCCGAGAAGGTCTCATCGGCGCGATACACGCCCTCCTCGCTCGGCTCCTCGCCAGCCTCATCGCTGTAACGGTAAGTCGAGGCAAAGCGCTCGGCCGGGATGTCGTCGGGGAACTCGTTCTCGCCGTGGAACGGTGACACCGCGTCCATGACGCCGAGCATGGCGGCAACCGAAGACTTGTTGCAGACCGAGCCGCTCGTGTAAGGCAGGAAGAACTTGTTCATGATGATGCACACGGCGTTGAACAGAGGCAGCGCCGCGCACACGAGCGAAAGGATCCAGAACACCGTGCGCAAAAAGCCGGGAATCGGAAGAAGGCTCAGAATGGCAAGCACCACGGGCGCCGCACAGGCAAACGGCATGAGCTTCATCATGAGCGGGCGGTAAGGCGCCAGCTCGGGACGAGAGAACATGTCGGCGCGGGGCGAGTCGTAATGGGCCACGATGACCACGGGACGGTTGCGGGGCGAGGCAAGCGGACCGGAGGCCTTGTGGTAGGCGATGACGTTCTGGCTGAGACCCGTGCCCCCACGCAGAAAGCCCTCGAGGCGCCCGAAGCGGTCGAGGAAGTAGAGCGCCGTGCTCGCCACGATCATCACAAAGCCGACGATGCCGGCAGCGCCGCCGATTCCGTAGAGGATAGAGCCCAAGAACAGCAGGATTCCGATAATGACATGAGGAAGCCTGGTGAACGTCGGAGCGTTGAACTCCTGAATCTCGGGGTTGAACCCGTGATTACGATACACGTCGGCGATAAGTTCCGCCGCTTCGCGCTCCTCCTCGCTGCATGCAGGAGTGATCCCCGCGCGCTGCACGAGGTGGTTGAGGTATTTCAGCGTGTTGGCCATCGATTTCCCATTCGCTTGACTCGGCACAGCATATATATGTCGAAAGTATACTCTTAGATAGGTTCTCTATGAACCGGGCACTTTGCCCCGGCCCATGCCCCATGGTTTTCTCATCCCCCTGAACGGCGGTTTTGAGCCCCTTCAACCAACGGCTACAATCGCTGCCAGAAAGGAAACCTCGCGCACGCCAACCGTTTGCGATAAGGACGCATATGACCAACCCCGCAGCACACACCGACGAAGCCGACACGCCAAGCGCGCGGGCACGCAGCGAGGCGGCAGCTGCGGCGGGGCGTGCCGCCAACCTTCTCTACACGCTCGCCTCGGCGGGCAGGCCCCTTGCGACCTCGGAGATCGTCTCCGACTCCGACCTCGGGTACGGCTCGGGAAACAAGGCCTCCGATCAACGAAAGTTTCGACGCGACCGCGAGTCCCTCGCACAGGTTGGCTGCATCGTCAAAGAGCTGCGCCCCCGTGAGGCGGCGGCCGACGAAGAGAGCCTGTGGGAAATAGACCAGGAACGCACCGGCATCACACTTCCCGACACGGCGCTCGACGAGCTTCTCGCCGCGCTGCGCGCCGTAGAGATTCACCTCACGAGACCGAACGTCCCGTACCGACAGGAGCTTCTCCAAGTCCGCGCCAAGCTCGAGCAGATCGCCATCAGCCGCTTCGATACGGACCCGCACGCGCTGCGCACAGCTGCCGACGCGACGGTGAAGGCCACGACGGCGGCCGAGAAGCGCGAGCTCCTCATCAGAGACGCGCTGTGGTCCGCCTTCTCGTGGAGAAGGACCGCCGCGTTTGCCTACCGCAAGCCGGACGGCTCGCGCAGGCTCCGCCATGTAAAGATCTACGGCTTCTTTACCGAGGAGGGCATCTCGTACCTATCGGGCGCCGATGCAGACTGCGAGGGAGAACCGGTAAAGACGTTCCGGCTTGACCGGATAGACCGCGTTGCCGCACCCGGGAAAACCTATGCGGTGCCATCGTCGTTTTCCATTGATGACCAGCGGTTCTTTGTCTTTGACTTCAACCGGGAAGACAACCGTGCACACCGGGAAACCATCGAGATCTTCTTACCGGGTACGCTGACCGAAAGCGAGGTCAGGACGTTTACTCACGAGACGGGAAGACTCAGCAGCATCGAAGGGGGACAGATCTGGTCCGTTTCCGTCCGCGATACGCGCAAGGCGGCGGCGTACTGCCTCGCGCACGCGCGCTTTGGGGTGCGACCGCACAATCCCAGCGCCTTCGTGGACACGTGGAGAACCATGATACGGAAGGCGGTGAGCAACCATGCCGCGGTCAAGTAAGGAGCGCGAGGGCCTTCTCGATCGCGCCATCTCGCTCATGGCGCTGTTGGGCACGATGCCTTCAGGGCGCATTGCCATTGCACGGGCGGCAGAGCTTCTCGGTTGCTCGGAAGAAGAAGCCGTTGCCGCAGCCGAGGAGATCGCTGCGTTTGGCAACCGCGCAAGCGGCGCGCGAGCCGCCGTGTCCGTTGAGGGATCGTACCTGCGGTACCGCGGCGTTGACGAGATGATCCCGCAGGTAAGGCTCACCCTGCCTCAGAGCTTGGCACTCTTAAGCGCACTCAACGCCACATCGGGACCCGCCTGCGCACAATCCCTCAGAGATAGTTTGGCGGGCATTCTCTCCCCTGGAGAAGACCGCACCGCGAGCAGCGACCTCGTGCGTGACGCCGCGCCGTGGTCACCGCACCTCCCAGCGCTCGCCGAGGCCGTTGAGGTAGGTATCCGGTGCCGGATACATTACCGGTCAAACCGGGAAAACACGGCAACTTGGCGAACGGTTGATCCGCACCGCCTGTTTGAGTCCGACGATGCGTTGTACCTCTCTGCCTGGGATGTTTGCAAAGACGCGCAGCGCCTTTACCGCCTCGACCGTCTCTCTGACTGCGTGCTCACCGAGGACTCCGTTGCACAGCATCGCTATGACGATCGCACGCTCAACGAAGCCTTCATGGACGACGGAACCCTCGCACGCGTGCGCTTTGCCTCGCGCGAGGCATTCGCCGCGGCGGATTGGCAGGGGATCCTCGCCGTGAGCGGCAAGCGCCGCGGACCCGTGACCGTCGACGTTGCCTGCACGAACCTGCCCTGGCTGTTCGACCAAGTTCTGGCATCGGACGGTGCGATCGAGCTCATCGGGCCCACCGACGTGCTCGGCACGTACGCTGCGTACGCGAGCAGCCTCCTCGCCGACCCGCCTCAAAGCTAGCCACTACCGGCGCACCGCCAGCGGCAGCTGTCAGCTACGGTGCGTTTTTCTCCACAGCTCGAGGTAGCGCCCCACGAGCGCGCTCTCTATGCGCTGGTACCCCGTGGGCAGCGACCCGAGGAACTGCCTGCCGTACCCCTTGGTCACCAAACGCGAATCGGCGAGCACGAGCACGCCGCGATCGGACGACGAGCGAATGAGCCTGCCCGCCGCCTGCTTGACCTCGAGCACCGCCTCGGGCAGCGAGTAACGCGCCCAGGCACGCTCCTCACGCAAGTCGCGTTCGCGCACAAGCGGATCGTTCGGACTCGCAAAGGGAAGCTTCGGGATAACCACGCAGCGCAGCGCATCTCCAGCGGCGTCAAAGCCTTCCCAAAACGCTTTGAGCGCAAAGAGCGAGAGCTCCTCCGACGCGAGGAACCGATCGCGCAACCGCTTGGGCGAGCTGTTGCGGAACTGGCAGTCGAGCTCGAGGCCCGCGCGCTCGAGAGCCGGGCTCACACGGCGGTAGAGGTCCTCCATGTCGCGACGGTTCGTGAAGAGCGTGAGCACCGAACCGCCCATGGCAACGTGCACGTCCACCAGCAGTTTCTCGAGCGATCCCAGATAGGCGTCGCGGCTGCGCGGGTCGGGAACGTCCCCTGCCACAACGATGGCCATATGCTCGTCGTAGTTGTAGCTCGAATCAAGATGCCGCGCGCGCGTAAGCCCTTCGCCGATACGATCCAGGCCCACGGCATGGTTGAAGTGCGAGAAGTTTCCGGCAACGGCGATCGTGGCAGACGTAAAGATCACGGTGTGCATCTCGGGAAGCCAATGGTCGGCAAAGGCCCGGCCGATGTCCATGCGCTCGGCGGTAAACGTCTCGCCACCCGCTTTGATACGGTGGTTGACCTGCAAAGAGTACACGTAGGCGCTGTCCGTGCCGTCGAGCACGAGCTTGAGCGCGTCGAGAAGCTCGTGGATCCTCCTGCCGGCGTCGGCAAGGTCGACGACCTTCTCGGGGGCCCCGGCCTTGATGGCCTCTACGGCAGACGCAATGGTCCTGTCGGCTGCGTCGAGAGCGCGCACCGCGGTATCGCCCGCATCGAGAAGCTCGGCCCACGCAGGCGTTGCGCGCACCTCGGGGCTGATCCACAGGCTCACCGATTCATAGCCACGCTGCGTCGGGAAGCCCTGGGCAAATGCGCGCGCAGCTTCAAAAAGCCCCGCCATGGCAACCGATGCCCGCGCGCAAGCCGCGTCGGCCTTGGCAACCAGCCCCATGAAGAGCGTCGCGGACTCCGAGGACGCCATATCGTGCGTGAGCTGCCCGACGACGCCCGTCCTACGGCCGCCCAGACGCTCGAAGAGCACGCGCGTCTCGTCGGCCGACACCTGAATCGCCCATTGCCGGCGCGCTTCCGCCTCAACCGAATGAGCCTCGTCAACCACCCAATGGCGGATCGGCGGCAGGATCTTTCCGTCAGCCGCAACATTGCGGAACAGCAGGGAGTGGTTGGTCACCACGATGTCGGCCCCTGCCGCGCGCCGGCGAGCGCCGTGCACGAGGCATTTGTCGGGGTAGAACGGACACAGGCGGCGCGCGCACTCTTTGGACTGCGTCGTCAGAGAGCGACGGCTCACGCTGCGCCAACGGATACCCAGCGCATCCAGGTCGCCCTCAGGCGACTGGCACACATACGCGTAGATGACCGCAATAGCCGTGAGCGTGTCCGCCGGGTCACGATTGGTCTCAATAGCGTCGGTGCTGCGTGCGAGACGCTCGAGCTTGCGCAGGCAAGGGTAATGGTCATAGCCCTTGAGGGCGCAGAACGACAGCCCGCCGGGCAGCTCGCGCGCCAAGCGCGGAAGCTCGTGGTACATGAGCTGGTCGGTGAGGTTGTTGGACTTTGTGGCAACGCCCATCGTGATGCGGTTGCGCTTGGCGGCAAGAGCAAAGGGCACAAGGTAGGCGATCGACTTGCCGACTCCCGTGCCCGCCTCGATCACCCGGTGCGTGCGCGTCTCAAGCGCGTCGCGCACCTCGTCCGCCATAGCGATCTGCTCTGCGCGCGGCTCGTATTCCGCGTACATGCGCTCGACCAGGCCACCCGGCTCAAACGCGCGCTCCAGCTCGTCGCGGCTCGGAACGCTCAGGCTCGGAAGCTCGTCGGCGTCGATGTGCTGCTCCGCCTCAGAGGAGCGGAGAAGGTCGGCACGGGCGGCAACGAGCGAGAACGATGCGCTCTCGTCGGCCCCCGCAAGCTGGGAGAAAATCGGGCGATACGACCACGCCACGTCGGGGTGCATGTCGGCGAGCCGGCGCATAAGGCCGCGCGGCAGGTCGGAGAGCGCCGTGAGCAGCACGCGCCATACGCCGCACAGCGCCTCGACGTCGGCCATGGCGCGGTGCTCGACAGAGGTGCAGCCAAAGAGCTCCGCCATGACGGCGAGCTTGTGGGAGGCAAGTCGCGGCAGCGCGATGCGTGAGAGTGCGAGCGAGTCGATCCAGAGATCGCTCACGAACACGCCGCCTTTCACCGACTCGATGAAGGTCCGATCAAAGTTGGCGTTGTGAGCAATGACCGGGCGCCCATCGACAAACGACCGCAGCGAGGCAACCGCCTCGACCGCCGACGGCGCATCGGCAACATCCGCGTTGGTAATGCCGGTGAGCTTGACGATCTCCGCGGGGATCGGTCCGGCGGCAGGATGTACGAACGTTTGGAACCGCTCAACAATCTCGCGGCCCCGCAGGCGCGCGGCAGCGATCTCTATCAGCTCGTTCTCCTGAGACGAGAGGCCCGTGGTCTCGGTGTCGAGAACCACCACGTCGTCTTCGATCAGACCGAAATCGCGTGTGGCGGCACGCTCCTCGAGCGTGCGATACGCGTCAACGACCGTCTGCGGCGTGCCCGGCAGCACCGCAGAGGCAATCTCTGGCTTGCTCATGTACCTGCTCCTCTGCGGCGCCGGCCGCGCTGCTATTCTCCTGCCCGCTCCAGTGCGAGCTCGACGAGCGTGCGCACCAGGTCGGCAAACTCAATACCCACATGACGCGCCTCGTCGGGGAACAGCGAGGTGGGCGTCATGCCCGGTAGATTGTTCGTCTCGATGATAACGGGCCCGTCCTCGGACACGATGAAGTCGCTGCGCGAGTAACCGCTGCAGCCGAGAGCGTCGTGCGCAAGGGCGGCGAGCTCCTGGGCACGCGCATAGTCCTCGGGCGAGAGGCGGGCCGGGCAGATATGATGCAGCTCGGCAGGCTCGTACTTAACCTTGAGGTCGTAGAACTCGGCGCCTTCGCCCGGGTTGATCTCGACGATGGGAAGGGGGCGCGGATGCCTGTTGCCCAGAACGCCCACCGAGATCTCGGTGCCAACGATGCGCTTCTCGATCAGGATCTTGTTGTCGAGCTCAAAGGCGGTCGCAATCGCCGCGTCGAGCTCGTCGGCGCTGTGGACCGGCGTCACCCCAAAGCTCGAACCATTGATGGCGGGCTTCACAAAGCACGACGTGCCGACCTTCTCGACGATCTCGTCAACGGAATACGGCTCGCCCTTGGTGAGCACCACGTCGGGCGAGGTAGGAATGCCCGCACGCTGATACACGAGCTTGGCGAGCACCTTGTCGGACGCCGTACCGCTCGCGATAACGCCCGAACCGGTGTAGGGGATACCCAACCACTCGAGGACGCCCTGGATGGTGCCGTCCTCGCCGCCTTCGCCGTGCAGGCCGATAAAGGCAACGTCGTAGGCGCCTTGCGCGAGAGCAACGATGGCGCCCTCGTCGGAAGGGTCGATCATATCGACCGAGGCAAAACCCGCGTCGATCAGGCCCTTTTTGATAGCCGCGCCCGATTCGAGCGAGATCTCGCGCTCCGAAGAACGACCACCGGCCAAAACAACGACGCGCAGCGACGCCGGATCCGTATTTGGCATGCTACCTGCTCCTCTCACCGCGCCCTTTGGGCTTCATGCAGTAGACTTATGCGAGTATAGCCCCGCGTTGAAACAGCATAACCCAAATACGCGGTATCACTTTTCCGGAGGTTCATTTAATGGAACACACAGAACGCCGCCGCGACATCAAGCAGCTCACACGCGAGGACCTCGCACGGGCGCTCGGCGACCTCAAGCAGCCCGCCTTCAGAGCCAAGCAGCTGATCAGTTGGCTCTACGAGAAGCACGCGCATTCCTTCGACGAGATGACCAACCTCCCTGCCGCGCTGCGCGAGAAGCTCGCCGACCGCTACGCGCTCAACATCCCTGTTGAGGTAGCACGCCAGGTCTCCAAAGACGGTTCGCGTAAGTACCTGCTCGAGCTCGCTGACGGCGTAACCGTCGAAACCGTTGGCATGCCGCGCCGCAACAAGCTCTCGGTCTGCATCTCAACGCAGGCGGGCTGCGGCATGGGCTGCGCCTTCTGCGCCACCGGCATGGGCGGCTTCGTGCGCTCGCTTACCGCAGGTGAGATGTACGACCAGGTCATGCACGTTGCCGAGGACTTTGGCACGCGCCCCACAAGCGTCGTGTTCATGGGCCAGGGCGAGCCGTTTGCCAACTACCGTGAGACGCTTGCCGCGCTGCGCTGGCTCAACGCCGAGGACGGCGCGGGCATTGGCGCGCGGCATCTTACGGTCTCCACCTGCGGCGTCATTCCCGGCATCCGCGCGTTTGCCGAGGAGCCCGAGCAGTTCACGCTCGCGATCTCGCTACACTCCGCCATTCAGGAGACCCGCAACAAGCTCATGCCCGGCGTTAAGAAGTACACGCTGCTGCGCCTGCGCGAGGCGCTCGACCAGTACATCGAGAAGACCGGCCGTCGCCCCACGTACGAGTTCGCCCTCATCGGCGGCATCAACGACACCAATCCCGAGATGGACGCGCTCGTTGACTTCTGCGCCGGCACGCTTGCGCACGTCAACATCATCCAGCTCAACCGCGTGAAGAACAGCCTTCTGGAGCCCTCGACGCCCGAGAAGGCCGCCGAGCTCGTACGGCGCCTGAACGCGCACGGCGTTGAGGCCACGATACGCAACTCCCGCGGCAACGACATCGACGCCGCCTGTGGCCAGCTCAAGCAGCGCGTCATCAACCCGCACAACGCCTAGCTCACACACAGCACAAACGACAACGGCCTGCCTCTCACATGAGGCAGGCCGTTGTTTTACGTGAAACACTGACCGTGAGCTCGATTTGCCTAGAGCTCAGGCAGTATACGTACAGATGTTCGTATGCTAGTACCCGATGTACTCCCACTGCTGGGCAACCCACTCCTGGTTGATCTTGGGATCGCGCTTGAGCTGGGCGGCACGCACAACCACATCCTCAGACATACCAGACACCTTAGCCTTGGAGCTCTGATACGCCGCCGTGGCCTTTCCCACGACCTTCTTGCGCAACACCTCGTCGGTAGCGAGCTTGTAACCAACGATCGCACCCGCCACAACCGTGGCGGCGGTACCGGCGGCAACAACAATGGCGACAACCTTATTCATGCTCATGAGACTCCTCTCTGCCGCTTGTCATCATGTGGATCAACCTGCCCAGATCCTCTTCGTCAGTAAACTCGATTTCTATCTTATTCTTTCCGCGCAGCGACTTTACTCGCACGGGAACATCAAAGTATCGGCGAAGGGCTCGAGCGGCGCGCTTGTAGGATTGCGGAGCAACCGCTCGTGTCGGACGAGGCTCTTCTCCGACTGAGAACAACGGAGCAAGGCGCTCAGTCGCGCGCACCGACAAACCCTCGGCAACAACACGCTCCGCAAGCCTCACGCGATCCTCGTCGTTCGGTACAGACAATATGGCACGTGCATGACCGGCAGAGATCTTCCCCTCAAACAGCATATCCTGCACCGCATCGGGTAGGTCAAGGAGTCTCAGCGCATTGGCGATTGCCGATCGAGATTTGGAAACAGCCTGCGCAAGGGCATCCTGCGTGAGCCCGTTCGCGTCGATGAGCTGACGATAGCCCTTTGCCTCCTCGATGGGATTGAGGTCGGACCGCTGGAGGTTCTCGATGAGCGCGAGCTCGAGCATTTCGCGATCATCCACCTCGCGGACAATAACCGGCACCTCTTCAAGGCCGGCGCGCAACGACGCCTGATAACGACGCTCGCCCGCGATGATCTCGTACTTGCCACCGTGCTTTCGTACCAGCAACGGCTGGAGAACCCCATGCTCCTTGATCGACGCGGCAAGCTCATCGAGAAGCTCATCGTCAAAATGAACACGCGGCTGATTGGGATTCGGGACAATATCGCCCAATGGAACCGTAGTGTCAGGGCTTGCATAACCCGACTCGGACTGAGCCTCGCTAATAAGAGAACCCAAACCGCGCCCAAGCCCGCCTCTTCTGCTAGCCACGGCGTATCACCTCCCGTGCAAGCTGCATATATGCACGCGCCCCCTTATTGTTGGGAGCGTACTTAACTACCGGCAAACCAAACGACGGCGCCTCGGACACCTTCACCGACCGAGGGATAACCGCCTGAAACACCTTCTTGCCAAAATAACCGCGAACCTCGTCGACCACCTGGTTGGCAAGCGTCGTGCGTGAGTCGTACATCGTAAGCAGCACGCCGAAGGTCTCGAGATGTCTGTTGAGACGATCCTTGACCATCTTCATCGACTCAAGGAGCTTGGTCACGCCCTCAAGCGCGTAGTACTCGCACTGTATCGGGATCAGCACGCTATCCGCAGCCGTCAGGGCATTGACCGTCAGTAAGCCGAGCGAGGGCGGACAGTCGATAAACACGTAGTCAAAATCATCTTTGAGCCCAACGATGATATCCCTCAGACGCATCTCGCGCGCCATTACCGATACAAGCTCGACCTCGGCGCCGGCAAGCTGAATGGTCGAGGGAACCAGAAACACCTTCTTGCACGGCGTCTCCATCACCAGGTTCTCAATCGGCGTACTGCGAAGCAAGGCATCGTAGATGCACGCGTCAAGCCCCTCTTTCTCGATACCGAAGCCGCTTGTGGTGTTGCCTTGGGGATCGAAGTCGACAACAAGAACCTTCTTGTTGTACTCGCCGAGAGCTGCCGCCAAATTCACCGCCGTCGTTGACTTACCGACGCCGCCCTTCTGGTTCAGAATCGCGATGATCTGAGATTCTTTCTTGGCCTTCGAGCGCGGCACATCCTTGTATCCCACTACAACTTCTCCTTACTGCGATGTTTCACATGAAACAACACAATCGAGCTTTAGCCCCTTTGTCAGCAACAGCAGCGGACCGTAGCGCCATTCTATAGTACCGTGCGGACACGAACGAAACTACGAGCCCAACATGTCGCAGGCCTATGTTTCACGTGAAACATAGGCCTGCACAACAAACAACTCAACCAGCCTTATGCAAGCGGATCGCGCTTTGCCTTACCGATAGGGCGCGGCAATTTGATCCTGGGATGACTGCTGCGCTGATAGCAGATGATCGTGCGGTGACCCTTGTCGTCGGGCAGATCGTACTCGTCAAACGAGATCCTTCGCATGCCACAGATTGTTGCTGCGGCATCGCCGGAGGCGATCTCATCCTCGCCGGGGTTTCCCTTCGATACAGCAAGGACACCGTCGAAGGAGAGCAGCGGAGAAGCGTACTCCACAAGCGTCGGCAGGCTCGCAACGGCACGGGCCGTAACGAAGCCGAATTCCTTGCCATGCAGCTGGGCATACGCCTCAACACGGTCGCACACCGTTGAGATGCCCGTCAGGCCAAGCTGCTTAACAAACCCGGTCACTTCATGAATCTTCTTGCCCGTGGAGTCGAGAAGCACGCCGCGTCGCCCGGAGCAGATCGCGAGAGGGATACCGGGGAAGCCGGCACCGGTGCCCATATCGAGGAAGAACCCCGAGGAGCGCTTGAGGTACGGGAGAAGCAGAAGCGAATCAACTACATGCAGAATCAACGCGTCTTCCGGAGAGGTAATGCGCGTTAAGTTAATGCGCTCGTTTGCAGCGACCACCATGTCGAGATGCTCAAGCAAGCGCTCTGCCTGTTCAAGAGAGATGCTGATCCCCACCTCGTCGGCTAAAGACAGCAAACGCTGAGTGGTTTCCTTTTGCTCCATTTATAGCTCCGTTTCGCAACCGTCAGCATGCCACGCGAATGCCAAGAACTGCACGATGCAGCGCATAGCATTCGCTTACGACCTGTACCCCAGTATACTCAGTTCACAGAAGAAGGACAGCCGTAGGCACAGGAGCGCCGCACCACCATAGAGAGGCAGATGCAGAAGAGCAGCGCGTAGCTGCACACACACGCACACCAACGGTGCAAACGTGCATTCAGCGACTCAAATCCATGCCCCGAAAATCCCAGTCGCACATCGTACAAAAAAGGGGGAGTCCGAAGACTCCCCACAACACAATATGTGACAAGGCGCTTAGTCGATCTCTACGGGAACCACAACCACGAAGCGATCAGGATCAACGCCCTCGGAATGCGTTACTACATCGTCGTAATCGCGCAGCGCAAGGTGCACGAGACGACGCTCGTAGGCGTTCATCGGAGGAAGCTTGACCGAACCGCCGGTACGAAGCGCGCGCTTTGCGGCGTTGCGCGCCATGCCGGCGAGCTTGCTCTTACGGCGGCTCTTGTACCCCTCAACGTCCACCACGAGCGGGAAGCGGAACCCCAGCTTACGGCTGACCATCAGCGAGACGAGCGTCTGCAGCGCGTCAAGCGTACGGCCATGGCGACCGATAAGCACCGCAAGGTCGCCGCCGGACACATCGAGGATCAACTCGTCGTCATCGCCGTCGTACTCGTCGATAGCGCACTTGTCGGCACCGAAGTGAGAGAGAATGGTGCGCAGAACGTCGATCGCAATGTCGGCCACCAGATCGAGCTCGTCGTCGGTCAGAGGCTCGCCGGACTTCACGTGCGCGGCAAGCTCGGGATAGTCGCCGGTATAGCCCTCCAAGACGTCGTCCGCAGCAGCCTGAGGCTCGGAAGCCGCCTGCTCAGGGGCGTCGACGTCGATCTCTACAACATCGTCCATAGAAACTCCTTTAGTAAGGTGCCTTACTAATAAAAAGGAGCGCGCCCTAATGGCGCGCTCCGCTTAGTGCTTCTTGTGCGGACGCGCTTTGCGCTCGCGGCGCACCACGTCCACCTCAACAGGCGCCGAAGCCAAACGGGCTTCTTCCTCGGCCTTGGCCTGCTCCATCACGCGCTTGGTGATGAAGACCTGCTGGATAACCGCCCATGCGCTCGACGTATCGTAGTACAGAAGCACGCCGGCGGGCAGGCTCCAACCGATCACGACCATGAAGACGGCCATGAAGATGGCGGTGGTCTTCATGCTCGAAGCCTGAGCGCCCGTCTGATTGCGGGAGGTCAAAAGCGTCGGGATGAGCGTAAGGACGCCGAAGAGCGCAAGGATGATGAGGTACGGCAGCGCCGCCACAATGTCGCCGCTCGCAAAAGAGCCGCCAGGCGTGCCCGCGAGGTTCGGGATGATGTTGTAGAACGAACCGCCGTCGGGAATGCGGTCGCGAAGCACCGTGAAGAGCGCGAAGAAGACCGGCATCTGAATGAGCAGTGGCAGGCACCCGCCGAGCGGGTTGAACTTGTTCTCGGCCTGGAACTTCATCATCTCTTCGTTCAGGCGCTGGGGGTCGTCGGCGTACTTGTCCTGCAGCTCCTGCAGCTTGGGCTGGAGCACCTGCATGCGCGCCGTGGACTTGGTGGCGCGCGTCTGCAGCGGGGTCAGGATAAGACGGATGATGAGGACCAGGATGATGATCGAGAGACCCCAGTCAACCGCGATGCTCTGAATGAACTGAAGCACCGCGAAGATAATGTCAACGAGCCAATCCCACATGAGATTTTCCTCCGATGGCACCGCGGCCTACGGTACCGGGTCGTAGCCACCCGCATGCAGCGGATGGCACCTTACGATGCGCTTCAACCCCAGCCAGGACCCTCGGAGAACACCGTACCTCTCGATGGCCTCGAGACAGTATTGGGAACACGTGGGGATGTAGATACACGAGTCGGGCAGCAACGGCGAAACACGGCGCTGGTACAGGCGGATCAGCGCCAGTGCAGCGCGCTTAATCACGCGGAGCCTCCTCAATAGTGAGCCCGGCGCGCTTCATGAGGGAGCGCAGGGCCCGGCACATCTCGTCTGGGCGAGAAACGCGCGTGCGCGGGGTGGCGAACAGGATAAGGTCTTTGCCGGCCACCGGGAGCGCGCAGGCCTCGGCCGTGGCGCGCAGAACGCGCTTTGAGCGATTGCGCACGACGGCGCACCCAAGCCGCTTAGCTGCGACAAAGGCGACCCGTCCGGGGTCGCCTTTGTCGGATGCATCGCAGATGATCATGCGAATGAGCGGATGGTTGTAGCGTTTCCCATGAGTGAACACACGCTCGAAGTCTTGCTTGGACTTGATGGTATTCATATAAGATGAGATATGCCCGCTTCGCTACACGCAGAGACGCTTGCGACCCTTGGCACGACGACGGGCCAGAACAGCACGGCCGCCCTTGGTGGCCATGCGGGCGCGGAAGCCGTGGGTCTTGGCGCGCTTGCGCTTGTTAGGCTGATACGTACGCTTCATGTCTCATTTCCTCCTGTTGCGTTTCAAGTGCCTATGCTTGTGGCAGCTTAAGCTCCAGAATTGTAGAGAATAACTCCAGCTCATGTCAATGACGCGCGTAAAACACACAGGGCAAACACCTCGGGAGATGTTAAAATTTCTTTCACGATATTTCGTCGACTTTTCAACAGCTCCTGTTGGAATTGTTGATAACTTTTCACGAAGTTGCTTCAGTTTTCAACATGTTTTGAAAAGTTGTTGGAACAGCGCGGAAGAGTCGTAAAATCGCAGGTCAAACGTAGTAGCGAACATGAAACGGGCATGGCTATGGCGGATTCGTTCTACCCCTTCGTCGACTCGGGCGAGAAAGTTGCCACCAACAGGCACATCACAGCGGCGCAAAAAAGCCCCTTCGCCGAGGCGCAGCGCGCGCAGGCAGGCGCCGAGTTGGGCGCGTACGAAGCGATGGATGCGCGTGGCGAATCTGAGCAGGTCGGAGCAGGGGGCGGCGCCGAACTCGTGCGCTACCCGGCCCGTATCGCCATCTACGACGACCTCTTGTCGACGCCGCGCGTCATCGTGGTGGAACCCAAAGACATCCGGTCGTACCTTGAGGAGATCACCAACACGGTCAACGCCTGCGTAAAAGAGCAGGGCGGCTCCATCCCCTTCATGGTCATACGCGAGATCGTCGAGAACTTCATCCACGCGTACTTTATAGAACCCACGGTCTCGATTCTCGACAGCGGCAACACCATCCGTTTCGCCGACCAGGGACCGGGCATCGCCAACAAGGACCTCGCCCTCGAGGCGGGCATGACCAGCGCCGACGAGCATATGAAGCGTTACATCCGCGGCGTGGGCTCGGGCTTTCCAACCGTTCAGCAGTACCTCGAGATGGCGGGCGGCAAGCTTGTGATCGAGGACAACATGAACCGCGGAACCGTGGTGACCGTCACGCTCGACCAGACGCGCCTCGCAGGATACGGGCAGCCTGCTCCCGCGGGCGCGGCGACCCCTCAGGGCGACCCGCGCTACGCCGGCGCGGTGCCCGGGGCAGGGGCCGCGCCGGCGGGTGCGGGCTACGGATCCCCGTGGGGCGCGCAGCCCTACCAGCCTTACCCCGCCCCATGGCCGGGCGCACAGGCACAGGCGGCGCCGATGCCCTGGCAGCAGCCGCAAGGATATGGATTTCCTCAGAGTTATCCACAAGGGCCGCAGATGTTTTCCACACCTCCGCAACCTGCGGAAACAGCAATGGCCGCGCAGGGCGAAGCAGCGCCCTTCATCTCGGAACGGGGGCATCTAGCTCTTGGTTTCCTACTCGAGCACGGATCCTGCGGACCTACCGAGCTCGCGCGAGCGTTCGGCTCCTCCAATCCCACGTGGTCCCGCGAGCTTGCTACACTGGCAGAAACGGGACTCGTCATCAAGCGAGGCCAGAAGCACTTCCTCACCGAGTTCGGCAAAACGTACGCGGCGCACTAGCCCAGCACCGTCGCCGCAATACCTATATAACTAGCCCCACACGACCAAGCAGGTTGCCATGGACAGCGAAGCCCAGATACTTCTCGACGACACGCGCGCGTTCTGCGAGCGAGACGGGCGCGACCAGCGCCTCGTGAACATGCTCGCTCAATGCCGCGCGATCGACCTCACCGAAAGCTCCCTCGTCATCGCCGCGCCGTCGCGCTTTGCCGTGGCCTACCTCGACAAGCAGCGCGCGGTGATCGAGCCCTACCTCGAAGAGATCGCGTTTGCCCAGCTCGCGCTCGAAGTACGCCCTCCCGAGCAAGAGGGCGGAGCGGCGCCTCGGGTGCAGGCCGGCCCCAGCACTCCGGCACCCACTCCGGCACCCACGCCCGCGCCAGCACCCGCGCCCCAAACCGCGTCGGCGGCCCAGCGCGCAGAGAACAGCGCGCCCGCACCGAGCGCCCCCGCAGCCGCCCCCAACACGCCTGCGCCGCAGGCTCCTGCCGCGAGCGCAGAGCCCGCACCGGCCGCGGCAGCCGGATCAGCTGTGCGCAACGCAGTCTCCCCCGCAGACTTCGCCCGCCTCATGGCCCAGATGAACGGGGCAGCAGCGCCCAACACCGCGGCTGCCGGCAACGAGGCTGCGGGCAGCGCACCTGCCGAGCCCGCTGCAGAGCCCGCAGCCGCCGTGGGCATAAACTCCAAATTCACGTTCACGAACTTCATCCTGGGCTCCGAGAACAAGCTCGCCTACCAGAGCGCGATCCGCTTCACGGCGCTCGCCGAAGAAGGCGCAGGCGCCCGCGCGCTCTTCATCTACGGCCACAGCGGCCTCGGCAAAACCCACCTTCTGCTCGCCATCAAAAACGAGCTCGCCAAGTGCCGCCCCGACCTCAGGGTCAAGTACGCCAACTCCCAGGCCTACATCGACGACTACATGCGCGACCTCGCCGACCTCAAGAACGACAGCGGCAAGGGGGTGCTGCGCGAGTACCACGACGCAGACGTGCTCATCATCGACGATATCCAGAACATCCTCGGCAAGCAGTCGACCATCGAGCAGTTCTTCCAGCTTGTCGACGAGTTCATCCGCAAGGGCAAGGGCATCGCCATCGCCTCCGACCGCGCCCCCAAAGAGCTCGCCATGGACGAGCGCCTCACGAGCCGCTTCAACTCCGGCATGCTCTGCCTCGTGTCCGAGCCCGGCTACGAGACCAAGCTCGCGATTCTCAAGCACTACTACGAGAATATGATCAAGGCCAAGGACATCTCGCAGTACGCCAACGTCGACCCCGACCTTCTCCAGGCGCTCCAGATGGATTCGGGCACGCTCACCGAGGACCAGCTCAGCTTCATGGCCGAGATCTCGGGCAACAACATCCGCGAGCTCGAGAGCTTCTGCGAGCGCTGCGCCAACGACGCGCGCGAGAAGGAGCTGGCCGGCAAGGAGCTCACCAACGAAGACATCCAGTCGATCGCCAACCAGTACTTCGACACCGCCGCCAAGGTAATCCGCGTCGGAACCGTGCAGACCGTCGTGGAGGAGTTCTACCAGGTTCCCCACAAGGAGATGATCGGCCGCAAGCGCACGAGCAACATCGCCACGGCGCGCCACATGGCCATCTACCTCACCTACGAGCTCTGCTCCATGTCGCTCAACGCCATCGGCGCGGCGTTCGGCGGGCGCGACCACTCGACCGTGCTCTCGAGCGTCAAGGTCATCGAGCGGCGTCTCGAGGGCGACCCGTCGGTGCGCGAGGAGTGCCAGCACCTGAGGACCAAGATCCAGCTGAGATCGTAGGCAAAACCAACCGCCGGGCCGGAGGGGGCCTGTGGAAAACTGGAGTATGATATGCGGACAACGGGAGGAAAAACGCCGCGGTCGCGTGGAAAGCCCCGAGAGGCCCTCAGGGCTGTGGACAAACGCCTTGGGTTTTCCACGTGCCCAAAAGGCAACTTTACGGGCGCTACCTGCGGAGATCCGAACACTCCACGTTTTCAACCGCCTTATTACTACTGTTAGGTTTAGATATATAAGAGAACATTAATAAGACCCGTTCCCAGAAAGGTGCACCATGAGATTCACGGTCAGTCAATCAGCGCTTGCCGATGCCCTCGCCGTTGTGCAGAAGGGCATCGCCGGATCGTCCACCTTGCCGATCCTCTCGGGCGTTCTCATCAAGGCGCAGGACGGCGTCCTTGAGTTCCAGACGTCCAATCTGACGATCTCCATCAAGCACCGCGTTGCCGCGCGCGTAGACGAGGCGGGCGCCGTGGTTCTTCCGTGCAAGATGCTCGCCAACATCACCAAGACGCTTCCCGACGCCGCCGTTCAGTTTGTCTGCGACGGCCGTCAGGCGCAGATCGCGTGCGAGAAGAGCGCGTTTCGCCTCAACACGCTGCCGCCCGAGGACTTTCCGGAGTTTCCGGCGTTTGCGCTCGAGCGCTCCGTGGAGCTTCCGAGCAACATCCTCTCCGAGATGGTTAACCGCGTGTACCGTGTGACCTCAACCGACAAGAACCGCCCCGTTCTGACCGGCGTGTACATGACCGTCGAGAACAACACCATCCGCCTTGTCGCAACCGACTCGTACCGCCTTGCCGTGTGCGACACCCAGGTCGAGACGTCCTCGCTCGACGGGAGCTTCGAGCTGAATGTCCCCGCCGGCGCGTTTTACGACGCGCTCTCCATCACGGGCGGCACCGGCACCATCCTCGTCGGCTCGACCGACACGCAGGTCGTGTTCGTGGCGGGCGGCACCACGTACGTCTCGCGCCGCATCGAGGGCACGTACCCCAACTACAAGCAGCTGATTCCCGCTGCCTGCACCACGTCCGTCAAGATCGACGTCGACACGTTTGCCGCGGCGCTCAAGCGCGTGGCGGTTATCGCGCAGAACAACTCGGCCGTGCGCTTTGAGATCGATACCGACGCCGGCCTCATGGGCCTGTCGGCCATCTCGAGCGACCAGGACGCCGCGCAGGAGGCGTTCGAGGTCGAGGCCGTGGGCGAGTCCGGGACCATTGCCTTCAACTACCACTACATCTTCGGCTGCCTGAACGCCATCGGGCACGAGAAGGAGATCACGCTCGAGCTTCAGAGCTACGCGCAGGCGGGCGTGTTCAAGTCCTACGGTAAGATCAACTACCTCTACCTGGTCATGCCCGTGCGCGTGTAGGTTTAGCATGGCCATGCAGCTGACGCACCTTACGGTGCGTGACTTCCGCAGTTTCGAGGCGTACGACCTCGACCCGTCGCCGGCGACCACCATTCTCGTGGGCCGCAACGCCGTGGGCAAGACGAACCTCGTCGAGGCTCTGCAGCTTCTCACGGCGGGCCAGTCGTTTAGGCGCCCCTCTCCGCGCGAGCTTGTGCGGGAGGGCGCTCCGTGCGCCATGGCGGCCGCGCGCCTCGAGGGCGAGGGCCGCGTTGTCGACATCCGCCTCGACGTGGCGGGCGGCAAGCGGTCGTTCAAGCGCAACGGCAAGGGCGTCTCTGCCGCGGGCGTGCGCGGCATCGTGCCGTCGGTCCTGTTCTGCCCTGATCATCTCGATATGGTCAAGCGCTCCGCGCGCGTGCGCCGCGAGGCGCTCGACGACTTCGGCATGCAACTCAACGAGCAGTACGCCAAGCTCGTGTCCGCGTACGCGCGCTCGGTGGAGCAGCGCAACGCCCTGCTCAAGGAGCCTGCGCTCGACGTTGGGCTTCTCGAGGCGTGGGACGAGTCGATAGCGCTCACGGGGGCGGCGCTGCTGCAGCATCGCTGCGCGCTTCTCGACCGGGTGCGCGCGCATATGGCCGAGGCCTACGTCACGATCGCCCCGCACGAGGAGATCGGCGTGGCGTACGAGGCGACTATCGGACCGGTCGACGGCGCCTCGCGCGAAGAGCTCGCCGACCGCCTGGTGGAGGCGTTTCGCACCCGGCGCGACGAGGAGCGCCGCCGCGGCATGACGCTCGCGGGCCCGCACCGCGACGAGATCGTTTTTACCATCGACGGCCGCGACGCGCGGGCCTTCGGCTCGCAGGGGCAGCAGCGCAGCGTGGTGCTCGCCTGGAAGATGGCCGAGGTGCGCGTGACGCGCGACATACTCGGCCGGTACCCCCTCCTTTTGCTCGACGACGTGATGAGCGAGCTCGACGCTTCCCGGCGCGACGCCATCATGGGCATTGCCGAGCGCTCGGTGCAGACGGTGGTTACCACCACCAACCTGGGGTACTTCTCGCACGAGGTTCTGGACGCGGCGCAGGTGGTGAGGATCGGCGATGAGTGACGAGACGGTGCGCCCCGAGGCCGTGCGCGGCGGCAGGGCGGAGGAGGAGCGCCGCCGGCGCATCGAGCACGACGAGCTCGAGCGCGCCGCCGAGCATCCGTGGCCGTACGGCGGATCCGTGCCCCGGCACGCCATGCGCGACCTCAAAGGCTACCTCGCCGCCGAGCGCGGCCGCGTGCTCGGCGGGGCGTCGCCGCAGATGCGCGACCGCATGCGCGCGGCCGAGCGCCGCGGCGCGGTGTTTGCCGCCTGGAACGCCGTTATGGCCTCGAGCCCCGAGGTGGCGCGCGAGAAGGACCATGTGACCGGCCTGTACTACGCTGAGGCCGAGAACGCCCTCGTGGTGTACGTCGACGCCCAGGCATGGGGGACGAACCTCACGATGATGCGCGAGATTCTCCGCACCCGCATGGAGTTCCAGGGCGCCCGCGTGGAAAAGATCGTCGTGCGCGTCTCGCGCGAGGGGTACCGACGTCGCTGAGCGGCTTTTCCTCCCGTTTTGCGGGCGCGCATGAGACAAACGAATCGTTTTTGCCCAATCGTGTCTTCCAGCGGTGTTTGAGGGCCTTGTAGAGCCTTTTGCGCGCGGGTCAGACTAGTGGCCAATTCAGGTAAAATAGTTCGGATAGCCCAAAACAGGACTCGTGTGAAAGGACGTGCGCGTGGCAAAGAAACGCGAGCATGAGTACGACGGCAGCGAGATCAAGATCCTCGAGGGTCTTGAGGCCGTCCGCAAGCGTCCCGGCATGTACATCGGCTCCACGTCGATCGCCGGCCTGCACCACCTGGTGTACGAGATCGTCGACAACTCCGTTGACGAGGCCCTCGCCGGTTTCTGCAGCAAGATCACAGTGACGCTTCACCCCGACAACTCCGTGAGCGTCGCGGACAACGGCCGCGGCATCCCGGTCGACAAGCACCCGGTCAAAAAGATCCCCACCCTCGAGGTTGTTCTCACGGTGCTGCACGCCGGCGGCAAGTTCGACAACTCCGCCTACAAGGTCTCCGGCGGCCTCCACGGTGTCGGCTCGTCTGTCGTCAACGCCCTCTCCGAGAAGTTCATCGCGCAGGTGCGGCGCGACGGCAACATCTACGAGATGCAGTTCTCGCGCGGCAAGACGACGCAGAAGATGAAGATCGTGGGCAAGTCCAAGACCACCGGCACGACGATCCGCTTCTGGCCCGACGACACGATCTTCGAGACGGTCGTCATGGACTACGAGGTGCTCGCCAACCGCTTCCAGGAGATGGCGTTTCTCACCAAGAACCTCAAGATCGTCTTCACCGACGAGCGCGGCACCGAGCCCGAGACCCGCGAGTACTGCTACTCGGGCGGCGTGTCGGACTTCGTCAAGTACCTCAACGAGACCAAGGAGGTGCTCCCCGGTCTTGCGCGCCCGATCTACCTCGAGGGCAAGTCGACCACCGACGACCCCGAGAAGATGGGCGAGGTCGAGGTGGCCCTGCAATGGAACGCCGGCTACTCCGAGAACGTCATGAGCTTCGCCAACAACATCTACACGATGGACGGCGGCATGCATCTCGAGGGCTTCCGCACGGCGCTGACGCGCGCGGTCAACGAGTACGCCCGAAAGCAGAACATCCTCAAAGAGAAGGACAGCAACCTCACGGGCGACGACGTGCGCGAGGGCCTGGCCGCGGTTGTCTCGGTCAAGCTCGCCGACCCGCAGTTCGAGGGCCAGACCAAGACCAAGCTGGGCAGCTCCTTCATGCGCACGCTCGTGCAGAGCATCGTCTACAACGGACTGAACGAGTACTTCGAGGAGCATCCCAAGCAGGCGCGCACGATCATCAACAAGGCTACGAGCGCCGCGAAGGCCCGCAACGCCGCCCGCAAGGCCCGCGAGGCCACGCGCCGCAAGGGCCTGCTCGAGACCGCGTCGCTGCCCGGCAAGCTCGCCGACTGCTCGGTGAAGGACCCGACCATGACCGAGCTCTTCATCGTCGAGGGCGACTCCGCGGGCGGCTCCGCCAAGATGGCGCGCGACCGTACCATCCAGGCGATCCTGCCCCTGCGCGGCAAGATCCTGAACGTCGAGCGCGTGCAGGCGCACCGCGCCATCACCGCCGACACCATCCAGTCGCTCATCACCGCCATCGGCACGGGCGTGGGCGAGGACTTCAACCTCGAGAAGGCGCGCTACCACAAGATCATCATCATGACCGATGCCGATGTTGACGGCGCGCACATTCGCATTCTCTTGCTGACGTTCTTCTACCGCTACATGAAGCCGCTCATCGACGCGGGGTACGTCTACATTGCCCAGCCGCCGCTGTATCGCCTCAAGGTCGGGCGCCGACTGGAGTACATCTACAAGGACGAGGATCTCTCGCGCGAGGTCGCGGCACTTCCCGAGGGCACCAAGTACACCGTCCAGCGCTACAAGGGCCTGGGCGAGATGGACCCCGAGCAGCTCGAGGAGACCACCATGAAGCCCGCCAACCGCACGATGCTGCGCGTCACCATCGACGATGCGGCCGCGGCGGAGCGCGCGGTGTCCGAGCTCATGGGCACGTCGGTCGAGAGCCGCAAGGAGTTTATCCAGAAGCACGCCAAGGACGCCCGCTTCCTGGATATCTAGCGCGTTTTCCTGTGCCGAGCGGGGAATCCGTCGCCTGCTCAAGCACATCCTGATTCACGACGGAGGCGCCACCGGCGCCTCCTGTTCATGCGGAACCTCGCATTCGACGGACTCCCCGCCCGGCTCGTCAGGGTTCCGCGGTTGCTGGAATCCGCTGCGCCGGCCCCCCGGGGTTCGAGAGACTAGTGACGAGAAAGGAGTCTCGTGGCAGATAACGACCGCAGCTTGTTCGATGACGATCGCGAGCCAGTCGATCTGACGGCGGACGTTGCCGACGACGTGGATGACGTCGACGACGACGCGGCGGCAGACGGCGTGCAGACGACGTTTCTGAACGACATCAACGGAGGTCATCTCGAGGCCGCCGACATGGGCAAGGAGATGCGTACGAGCTTCATCGAGTACGCCATGTCCGTTATCGTTGCCCGTGCCCTGCCGGATGTGCGCGACGGTCTCAAGCCGGTTCACCGCCGCATCCTCTACGCAATGAACGAGGCGGGCATCACCCCCAACCGCCCGCACAAGAAGTCGGCCTGGACGGTCGGCGAGGTTATCGGCAAGTACCATCCGCACGGCGACTCCGCCGTGTACGACGCCATGGTGCGTCTCGCGCAAGACTTCTCCATGCGCGTGCCGCTCGTCGACGGCCACGGCAACTTCGGCTCGGTCGACGGCGACCCGCCGGCGGCCATGCGCTACACCGAGAGCCGCATGACGCGCGCCGCGATGGAGATGCTCCGGGACCTCGACAAGGAGACCGTCGACTGGGTCCCCAACTACGACGAGAGCCTGCAGGAGCCCGAGGTTCTGCCCTCGCGCTTCCCGAACCTGCTGGTCAACGGCTCGTCGGGCATCGCCGTGGGCATGGCCACCAACGTGCCCCCGCACAACCTGGGCGAGGTCGTCGACGCCGTCGACCTGCTCATCGACAACCCCGACGCCACGACCGAGGAGCTCATGGCGGTGCTCCCCGGCCCCGACTTCCCCACGGGCGCCACGATCATGGGCACCGACGGCATCCGTCAGGCCTATGAGACGGGCCGCGGCGCGCTCACCGTGCGCGCCAAGGCGCATGTCGAGCAGATGAAGAACGGCCGCCAGCGCCTCGTGTTCACCGAGATCCCGTATCAGGTGAACAAGGGCACCCTGCAGGAGAAGATCGCGCAGCTCGTCAACGAGAAGCGCATCGAGGGCATCTCCGACCTGCGCGACGAGACCAACCGCAAGGGCATGCGCCTCGTCATCGACCTCAAGCAGAACGCCATTCCGCAGGTGGTTCTCAACAACCTGTACAAGCACACGCAGCTGCAGACCACGTTCGGCGTCATCAACCTGGCGCTCGTGGACGGCGTGCCGCGCACGCTCACGCTGAAGGAGATGCTGCACTACTACATCGCCCACCAGCAGAGCGTCGTGCGCCGCCGTACCGAGTACGACCTGCGCCGCGCCCGCGACCGTGCGCACATCCTCCAAGGCCTCATCATCGCCGTCGACAACATCGACGAGGTCGTGCACATCATCCGCTCCTCCGCCGACGACGCCGAGGCCAAGGAGCGCCTCTCTGAGCGCTTCGGCCTGGACGACGTGCAGTGCGACGCCATTCTCGAGATGCGCTTGCGCCGCCTTACCGGCCTGCAGCGCCAGAAGCTCGAGGACGAGCTCAACGAGCTTCTCGAGCGCATCGCCTACTACGAGGACCTGCTCGCTCACGAGGAGAAGATCCTCGGCGTCATCAAGGACGAGCTGGGCGAGATCAAGCAGAAGTTCGCCGACAAGCGCCGCACCGAGATCTCGATGGCCGAGAAGGACCTCGACGTCGAGGACCTTATCGCCGAAGAGGACATGGTCGTTACCATCACGCATACCGGCTACGTTAAGCGCATCCCCGTTGCCACGTACCGCGCGCAGCGCCGCGGCGGCAAGGGCGTGAGCGGCACGAATCTCAAAGAGGACGACGTCATCGACGAGATGTTCGTGGCCTCGACGCACGACTTCGTGCTGTTCTTCTCGTCCAAGGGCAAGGTGTACCGCCTGAAGGTGCACGAGCTGCCCGTGGGCAGCCGCCAGGCCCGCGGCACGGCCATCGTGAACCTGCTGCCGTTTGAGGAGGGCGAGCGCATTGCCGCCGTCATCAGCTGCCGCACGTTCCCCGAGGACGAGTACCTGATCTTTGCCACCGAGTCGGGCATGGTCAAGAAGACCGTCATGAGCGCGTACGACCGCAGCCGTCGCGACGGCATTATTGCCATCAACCTCAAGAAGGGCGACCGCCTGCTCGACGTGCGCCGCGTAAAGTCCGGCGACATGGTCATCATGGCGACCACGGCGGGCAAGGCCATTCTCTTCCACGAGGAGGACGTCCGCGCAACGGGCCGCGATACCTCGGGCGTTCGCGGCATCACCATGAAGGGCGACGCGCGCGTGCTCGGCATGGAGAGCACCAACGGCAAGGGCGACCTCGTTGTCATCACCGAGCGCGGCTTTGGCAAGCGCACGCCCATCAGCGACTACACGCCGCAGGGGCGCGGCGGTCAGGGCGTGTTCACGATCCAGATGACCGAGCGCAAGGGCCAGCTCGCCGCCATGAAGGTGATCGGTCCGCAGCACGAGCTCTTCATCATCACGGCCGAGGCCATGGTCACGCGCGTCAAGACGAGCGAGATCTCGCGTCTGGGACGTGCGACGCAGGGCGTGAAGATGATGAGCGTGCCCGACGGCGACCGCGTGACCGCGGTGGCGCGCATGACGGCCGCTAAGGCCAAAGCAAAGAAGAAGGCCCAGCTCGAGGGTCAGGAGACGCTCGACTTTGCCGCCGCCGGCGCGGCTGTGGAGCCCGAGGACGAGAGCGTGGACATCGGAGCCGACGAGTCTGCCATCGAGGATCTCCTCGGCGACGAGTAGGCTTCTCTGCACAACCACCTGACGCATAAGGCGCCGACCAACCCGTCGGCGCCTTATGTGATGGATATACCTCACAAGGAGGAGCTCTGTCACGTGGCGCCTTATGCGCGGCGGCCCCAAGCGTGATCCTGTTGAGAAAGACGTTGCCGGTGTTCCCTGTTTGCGCGAGAAAGTTCCCGGCTGTAGCCGGGGTTTTCGCGGTTGGTAGGGTTTGCGCCGAGAAAGGGTTGCCGTGAGTTCCTCGGGTTTTCCTCGGGCTTGCAGGGTAGGGACGCGCGCAGAAAGCCCGGCAGCAGCGCGCGCGTTCTCGGTATGCCCGGTGAACATCGTCCCGCCTTGGGAGAAAAACAGCAGGTTCGCGGCTGTTTGCCCCGCTTTGCTGCACATTGTCTCGGCTTTGGAGAAAAGCTCGGTTTACGGAAGGTAGGGAGCTTGTCGTTCCCACAGGTAAACGGCGTGGTCTGTTTGGCCACTTCTCCCAAGCAAGGTTCTTGCGCCCGCAGATTTCTCCCAAGCCGAGACGTTGTGCCGCCGAGAGCCCTGTTCTTGTCTCAAAGGGCCGCTATTCTCCCGAGCAAGGACGATGCGCGGAGATTTACTTGGCACGTACATGCTTCGGTCCGCGTTTCTCCTGAGCCGCGACGTTGCGCGCCGCTGCGGGTCAACGGCCGTTCGGTTTAACGCTCGCGCCCCCAATGGGGTTCGATCCCCCTAACCTTGGGGTCGATGCGACCGCAAACAAAAAAGACCCCGCGAGTTGCGAGGTCTTGCGAATTTGAATGGTGGAGGTTAGGAGTCTCGGCGTGCGCCTGGCGGCGCCCGCGCCCGCTTCGGCGCTCCGCGCCTCAGCGCGCTCGCTACAAACGCTCCGCGTTTGCTTGACGCTCGCGCCCCCAATGGGGTTCGATCCCCCTAACCTTGGGGTCGATGCGACCGCAAACAAAAAAAGACCCCGCGAGTTGCGAGGTCTTGAGAAATCGTATGGTGGAGGTTAGGAGTCTCGGCGTGCGCCTGGCGGCGCCCGCGCCCGCTTCGGCGCCCTGCGCCTCAGCGCGCTCGCTACAAACGCTCCGCGTTTGCTTGACGCTCGCGCCCCCAATGGGGTTCGATCCCCCTAACCTTGGGGTCGATGCGACCGCAAACAAA
>CASEEV010000093.1 GCA_949287065.1 uncultured Collinsella sp.
ACGAGATTCTCAACGCCAAGCACCACGAGCGCGAGGCGCACATCGTGGCGCAGGCGGGTCGCGAGGGCGCGGTCACCATCGCCACCAACATGGCCGGCCGCGGTACCGACATCCTGCTCGGCGGCAACCCCACAGAGCTCGCCCGCGAGGAGGTTCTCGGCTACGACTTCGGCTTTGACCGCGCCACGGGCGAGAAGATCCTCTCGCTCGGCCACCCCGCAGACCTCACGGTCGAGGAGCTCGCCCAGGAGGGCCTCGAGGTCGAGCCCGAGCAGCTCGGCGCGTTTGCCCGCGCGCTCGAGGCAGCCGAGGAGCGGGCCCGTAAGGTCTGCGCCGAGGAGCACCAGCGCGTGGTCGAGCTCGGCGGCCTCACCGTCATCGGCACCGAGCGCCACGAGTCCCGCCGTATCGACAACCAGCTCCGCGGCCGCTCCGGACGTCAGGGCGACCCCGGCGAGACCCAGTTCTACCTCTCGCTCGAAGACGACCTCATGCGTCTCTTCGGCGGCGACCGCATGGACAAGATCGCGGCGCTCATGCTCAAGGCCGACATGCCCGACGACATGCCCATCCAGGCCAAGATGGTCTCCAAGGCGGTCGAGGGCGCGCAGCGCAAGGTCGAGAACATCAACTTCGGCATGCGCAAGAACGTTCTCGAGTACGACGACGTTATGAACAAGCAGCGCCAGGTCATCTACGAGGAGCGCAACCGCATTCTCGACGGCAAGGACCTCGCCGGCCACGTCGACGACGTCATGGCCGAGACCGTCAACCGCTGTGTAGGCGAGTTCTGCGCCAAGGACTCCCATTCCGGCGAGCAGGATTTCGACGGCCTGCACAAGTGGCTCATCGAGCTCACGGGCCATCTCGACGCGCCGGTCATCGAGGGCGACTCCTTCGACGAGCTCACCGAGAAGACCCTCGCCTACGTCAAGCAGGTCTACGATGCCAAGGCCGAGCGCCTGGGCGAGAAGCTCATGGCGCACCTCAACACCCAGGTTATGCTCCGCGTGATCGACACGCGCTGGATGAGCTACCTGCAGGAGATGGACTACCTCAAGCAGGGCATAGGGCTCCGCGGCTTCGGCCAGCGCGACCCGCTCGTGGAGTACAAGACCGAGGCCTACCGCGCCTTCCAGCTGCTTGTGAGCACCATGTACGAGGACTACCTGCGCACGGTTTTGCGCATCGAGGTCCGCGAGGCGCCGCGCGCCACCCAGGCGCCCGAGCCCTCGCCGCTCAACGGCGCGACCTTCTCGGGTCCGGCCGAGGTCGACGGCGCCCAGGCTCCCTCGACCATCGCGCAGGGCGCGGCCGCTCAGGCGGCAACGCGCGCTGTGGGCGAGGCGCCCCAGGGCACGGCCGGCAACGCGGGCGCGGGCAAGGTCCGCACCTACCGCAAGTCCGAGTCGGGCGACCCGTACGCCAGCGTGGGCCGCAACGACCCGTGCCCCTGCGGCAGCGGCAAGAAGTTCAAGAACTGCCACGGCAGGAACCGCTAATGGCCGAGGCAGAGGCAACAGCACAGGTCACGGCTGCCGACCTCGACGCGCTCGAGGCGCGCTTGGCTGAGGTCGAGACGTACCTGCACGTAGAGGAGAAGCGCGGCCGCGTGGCCGAGCTCGAGCGCCAAAGCGCCGCCCCCGGATTTTGGGACGACGCCGACCGCGCCCGTGCGCTCATGGAGGAACTCGGGCGCGACCGCGGCGACGTGAAGGCTGTCGAGGATGCGCACGAGACGCTCTCCGACGCCCGCGCCGCCCTCGAGCTCGCTGCCGAGATGGGCGACGACCCCGACGCCGCCGAGCTTATCGCCGAGGCCGCCGAGGCCGCCGCTGCGCTCACGCGTTCCGTTGACGAGATGGAGCTCTCGAGCTGGTTTACGGGCGAGTTCGACCACGGCGACGCTATTCTCACCATCAAGCCGGGGCAGGGCGGCCTGGAGGCCCAGGACTGGACCTTCATGCTGTTCAAGATGTACATGAAGTACTGCGCGCGCCGCGGCTGGAAGGTCACGGTAAACGACTGCCCGGCGGCCGAGGTCATCGGCATCGACCGCGCCACCATCACGGTCGAGGGCAAGGACGCCTTTGGCATGCTGCGCGCCGAGGCCGGCGTGCACCGCCTGGTGCGCATCAGCCCCACTGACGCCAAAAAGCGCCGCCAGACCACGTTTGCGGGCGTGGAGGTCATCCCCGTCCTGCCGAACGACATCGACATCGAGATCGCGCCCGACGACATTCGCGTAGACGTGTACCACGCGAGCGGCCCCGGCGGCCAGGGCGTCAACACCACTGACTCCGCCGTGCGCGTAACGCATCTGCCCACGGGCATTGTGGTGACGTGCCAAAACGAGCGCAGCCAGATCCAGAACAAGGCCGCCTGCCTGCAGATCCTTAAAGCGCGCCTCTACGAGCTCGAACTTAAGAAGCGCGAGGACAAGCTCGACGAGATCCGCGGCCCCAAGACCGACATCGGCTTCGGCAACCAGATCCGCAGCTACGTGCTCTACCCGTACCAGATGGTCAAGGACCTGCGCACGGGTGTGGAGACCGGCAACGTGGAGTCAGTGCTCGAGGAGGGCGACCTCGACCCCTTCATCATCGGCTACCACCGCTGGTCCACCGGCAACGCCGA
>CASEEV010000094.1 GCA_949287065.1 uncultured Collinsella sp.
CCCAGCCCGCCTCCGAGGACAACGCGCGCTTCTCGGCTGACGAGGCCGCTGTCGGCGTGCCGACGGCTGCCGCGGCCGCGCGCGCCATCATGACGACCGACACAACTCCCAAGGAGTGCGCGGTGAGCTGGCAAAGCGCCCATCCCGCGTACGCGGGTGCTGCGTTCTCGGTCGGCGGCATGTGCAAGGGCTCCGGCATGATCATGCCCAACATGGCGACCATGATCGCAGTCGTTACGACCGACGCGCCCGTGGCCGCCTCCGACCTGCACGACCTGCTGCTCGGCTGCGTGCGCCGGACCTTCAACAAGGTGACCGTTGACTCCGACACCTCGACCAACGACACCTGCATCGCCCTTGCGAGCGGCGCCGCCGCGCCCGACGCCGATCCGGTGCGCCCGGGAACCCTGGCGTGGGCAGAGCTCGAGCAGGCCGTGCTGCATGTGTGCACGGTGCTCGCGCGCGGCATCGCCGCCGACGGCGAGGGCGCCACGCGCCTCGTGACCGTAAACGTGATCGGCGCCGCCACGCCCGAGGACGCCGACACCGCCGCCCGTGCCGTGGCCAACTCGCCGCTCGTCAAGACGGCCATCTTTGGGCACGACTGCAACTGGGGCCGCATCGCCGGTGCGCTCGGCAAGTGCGGAGTGCCCTTTGAGCAGGAGCGCGTGACCATCAAGATCATGGGCCTTCTCGTCTGCGAGCACGGGCTCACGGTGCCCTTCGACGAGGACGAGGCGCTGCGACGATTCGAGGAGCCCGAGATCGTGATCGATGCCGACCTCGGTGCCGGCGAGGCCGCCACCACCGTGTGGACCTGCGACCTCACGCACGACTACGTCACGATCAACGGCGACTACCGCACGTAGTCCGGCTGGCTCTGCGGCGCCCCGCCCGCCCGCCTCCTTCTCTGCCCGCACTTCTCCTCTAGGAGCAACGCATGAAATACGCACGCGACACGCGGCCCTTCTCCCAGCCCACGCAGATGGCGGAGCTTCTCTCCGAGACCCTGCCGTGGATCAAGAACATCGCCGGCAAGACCGTTGTCATCAAGTACGGCGGCGCGGCAATGGAAAACGCCGCCCTGCAGAACGCCGTCATGAGCGACATCGTGCTGCTCAAGCTCTTTGGCGTGAACCCCATCATCGTGCACGGCGGCGGCAAGGCCATCAACCGCGCCATGGCCGCGCAGCACCTCGAGGTGCAGTTTGCCAACGGGCGCCGCGTTACCACGCCCGAGACCATGGAAGTGGTGCGCCAGGTGCTCGTGGGCGAGGTCAACCAGGACCTCGTGCGCGCGGTGAACGCGCACGGCAACCTGGCGGTGGGCGTTTCGGGCGCCGACGCGGGCACGTTCGTGGCGCATCAGCTCGATCCCGAGCTGGGGCGCGTGGGCGAGATCACCAAGGTCAACACGGGCTACCTCGAAGACCTTATCAGGAGCGAGTACATCCCGGTGGTGGCCACGGTGGCGCTCGGCGACGACGGCGGGTACTACAACGTCAACGCCGACACCGCGGCGGGGTACGTAGCAGCCGCGCTCGGCGCGCACAAGATCGTCTTTTTGACCGACGTTGACGGCCTGTACGAGGACTTTGACGACAAGAGCTCGCTCATCTCCAACATGACGCTCGACGAGTGCCGCAGCCTGCGCGACTCGGGCACGCTGGCGAGCGGCATGATCCCCAAGATCGACGCGTGCATCCGCGCGCTTGAGGCGGGTGTGTTCCGCGCGCACATCATCAACGGCACGACGGCGCACTCGCTTCTGATCGAGCTCCTGACCGACGAGGGCGTAGGCACCGTGGTGCACGCCACGCAGGAGGCCTACGAGCTCGACACGCACCCGCTCGGCAAGGTGGCGGCGCGCCTGATGGTCAACCTGTCCGAGGAAGAGGCGCGCAAGGGCCTCGCGTAAGGGTCCTGCGCAAGGGCCTCGCGCAGGCAGGCTCCCGGGGCTGCCCGGAGGCTGCGCAAGGCGCCGCGAGAAGCGCGGCGCGCCCGGAGCGTCTGCCGGGCACAGAGAGAAAAAACGCCCGCAAGCGGGCAGAGGGGAGCGACGATGTCGTTTGACCAGCAGAAGGCGCTCGACGCCGCCTACGTGATGCCCACGTTCGGGCGCTATCCGGTTGAGTTCGTGAGCGGCGAGGGCATGACGCTCGTTGACGCCAACGGCAAGGAGTACACCGACTTTCTCGCCGGCATCGGCGTGTGCTGCCTCGGCCACAGCCATCCGGCGCTTGTAAACGCGCTCACCAAGCAGGTGGCGCGTCTGTGGCACGTCTCGAACTACTACTACATCGAGCACCGCGCCGAGGTGGCGGCGCTTGTCTCCAAGCTCGCCAACGACGACGAGGAGGGCGCCGCTGCGCTGGCCGACGCGCTGATGGCTGCCGC
>CASEEV010000095.1 GCA_949287065.1 uncultured Collinsella sp.
ACATGGCGTAGTTGAGGCCGGCCTGGATGGCTCCCGTGCCGTGGGGCGCGGCGCGGTCGGACTCGGGAACCTGCAGCGCCACGGGCTTGACGCCACCCTTGTAGTACGGGCCCACGGGCGTCACGAGGATGCGGAACTGGTACTCGGTAGCAGGGGCAACACCGATGACCTCGCCCGTGGCCACCATGAACGGGCGCACGTAGAGCGTGGCGCCGGAGCCGAAGGGCGGCACCCACGCCTCGTTGGCCTTGACGACCATCTTGACCGCCTCGACGAACTTGTCCTCCGGGAAGGGCGGCATCACGATGCGGCGGGCGGAGTCGGCCATGCTGCTGGCTATTAGGTCGTGGCGGAAGCAGACGATGCGGCCGTCCTCGGTGGTGTATGCCTTGAGGCCCTCAAAGACCTCCTGGCAGTAGTGGAAGATGCCCGCGCACTCGGAGAGCGTGAGGGTGTGGTCGGTGGTGAGGCCACCCTCCTCCCAGGCGCCGTCCTTGTAATTGCAGACGTAGCTGTAGTCGGTGGGCTGGTAGGCAAAGCCGAGGCTGCCCCAGTCGATGTCCTTCTTCTCGACCGCCATGGCGATCTCCCTCCTGTTTGCGCGGCGCACCGCCGCGGGTCTGCGTTAACGCGACGCCGGCACAGGCTCCAAGAGGGCAGCCGGTCAAAGGCCGTAGCCGCCAGGGGCCGCGCCAACGCGCACGGTGTTAACCATAGCTCCTCATCTTACTACGCAGGGCACTCCCCGCTTCGCCGCCGCCACGATGTTGCGGAGCCGTTACGCGCGGCGTCGGCGGAGGGCGTCCTGCAGAGACAGCGACTGCCGGCACCCACGCTTCTCGGACAGCGCTTTCCCGGCGAAACCCACACAAGCGCTTCTCGGAAGGCGCCCTGTGAGCTGCAGCCGTGTGGATGTTCTCCCAAAGTCGTCCTCTACGCATCGGCTAACGCTTTACGCAATTGCTAACGCTTAGACGGCGATTCTGGCCTGCAAGTGTTAGTAAACGCGCAAAGCGTTAACAGCTGCGAAGAACGCCGCAGAACGTAAGCCAAAGCGCCCACCATCGGGCAGCACGCCAAGCATCTGCGCAGCAGGCGGCGCGCAAAAGCGCCCGCTGCTCGGCTGCCCCAGAGCACAGCGCCCCCGGATCGGCGCGCCGCCTTACGCCTCGGCCAAGTCAAGCGAGAAGCGCTTCATGAGCCAGGTCTCGGCAAGGGGCACCCATTCGGCCACGTCGGGGCATACGTGACGCGGCGCGCGGGCGGTCTCCTGCGTAGCGAGCGAAAGCCCGTGGCAGCCCTCCTCAAAAACATGCAGCTCATACGGCACGCCCGCGCGAGCGAGCGCAAGCGCCAAGCGCAGCGTGTTCTCGGAGGCAATGAGCGCGTCGGCGGCGGTTGTCCACAAGAACGTCGGCGGCGTCAACGCCGACACGTGGCGCGCGGGCTGTACAAGCTCTGCCTGCTCGGGCGCCAGCTCGGGCGTGCCAAACAGCACGGTGTTCATGGTCGCGCGCACCGCGGACGTGCTTCTCACGCGAGAAGGGCTTCCTCCGTCGGCACGGGCCTCCCCGGGGCCCGCCGCGCCCACGGCGGCGTCGCAGGGGTCCTCGGGCTCAAAGCACTCGTCAGCCACCGGGTAGCCGAGCACCGCCGCAGCAGGGCGCAGGGCACAAGGGTCGGCAGCGCCCACGGCCTCGGCAAGCCACGGCTCGTGCCAGCGGGTCGCAAAGAGCGCGGCGTCGTTGCCGCCCGCCGAGAACCCAAACACCGCAATGCGCTCCGGGTCAACGTTCCACTCCTTTGCATGCGCGTTAATGGCAGCCTTGGCGCGCGCCGCGTCGAGAAGCGCCGCCGGGTAGCGGCAGCCCGGGCGCTCGCCGTACTTCTCGAGCGCATAGGGCTCGCACGGCTCGTCGGGGGCAAAGAACGTGGCGTACTGCAGCACGAACGCCTGGAACCCCATGGCGGCAAAACGCAGGGCAATGGGCTCGCCCTCGCGCGTGGAGCACTCGCAGTACGCGCCGCCCGGGCAGATGAGAATGCCCGGCCGCGGGCCTTTTACGAGCATGTCGACCTGGTCTTGCACGTAGGCCGTCAGCGTGATGGTAGGGTTGTCGTCGCGAAGGCAGACCTTCTCGATACGCATGAGCGCTCCTCTCGTGTATGCGCGCCGCGGCCGGCGTGGCGCGTGCGGTACCATAACCATAGCCGCGCTGCCTGCGCTCTTGGCGGTCATCATGCGGCTTTGCGCTCGTGCCCGGCGCACGGCTGCCAAGGGCGCCTGTGGCCAACCGCGCGGAGCGCCAGCGCGGGCGCGAGCTTATCGGCCGCCCTGCGCGGGCACCCTGCCGGCGAGCACGTCGAGAACGGCAGGCACGTCGTCGGCAATGTAGTCGGCGCCGTCCTGGCTAAAGCCAAAGCGCTCCTCGCGCTTGGCTATGACCGTGAGGCCGGCCCGGCGCGCCGCCGCGATGCCGGGAATGGAGTCCTCCACCGCCGCGCACTGCTCCGGCTCAAGGCCGAGCTCGGCAACGGTGTGCAGGTAGATCTCGGGGTTGGGCTTGCTTTCGTGAAAGTCGCCGCCGCTCACGATGAGCTCAAAGGCGTCGGTCAGGCCGCAGACGTCGAGCACGTGGCGAATGTTGCCGATAAGCGACGACGAAGCGAGCGCCAGGCGGTAGCCCTGCTCCTTGAGCTCGGATAGCGTCTCGGGCACGCCGGGGTTCAAGATGGCGGCGTAGTCGAGCGGCCCCTCGGCGCGGTTGAACGCGTCGACCTTGCGGGCCAGCTCGGGGCCGGGGACCTTCTCGCCTTTGCCCCGCTCCCACCACTTCTCCAAAAACGCCAGGTAGTCTTTGTGCGAGGCGCCGACCTGGGCGTTGAGGGTGTCGATCGAAAGGTCGATGCCGTTGGCCGAGAAGAACCGGCCGATCTCGTCGCGGTAAACGTACTCGCTGTCGATAAGAACGCCGTCCATGTCGAACACGACGGCGGCGATGTTGCTCAGCTGGGACATGAAAGGCCTTTCTGAGAGAGGCGGTCTGGTCGGGGCAGTGCGCTTGGAGCCCGGGCGGCCTGGACAGCGGCGCGTGGACACGATCGTTTGACGCAGGCGCGATCGCTCTGCGCAGGCACGATCGCTCTGCGCAGCTGCGGTCGCTCTGCGCACCCACGATCGCTTGACGCAACCGCGATCGTTTAGCGCGCGATTTGGGCCCGCAAGCGATCGCATCTGCGTCAAGCGACCGCCGTTGCGCAGAACGATAGCAGCCGCCACGCCGGCACGCGCGCGACGCAGCCGCAATGGAAGGCGCGCGGCACGGAGGGGCGAGCGGCGGGTGTGCCCGCTGCTAGTACAGCGGCAGCTTGCCGGTAAGCGGATCGATCTGCTCGGGAAAGAGCGGCTCGAAGGCCAGGCAGGTGTAGGTGGGCTCGCCGTGAAACTCGGTGTAGCCCGCGTCGCGCACGAGCGCCACCACAAAGCCGCGCTCGCGTCCTGCTTCGGCAAGGCCGAGAAGCTCTTCCTCGGAGTCAACGTACACGCAGATCTTGGCAACGCCAGCGTCGAACCATGCCTGCAGGGGCGACGCCTCGGGCTCGTCGGCGGCGCCCTGGTCGGCAGGGGCTTCGGCGGGCCGCTCGGAAGCAGCTGCTGGCGCACCCGAGCGTGCGGCGGCGGCGCGCTCGGCAAGCGCATCGTCCATCATGCCGCGCCCGAACATTCCCATGGCAAGGTAGGCCAGCGGGCTCATGGGCTTGCCTGCATCGGACGCGGCCTCGGGCTCGGCACCGGCACCCGCGACCGGCTGGTCCGCGACCTTCTCGGGTTCGGCAAGGCGGATCCAGTCGTTCTCGACCCGCACGTCGCCAAGGCGGCCGTGGCGCACGAGCGCCATGAGCACAGCCTCGACGCAGGCATGGCCCGCCTGCGCTGCAATCTTGCCTTTGCGCATCTTGAGATCGCGCCGCATTACGATGACTTGCTTGGCCTTGTACATAGTCTTGTTCTCTCTTGATCATGGTGTATTGAGCAGCACGGGCCGATGCTCGCGAGGGTCGGGCGGTTCGACCTGCCCTGCGGAGCACAAAATACCACGATCGGACAGCTAGCCGCCGCGTCATGCGCAAATTACACGGCGCCTTGCGCAGGGAGATCCTGTGCCTCCCCAGGCGCCGCTGCGCACGATCCGCATGCATAGAGCCAGGGTTCGCGCAACGTCTCGGCTTGGGAGAAAAACTGGGGCCACGGGCGGACAACGACACCTTCCCCCGCGCATTGCCCCACCTTGGGAGAAAAACGCGTGTCGGAGACGCCAGATGCCGCCGATCTCGCACAACGTCTCGGCTTGGGAGAGATTGCCCGGCACAACATCCCGGCTTGGGAGAGCCGATGAGAGAGACGGGACTTCTACCTACGCAAACGTCACTGCCCACCCCGACCCGAATGGGGCATTCTCTCCCAAGGCGGGACATTGTGCAAATATCGACGCGATTCCTGTCTCCGACCGGGCCATTTCTCCCAAGGCGGGACGATGCGCCGGAATCTGCGCGCTTTGTCCAGACTTGGGAGAAAATCGGGCGTTGGAGTCGCCGAACCCGGCTTTTCTCGCACAACGTCTCGGCTTGGGAGAGATTGGCGAGCGCAACATCACGGCTTGGGAGAGCCGATGAGAGAGACGGGACTTCTACCTGCGCAAACGTCACTGCCCACCCCGACCCGAATGGGGCATTCTCTCCCAAGGCGGGACATTGTGCAAATATCGACGCGATTCCTGTCTCCGACCGGGCCATTTCTCCCAAGGCGCGACGATGCGCCGGAATCTACGCGCTTTGTCCCGCCTTGGGAGAAGGTCTGGCGTCAGGGGCGGCGAACTCGGCCTTCTCTGCATAACGTCTCGGCTTGGGAGAGACGGAGCTGCGTGAAGTTCCAGCTTGGGAGAGACAGTCCCCGCGCAACGTCTTGCCTTGGGAGAAGCAGCGGGGACAAGGGGGGCGATAATGGGGTGGCGATTCTCGTGGGACAGCAACTCGCATGGAGTAGTAATTCTCGTGGGGCAGCCATCAGAAAAGCACTGTCGCCTCGCGCGCGGGGCGCAGCCGGCCCTGGAGCTTGGCTGCACAGGCGTCGACCGATTGCCGCCCCACGCGCGGGGCGCAGCCCATGCGTGCAGTGCAGTCCTCGAGCATCATGCGCTCGTCGCGCAGATAGCGCGTGCAGCCCCATGCGCGCAGCGAAACCCTACGCGCGGGCCTCGTCTTCGTAGGCGGCGATCTCGGCCATGAAGGGCTCGCCGTAGCGCTCGAGCTTCTTCGCCCCAACGCCGGGAACGGCCAAAAACTCGTCATCGGTGGCAGGACGGCGACGACACATGGCACGCAGCGCGGCGTCCGAGAAGACGATGTACGGCGGCACGTTGGCTTCGTCGGCAAGGTCCTTGCGCAGCGCCCGCAGACGCTCAAACAGCTCGGGGTCGGATCCTGGCCGGCCGCGCTTGGCGTCGGCGTCGTCGAGAAGCGCATCCACTCGCGCGCGGCGAGCGTGCTCAGCCGCACGGGCAGACTCGCGCGCCGAGCGCTTGAGCGTAAACGTGAACCCCTCCTGACGCGCCTCCTCGGCACGCGGCCCGAGCCCGAGCACCGGGTACTTGCCGTCCGACAACGCCAGGAACCCGCGCCCCGCGAGCTGGTCGAGAACCTCGCGCACGCGCGGCATCGAAGCGCTCACCGTGCCGTAGCTCGGCAGCGCATCGAGTCCGAGCGAGAGGACCTTCTCGGACTCCGACCCGGTAAGGACCTCGGCCACGCGCGACTTGCCAAAGCGGCCGCCCATCTCGGCCACACAGCGCACGGCCGCCTGCGCAATGGGCGTCACGTCCTCCTCGGAAAAGCTGCCCAGGCAGTTGGAGCAGTTGCCGCAGTCAGAGCCGGGGTTCTCGCCAAAGTAGCGCAGGATGTACGAACGCAGGCAGCCCGTGGTACGGCAGTACCCTTCCATCTGCTTGAGCAGCCGGTAGCGGTTGGCGCGCGCCTGGGCGAGCTGCTCCTCCGAAAGCGCCTCGTCGTCGGCACCCGCCGCGCCCGCATCGGTGCGATCGATAAGAAAGCGGCGGATCGCCACGTCGTGGCCGTTCCACAAAAGCAGGCACTGCGCGGGCTCGCCGTCGCGTCCGGCACGGCCGGCCTCTTGGTAGTACGCCTCGATGCTCTCGGGCATGTTGTGGTGGATCACGTAGCGCACGTTGGACTTGTCGATGCCCATGCCAAAGGCGTTGGTAGCCACGATCACCGGCGCGTCGTCGGCCACAAAGGCGCGCTGGTTCTCGGCGCGCTCAGCAGCAGAAAGCCCCGCGTGGTAGCGCGTTGCCGGCACGCCCGCGCGGCGCAGCTCGTCCCAAAGCTCGTCGACCGCCTTGCGCGTCGAGCAGTACACAATGCCCGACTCGCCTGCATGCGCCTGCGCGTACCCCACGATGCGCGCGGTCTTGGCGCCGTCGCCCAGCTCCTCCACGCCAAAGTACAGGTTGGGCCGATCAAAACCGGTGACCTGCGCAAACGGATTGCGCAGGCCGAGAAGCTCGATGATGTCGGCACGCACACGAGCCGTTGCCGTTGCGGTGTACGCCGCCACCACGGGCCGCCGGGGCAGCGCCGCCACAAATGCGGCGATGCCGGTGTAGGAGGGTCTGAAGTCCTGGCCCCACTGGCTCACGCAGTGTGCCTCGTCGACCGCCACGAGCGGCACGCTGACGCCCTGGGCAAACGCCACAAAGCGCGGGTCTTGCAGGCGCTCGGGCGCCACGTACATGATCTGGTACCAGCCGCGCCGCGCGCGCTCGAGCACGACCTCCTGCTGGCGCGGCGTGAGCGTTGAGTTAAAGAAGGCGGGCCGGGCACCGGCATCTTTAAGGGCGCGCACCTGGTCGCCCATGAGCGAGACGAGCGGCGAGACAACAAGCGTGAGAGTCGCCGGCATATGCGCCGCAGGTGACGCGATTTCCGGCCCGGCGCTCGGCATGCCCGCAGCTCCCGCCGAGAAGGGCGCGGCGACGCCCGCATGCGCGAGAGCAGGGCCCGCCGCGGGAGTAAGGCGCCCCGAACCGAACGCGCCGCTGCCCGCCGCGCGCTCTGCCGCCTCGGCAAGCACGAGCGCGGGCACCTGGTAGCACACCGACTTGCCGGCGCCCGTGGGCATGACGCCCAGCACGTCGCGCCCCGCGAGAACCGCATCTACCAGCGCCTCTTGCCCGGGCCTGAACGACTCGTAGCCAAAGTAGCGCCTCAGGCAGTTCAGCGCGTCGGTTTGCATGTGCTTCTCCCCTACGTTGCGGCGGTTGGGCAACCGGCCGTGCCATGCCGAGCGCATGTGCCGGCAGCGCGCCCGTCTTTCTCGCGCAGCCGCCCTTCTCGTGAACGACGCCAGTATACGCCCCGGCGCGGACACCAACCGCTTGCCAAGCCCGGCGCCCGGCCGTTGCGGGCTAGAACGTGCCGCCGCCTCCGCCGCCGACGCCGCCTCCGCCGCCGCCCGAGAAGCCGCCGCCAAAGCCGCCCGCCGAGCTGTTGGCGCTGCCCGCCAGCTCAGAGATCGACGCCGCATAGGCGGTGTGCAGCGAAGACGCTGGCGCGCCCAGGCGCGCGTGCGGGTAGCACCACCAATAGATCGGGTAGTAGTACATGCCAGCGTCGTTCATGCGCCGGTCGGCGGGCACCGCGTCGGCAAGATCGCGGAGAACCTCGTCGGACACGCCGAGCGCCACGGCCATCACGAGCAGCTTGTTCCACAGCACCAGGTCGCCGGGCACGGCCTCGCCCAGGCGCGTGAACTCTTCGAGCCACTTCTTAAGCGCCCGGCACCGCGCGTCGAGCTCGGCGCCCTCGGGCGTGAGCCTGCGGAACGTGAAGCCGAGAACCACGGCCGGCACCGTCAGCGCAAGCCCGACCACGAACCCGACCACGTTGGGCAGGGCGGCGTCGGTAAACACGAGCGCGATGAAGGAGCAGATGGCGAGAATAACGCCCGCGGTCACGGAAGCGCCTCTGGCGGTGCTCCCGTCGGACGCCACCAGGTTGCGCGTCTCGAGCCTGCCCTCGATGGTGCCCTTGAAGTCATCGAGCGCGTTGCCGAACCGCTTGCTGTGCCTCTTGGCATACGCCTGCAGATCGTCGAACGAACGCGACCGCTCGTCGCGAACCAGGACATCATCCTCATGCGCCTGCTCCCACGGCACGCCCACGAAGAAGAACTTAAGCGCGGCCCGGTCGATCGCGTCGGTCACCGCGTCCCGCGCACTGCGCGCAATCGTGAGCGCATAGTCCTCCTCGACCTTGGAGCCAAACAGCCGCTTGCGCTCGCGCCGCTCGGACTCGAGCTCCACCACGCCCTCGTCGGTCAGCTTCATCAGCGTGGCCACCAGGGCCTTGTCGTCAACCGTGCCGTCGTTCATAAAGGCCGAGATAACCGCCGGGTGGTCGGCCGACGGCACGTCGCGGAAATAGGTCTCCTCAAACACGGGCCGCGGCTTGGGGTGCTTGAGCTTTGCCATCACGACCACGGCGAGAAACACCGCCGGCAGCGCCACCTGCGCCACCGCCAAGCCCAGCGAGGTCTGGCGGGCGCGCTCGCGCTGCGCGTTGGCCTCCTCGGCCCACGCGCGCTCCTCGTCGAGCACCACCGGCAGGCGCTCAGTGCCCGCCGCAGACTCAGGAACGGCAAGCCCGGGCACCCACGACCGCGGAAACACCGCGCGCACCTCGGCGTACTGCCCCGACTGCACGAGCGGCGCGGCGGCCTCCAGCACGGCCTCGCTGCCCGAGCCGCCCACGGCAATGGTGCCGTCGAGCGGCCCGTGGGCCCAGGCGCGCAGGTTGGCGTCGTCCGAGCCCGTGGTAGCCGCCTCGCCCGAGCCGGCGCCCGCAAACGTAACCGCAAGCTCGACGTTCTCGGAGTCCTCCGCCCAGTCGGGCCCCACAAACTGCCAGTACAGCTCGGCAGTGTCGTCCCAGGCCATCACGGCGCCCGAAAGCTCGTACTCCACGCAGAGCACCGCCTCGTCGCCGCTCTCGTGCGGCGCGTACAGCATAAGCTGCGTGCCCTCGGCAACCCGCGCCACGGTATACACGCCCGCCTGCCCCTTCTCGGCAGATGCGACCTCGTTAAACGCGCGCTCGCCCGAGCCGTCCTTCTCCACCACGGACCTAACCGCGGTAAGCCGCGACCGGCCGCCCTGCTCGTTGGTGGCAATGGGAACGGTCCAGTACACGCCGTTCACGTCGTCGTCAAACGAGAAGGTCCGCTCCTCGCGCACCGTGAGCGTGCCGTCCTCCTGCACCACGGCGCTGATGCTCACGCGCGGCATGCTGTAGCCGTCGGCCCACGCCGCGGGTGCCGCGAGCACGAGCGCCACCCAAACGCACAGCGCTGCCGCCACCGTGAGCCACAGGCGGCGCATACGACCAAGACGCATGGCGCTCCTCCTAGAACTTGACCTGCGGAACCTCGCGCGCGGCGGCGTCGGCCTCAAAGCCGTGACGCTCGCCAAAGTGGAACAACCCGGCAAATACGTTGCCCGGGAAGGTCTGGATAGCGTTGTTGTAATTGAGCACGCAGTCGTTGTAGCTCTGGCGCGCGTACGAGATCTTGTTCTCGGTGTCCTCGAGCGAGCCCTGGAGCTGCATGAAGTTCTGGTTGGCCTTGAGGTCGGGGTACGCCTCGGCAACGGCAAAGAGCTGGCGCAGCGCACCGGTGAGCATGTTGTCGGCGGCGACCTTCTTCTCGGGCGTGGCGGCGGTAGCCACGGCGTTGCGCGCGTCTACCACGGCATCGAGCGTCTCGCGCTCGTGCGCGGCGTAGCCCTTGACGGTCTCGACCAGGTTGGGGATAAGGTCGCAGCGGCGCTGCAGCTGCGTGTCGATATTCTGCCATGCGTTGTCGATGCGGTTGCGCAGCGTAACCAGGTTGTTGTACAGGCTCACGGCCGCAACGACCAGCACGACGACGATCACGATGCCGATGATGACCGGGATCATGGAGGGTCCTTTCTGCCAGAGGCGGCCTCCTGCAGGCCGCCCGTGTTGACGGCAGTATACCCATGAACCCTCTGCGCGTTACCGCGTGCGGGCAGTGCGCTCCCTGCCGCTTGCGCCCGCTGCCGGGACTCGCCGCCTGTTGCCAGGGCAAGCCCCTGTTGCCTGCGGCCCGAACCGCCGCCGGCACAACCCCAGCCGCCCGCGCGGCCCCGCCTCTTACGACTCGAAGCGGTAGCGGCTGCCCACGTAGTACTGGCGGCCGATGCACACCGGGCGGCCCTCCTCGTCGCCAAAGTAGGCGTTGAGGTAGAGCAGCGGCGCATGCGCGGCAATTGCCAGCTCGGAGGCCTGTTCCGACGTGGCGGCAACGGCCTCCACCGTGCGGCGGATCGTCGTCGTGGGGCGACGGCCGCCCACGCGGGCGATCTCGTCAAAGATCGAGGCGTCCTCGAGCGGCGCGGTCAGAAGCTCTTGGTAGGGCTCGTAGGGCAAGAAGATGTTCTCCTCAAAGATGGGCTGGCGGTCGGCAGTGCGCACGCGCTGGATATACAGCAGCAGCGCTCCCGGCCCCAGCTCCAAAAAGCTCGCCTCGTCGGGACGCGCCGGCACGATCTGCCGGTTGACCACCTCGGCCCCTGGCTCCATGCCGCTCTCGCGGCAGATGTCCGAGAAGCTCTGCGCCTCGGCAGTCTGAAGCAGACGACGGTTGATGTGCGGCGTGCTCACAAAGGTGCCGCGCCCCTGTTGCTTGACCAGGTAGCCGTCGGCGCACAGCTCCTCGATGGCGCGGCGCACCGTGATGCGGCTCACGCCGTATTCCTCCGAAAGCTCGGGCTCGGACGGGATCTTCTGCTGCGGCACGTAGGTGCCGTTCTCGATAGAGGCCTTGATGTCCTCGAAGATCTGCTGGTAGAGAGGGGTCGCTTTCCCGGCCATGGCCGTCCGTCCTTTCGTGCCCGCGCCCGGGGCGCCCAACGCCCCGAAGGCCCGTCTCGCCGCGCGCTCACATGCGCTCAACAACCTTTCAGATAAACATTATAGATGTCATACGCTTACTCACAACTGTTGCGCCAAAAGATCAGCTGTTGGTTCACCAAGTTACGGATGGAGAAGCGCAGGCCTCCGCTGCGCAGCCGCGAGCGGGATCCACGCTCCAGCCGCACCCCGGCAGCCGCCCCGCGAACGAGAACCGCGCACCCCGGCGCCCGCCGCGCCCACCGCCGTCTAGCACATCTCGAGCACGTCCGACAGATGCCCGATAACCACGTCGGCGCCGCGCTGGTCGAGCGTCACGCCCGGGCGCGGCTTGAGCGCGAGCACGCACGCGCCCGACCGCTTGCCCGCCTCGATGCCGAGCGGCGAGTCCTCCACCACGAGGCACTCGTCCGGCTCCACGTCGAGGGCCCGCATAGCGCGTAGGTAGATCTCGGGGTCGGGCTTGAAGGCGCGGCACTCGTGCCCGCTGATGGTAAAGTCCAAAAACTCGCCCAGGTCGGCCACGTCAACGAGCTCGGCGATAAGCTCCACGTACGAGGAGCTCGCAATGGCGCACTTTACGCCGCGCCGGTGAAGCTCCTGCATCACGGGGCGCGCCTCGCGGTTGAGAAGCTCCGCGTACGGCACCGGATGGCTCTTCTGGTACGCGGCGTACCCCAGGCGCAGGCGCTCGCGGCGCTCGGGCTCAAACGGCACGAAGTACTCCCAGATGGCCTTCTCGTTTGACCCCGACAGGTCGGGGATCTCGTCGAACACGAACCCCTGCGTCTCGAGGTATGCCACGCGGCGCCGGTTGTAGAACCACTCGGTGTCCACGAGCACGCCGTCCATATCAAAGAGAACCGCCTTGATCATGAGCTTCTCCTTCCGCCGGCCCTTCTCGCCTAGCCAGCCAAACAAAAGAGGGGCAGACCCGCTGAGCCCGCCCCTCCTCGTACGTCTCTGCTGAGCGCCTCAGCGCTAAGCGCATCACCTCTTAGTAGGTGAGCTTCCACATGTAGCGACGCTTGGTCAGCGGGTGCTGGCGGGCGTCGGCCAGATGCTCGGCGAAGACGCGCATAACGGCGGTGTGGACGATGGGGTTGAAGTAGGTGGCAACGCTCGCGGGCACGCAGCTGGACAGACCGAAGTCCTTGGCGTCGATCACCACGTAGCGGGCGTCAAAGCGCTGCAGGAAGGTGAGGGCGCGGGCGTCCATCTTGCGGGTAGCGCCGTCGGCCATGAAGAGCACGAAGTTGTGCTTGTCGTCGGTGAGCTCGAAGGGGCCGTGGAAGTACTCGCCGGAGTTGAAGTTGCCGGAGTTGATCCACTGCATCTCCATCATGAGGAACATGGAGGTGGAGTAAGCGACCTTCTCGCTCGCGCCGGAAGCCAGGAAGTGGATGCAGTCGTCGTCCTTGTGCTCCTGAGCCCACTCCTCGGCAACCTTGCCCACGGACTGAGCGGCCTTCTCGGCGCACTCAAAGACGTTGGCGAAGCCCTGAACCATCTCGTCGTAGTGGTCGTAGCCCTCGACCTGCTGGAGGATCTCGAGCGCGACGGCAATGGCGTAGCCCATCTTCTCGGTCTTGGCGGCGTAGTTGGCCTCGAAGCCGTGAACGATGGCGTGGTCGACGCCCTCGGTGAGCGGCGAGCCGGCAGCGTGGGTGATGGCAACGACCGGGGCGCCGGCGGCCTTGGCGACCTTGTTGGCCTCGACCGTCTCGGGGGTGGTGCCGCCGAGCGAGCAGGTGATCACAAAGGTGTTGGGGCCGAGCCACGCCGGGGTGTCGTAGTTGAACTCGTTGGCGGTGAAAATCTGAACGTTCAGGGTCTTGGTGTTGTTGGCAAGGAAGTACTTGGCCGGGTACAGCTCCGACATCGAGGCGCCGCAGCCCACGAAGGCGACGGAGTCGATCTCGTGGTTAGAGAGCACGTCGGCAACGATCTCACGGGGCTTGCTCAGGTCGATCTCGTACATTGAAGGTTCCTCCTTGTTGGGTTATCTGCAAGCGCGGTATGCGCTCAGCAGCCAGTTGCGGCGGGCGCGGGTTGCGCCCGTTTGGCGGCGGGGAGCCGCCGGTGGATAAGCGCGCGGCAAGAGTCGAGTCGCTACCGGGTACCGCGCGCCTTGAGAGGAGGCGCCCCGCCGGGTACGGCGGTTGGCGGAGCGCCTGGGAGAAAGGCAGGTCTCGGCGGGTGGCACTGCCGCTCCGCGAGGCTCGGCGCAGGCCTTAGGCCAGGATGCCGAGCGAGCTCAGGATGATGCCGCCTACGATGCAGATCACGAGCAGCCAGCCGGTCTTGACGCCCTTCTTGATGAGCGCGTACATGGCACCGGTGAGCGCGAGCGGGATCATCTGCGGCATGATGGAGTCGAGGATGTCCTGGATCACCAGCGTGCCGTCGGAGAAGGTCGCCGGGGTGGTGGCGCCGATGAGGGTTGCCACCATGCCGCCCACGGCCATGAGGCCCACGATGCCGCAGACGTACATGACCTTGTCCATCATGTTGCCGCTCTGCAGCTTCTGCAGGTAGGCGTTGCCGCCCTCGTAGCCGAGCTTGGCCGCGAACCAGGTGATGAGCACGCTCGGGATGATCGAGATGACCATGGCGAGCACCGGGCCGAGCAGGCTGCCCTGCTGGGCGAGGCTCACGCCGAGGCCGAAGGCGATGACGCGGATCGTGCCCTGGAAGAACGAGTCGCCGATGCCCGAGAGCGGGCCCATGAGCGAGGTCTTCATGGCGTTGATCGAGTCGGGGTTGAGGCTCGCGGTGTTCTCGGCGTACTGCTCCTCCATGGAGGCGGAGAGACCGAGGACGAAGGCGCTCGTCTGCGGAGTGCAGTTGTAGAACGCCATGTGGCGACGGTACGCTTCCTTCTTCTTCTCGAGCTGCTCGGGGTCGTTCTCGTTGGGGTAGCAGCGGTCGAGAGTGGGCACGAGACCGTAGAGGAAGCCCATGTTCATCTGGCGTTCGTAGTTCCACGAGTCCTGGATGGCCCAGGAGCGCCAGAAGAACTGCCAGATCTTCTTGTTCTTGGATACGCTCTGGATCTTGTTCTCAGCCATGTTCTTCTCCTCCCTAGTCTTCGTCGTCGTCATCTTCGAGCGGGTCGTAGTCGGGGTCGGCGCCACCGGCGGAAGCCATTGCCGCACCGGAGCCGTCGCCGTACTTGAGGCTCATGAGGATGAGCGCGAGGATGACGGCGAAGATCGAGACGGCCGTGACCGAGAGCCCGAGGTAGGAGGCGAGCGCGAAGCCCAGGATGAGGAACACGGTCATGCCCTTGTTGATCATCATGGTGAGCAGGAGCGCCAAGCCGTAGGCGGTGAGGATCTTGCTCGCGACGTTGAGGCCGTTGGTGACCCAGCCGGGGATCATGTCGACAACCGCCTGGACCACGTCGGTGCCCACGTACACGGCGACGAAGATGGGCAGGAAGTACATGAGCGAGTAGAGCACGGTGCCCCACACGATGTGCATGCGGTAGGCCACCTTGAAGCTGCCCTTCTCGATGGCGTCGTCGGCCATGTGGCCGAGGAAGACGATGATCGAGCGGAACACGATGCCGAGGAGCTGGCCGAGAACCGCAACCGGGATGGCGATCGTCATGGCCGTCTCGGCGCTGGCGCCGGTGAGGCAGGCGAAGGCCGCGGCCACGATGCCGCCGAGGACCATGTCGGGCGGGACGGCGGCGCCGACCTGCACGAGGCCCATGCTTACGAGCTCGGTGGCGGCGCCGACGGCGAGGCCGGTCTGAACGTCGCCGAGCACCAGGCCCACGAGCGTGGCGCCGATGAGCGGCTGCTCAAAGTTCAGGCGGCCGAGCAGGCGCGAGTCGAGCATGCAGAACACGCCGACCAGGCCGACGAGAACCGCACTGAGAAGCGTTGATTCCATAGCTTCCCCTTTCTCATGGTGAGTACGCTTCTAAACCCCTTGCGGGGATTGCTGCCGAAGTTAGAACGAGCTGATGTCGGTGCGCGCCTGGGTGGGCGTCTGCTGCTCGTAGATCTTGACGCCGAGGTCGAGGAGCTTCTGTGCGTCGGCGCGCTCGGAGGCGTCGAGGAACACTGAGCTGTCCTTGCCGCCTACGGCCACCGCGCCGTCGTGGTTGGCTGCGGCGCCAAAATTGACCTCGGGGAACTTGTAGGACTGGCAGAACTCGAGCATCTCGTGCACGTTGCCGAAGATGAACATGACGTTCTCGCCCAGGGTGTTGAGCTTCTTCATCTTCTTGAGCGCGCGCTCCACCGTGAAGACGTTCAGGCGCACGCCCGCGGGCTTGGCGAGCTTGAGGGCGCCCTGCTTGACCTCGTCGTTGGCAGCGGCGTTGTCGACCACGATGATGCGCTGCGCGCCCACGGCGTTGGTCCACGAGAAGACGACCTGGCCGTGCAGCAGGCGGTAATCGAGACGCACGAGCACGATGTTGGCAGGACCGCGGTTAGGCGTGGAGCGGCGAGCGCGCTTAGGTGCGGACTTCTCGGCCTCGGCCGGGTCCTCCTCGGCAACGCCCACGTTGACCATGCCGGCACGGGCCTCGCGGATGAGCGCCGCGAGATCGGCGCCCTTCACGGGCTCGGGCGCGATGGCGAGGCTCAGGATCAGGGGCATGTTCATGCCGCTGATGACCGTGAGGCGCTCGTCCTCGTGCATGAGCTCCACCATGGAGTTGTTAACGGAGCTGCCGAGCATATCGGTGCAGATGTACACCGTGTCCTCGGGAGCGAAAGTGGCGATGATGCGCTTCACGTCCTCGGTGATGGGCTCTTTGTCGTCGCGCGCAAGCGAGACCACGTGCACGTTCGGCACGTCGCCGAGCACCATCGAGAGCGTGTCGCGGGCACCTGCCGCCAACCCGCCGTGCGATGCCAGAATAAGCTGGTTCATAGCACTCCTTTCATAAGTCGTTATGGTCATTATAGATGTTTGATACGTATTGTCTAGACGTACTGGTATAACCGGTTATATTTGTTGTTTTCTTGCCGTTTGCCGGGAGATACAAACCGTTCACCGCCGCGTCCGACGGTTGCGCAGGCTTGGCGGCAGAGGCGCCCCTGCGGCGGGAGCTTCTCAGCCGCAGGGTTCCTGGCTTGTGGCGCGTCTCAGCCGTCCGCGCCTCCCAGCCGCCAGGGCTTCCCGACCAGCAGTGGCTCTCGACCAGCGGGGCATCTCACCCGCCCGCGCTTCTCGGATGTCTATTCTTCTCGGCAGCCCGTGTTTCTCAGCCGCCCGCCCTTCTCGTCCACGCGCTTCTCAACCCGTTTACGCTTCTCGGCCGCCCGTGTTTCTCGGCCACCCGTTCTTCTCGGCCGTCTGCGCTTCTCAACCGGGGCCGGCAACGTTCTACGCAGCTACGATCGCTTGACGCAAACGCGATCGTTTGCAAGCCAAAATCGCGTCTCAAGTGATCGCGGCTGCGTAGAGCGACCGTCGTTGCGCAGAGCGATCGTACCTGCGCAAAGCGATCGCAGATGCGTCAAACGAGAAACACAGGGGCCCGCCGGCTGCTCCCCGCTCCTGCCGGCGACGTTCTACGCAGGCAGTAACGCTTTACGCAGGCAGTAACGCTTAACAGCTAAAAACGCCTCGCAAGCGTTAGCCAATGCGTAAAGCGTTAGCCGATGCGCAGAACGCGGCGGCGAGAAGCACGCACCGACGGCCCGGCGCGCGCCGACGGCCCGGTACTAGTAGGCGACCTTCCACATGTAGCGGCGGGTCATATAGTCCTTGTGCGTAACCTTGGACAGCGCGCGCATGTACACGTTGTTGAGGATGGGCGAGAAGATCAGGTGGTTCATGTACTCGGCAACCGCCGGCGGGAAATCCTCCACGCCGATCTCTTTGGCATCGAGACGGTAGACGCGGTCGCCGCCGTAGGTGTTGAGGAAGGTCGTAGCGCGGTCGTCGGCGGGGCGGCAGCGACCGGTGCTCACGAGCTGGAAGACCGAGGAGCGCTTGTCGAGCGTCTCGAAGGGACCGTGGAAGAAGTCGCAGCTGTTGGTGGTCACCGCGTCGATCTGGAGCATCTCCTGGATGTTGCAGATGGCAAAGACGTAGGCGGCGCCGAAGCAGGGGCCGCTCGCCATGACGTTGACGGTGGAGCGGTCAGCGTTCTGCTCGGCCCAGGCGTCGGCGAGCGGCTGGCAATAGTCAAAGGCCTTGCGGTACACGGGATCCACGAGGTCAAAGGCGGCCATGGCCTCGTCGTGCGCCGCGTAGCCCTCGGTCTGGTCGAGAAGCTCCATGGCGATCATGGTCACCACAGCGGAGTTGGTGCGGCCCATGTTGCTCTCGTCGACGGCGAGGCTCATGTAGCGCACCTGGTAGTCGCAGGCCTCGGTCAGGCCCGACTCGTCAACGTACACGGCGATGGTTGCGGCACCACGCTCTTTGGCAACGCGCGCGGCCTCGATGGTTTCGGGGGTGCCGCGCATGCTTACGGCAACGGCGAGCGTGGTGGGACCCACATAGGCGGGGGTTGCGAAGACAAACTCGTTGCTCGTCACCATGTGCGACGCAACGCTGCGCGCCTCGTGCTCCATGAAGTACTGGGCGGGGTAGTTGCCGCCGTTGGAGCCGCCGGCGCCGATCCACACGACGTCGGTGATGCCGCCGCAGTCCTTCTTGTCCTCCAGAACATGCGTAATGATGTCTTTAACTTGTTCCTGCGTGGTCAT
>CASEEV010000096.1 GCA_949287065.1 uncultured Collinsella sp.
CTGCTGAGGGCACCATCGAGTGCAAGTTCTGGGGTCTCGGCGGCGACGGTACCGTCGGTGCCAACAAGATCTCGATCAAGATCATCGGCGACCACACCGACAAGTACGTCCAGGCCTACTTCCAGTACGACTCCAAGAAGACCGGCGGCGTGACCATCAGCCACCTGCGCTTCGGCGACAAGCCCATCAAGAGCCCGTACTACATCACCAAGGCCGACTTCGTGGCGTGCCACAACCCGAGCTACATCACGAAGCACTTCAAGATCGCTCAGGGTGTGAAGCCCGGCGGTACGCTCATGATCAACTGCCAGTGGAGCTTCGACGAGCTTGCAGAGCACCTCTCCGCGGCTGAGAAGCGCTACATCGCCAAGAACAACATCCAGCTCTACACCATCAACGCCATCGACCTGGCGGTCCAGGTGGGTATGGGCAAGCGCACCAACACCATCCTCCAGTCCGCGTTCTTCACGCTGGCCGGTGTCCTCCCGCAGGAGGATGCGATCCAGTACATGAAGGCCGCTGCCGAGAAGTCCTACGCCAAGAAGGGCCAGGACGTCGTCGAGGCCAACTGGAAGGCCATCGACGCCGGCGCCACCGCCTTCGAGAAGCACGAGGTTCCGGCCGACTGGGCCGAGGCCGAGGACACTGCCGAGCTCATCACCCCTGAGGGTCGCGCCGAGCTCATCAAGCAGGTCAAGGAGATCATGGAGCCCATCAACCGCATGGAGGGCGACTCCCTGCCGGTTTCGGCGTTCCGTGGCCACGAGGACGGTCAGTTCGAGCAGGGTGCTTCCGCTTACGAGAAGCGCGGCGTTGCCGTTATGGTTCCGCATTGGGATGAGACCAAGTGCATCCAGTGCAACCAGTGCGCGTACGTCTGCCCGCATGCCACCATCCGTCCGTTCGGTCTGGCCGAGGACGAGATCGCCGCTGCGCCTGAGGGCCTCCGCACGCTCGACATCAAGGTCCCCAAGGATACCGGTCTCAAGTTCACGATGACCATCAGCCCGCTCGACTGCATGGGCTGCTACAACTGCGCGAAGGTCTGCCCGAAGGACGCCCTCACCATGGTGCCTCAGGAGCAGGAGCTCTCCGAGCAGGAGGTCTTCGACTGGGCCGTCAAGAACGTCACCCCCAAGCCGGTTCTCGAGACCAACAACGTCAAGGGCAGCCAGTTCAAGCAGCCGCTGCTTGAGTTCTCCGGCTCCTGCGCCGGCTGCGCCGAGACCGCGTACGCGCGTCTCGTCACGCAGGTCTGCGGCGACCGTATGTACATCTCCAACGCCACCGGCTGCTCCTCCATTTGGGGCAACCCCGCGGCCCGTTCGCCCTACACGGTCAACGCCGAGGGCCATGGTCCTGCGTGGAACAACTCGCTGTTCGAGGACAACGCCGAGCACGGTCTGGGTATGGCTCTTGGTTACGAGGCCGTTCAGAACAAGCTCGTTGCCGAGACCGAGGCGCTCATCGCTGGCGAGAACACGCCTGAGGATGTAAAGACCACCGGTCAGGCTTGGCTCGACGCCCGTAAGGACGCTGAGGCTTCCAAGACCACGGCTGCCGCCTACGTCGCCGCTCTCGAGGCGTGCGGCTGCGACGCTGCCAAGTCCATCCTCGCCGACAAGTCTTACCTCACCAAGAAGTCCTTCTGGATCTTCGGCGGCGACGGTTGGGCCTACGACATCGGCTTCGGCGGCCTTGACCACGTCCTGGCTTCCAACCACGACGTCAACGTCTTCGTCTTCGACACCGAGGTCTACTCCAACACCGGCGGTCAGGCTTCCAAGGCTTCCAACCTCGGCCAGGTCGCTCAGTTCGCCGCTGCTGGTAAGGACACCAAGAAGAAGTCCCTCGCCGAGATCGCTATGAGCTACGGCTACGTCTACGTGGCACAGGTTGCCATGGGCGCCAACCCGGCTCAGACCCTCAAGGCCATCCAGGAGGCCGAGGCTTACGACGGTCCCTCCATCGTTATCGGCTACGCTCCCTGCGAGATGCACTCCATCAAGAAGGGCGGCATGACCAACTGCCAGTCCGAGATGAAGAAGGCCGTTGACTGCGGTTACTGGAACCTCTTCCGTTACAACCCGGCTGCCGAGGTGGGCAAGAAGTTCACGCTCGACTCCAAGGAGCCGAAGGGTGGTTACCAGGAGTTCCTGATGAACGAGGCTCGTTACGCCTCGCTCGCTCGCGTGCTCCCGCAGGAGAAGGTCGACGAGCTCTTCAAGGCCAACGAGGCTGCGGCTATGGCTCGTTACCAGCACCTGCTCAAGCTCAAGGACGTATACGCCGAGGTCTAATCCTCTTAAGCGTCCATAAGCTTCACGCTTGAAGACGCGGGGTCGGCAGAAATGCCGGCCCCGCTATTTTGTGCCGCTCGGTGCAAAGCGTATGTAACCTGCGTCTGATACCGAGAAACACTGAGAAACAGACCGGGAATCCCTGTAAAATAACTCGATAAAACACAGGTGGGAATCTTACCGCGTACCGAGAAAGGCGCAGATATGGCTACTACTAAGCGCGAAATTGCCGAGAAGTTCGGTATCAGCAAGCGAACCGTTGCGAACTACATCGAGCGTCTGGGCCTTGGTGACCATGTTGAGCGCGTCGGCCAGGCAGACTTTTTGGATGACTTTGCCGTGGCAGCCGTGGCGGATGCGTTGGGTAAGAACGTTCCTCAGCGCGAGCAGCGCCAAGAGGAGCAGCCGGCATCAGCTCCTGCGGCAAACGACGCCGTGGTGGCGGCGCTCAATGCGCGCATCACCGACCTTAAAGAGCAAAACGAGCGCCTCATTGCCGAGCTCGCCGACATCAAGTTGGCGCGTGAGCGCGAGGTGGCGGAGCTTAGGAGCGAGCTCGCCGAGGCCAACGACCGTGCCGCCAAGCTGGCTGATCGTGTGGCGGGCATTGCCGAGCGCCAGCAGGCTATTGCCGCCATCCCCTGGTGGAAGCGCGGCAACGTTGCCATGAAGCTTCTGGGCCCTGCGAGCGAGTAGGCAGTGGGTTCTCGGACTGCTTTGCTGGCAATCTCGTAAGCCTGCAGCACCGAGAAAGAAACCGGGAACGTTTCCGGGAATCTTTCCGGGTATATCCGGTAATGCAAAACAGCCCGGGCCTCTACAGGGGTCCGGGCTGTTTTGCGTGAGGCGTGCCGCAGGTCACACGTAGCGGAGTGAGGTTAGCTACGTGAGCTCGAGCGAATCAACGATTGTGCTGGCGATGAAGTCGTCGCCAGCGAGGTAGGACTGGCCCTTGTCGCCGTTTTTCTCGTAGTCGCTCTTCATCTCTGCGTAGGTTGCGGTGCCGCCGGTTTGCAGGTCAACGAGGGTCTCGGCGAGCTCGTCGGAAACCTCGTCGTCGGTTGCGGGCGAGGAGTCCTTGTCGTCAGAGCTCTTCTCGTTATCGGTGTCCTCGCTCTTGGATTCCTTCTCCTCGTCGGCGTCCTTGCTGTTCTTAGCCTCATCCTTTGCCTGAGCAATGAGGTAGCCCCAGCGCGGCGTCCATACGGTGAGCGTGTTCTCATCGTCAACGGGCGTCTGGTAAATCAGCGCGTTGCCCACGGTGCTCTCGCCGATCTCGTCGGTAGGCATGACCATGATGGTGCACAGGCGCCTGCGGTCGTCGTCTTTGGAGTAAAAGACGGTCGTGTTGCCGTCCTTCTTTACCGTGACCTTGTCTTTCCAGTAATCGGGCAGCTCAAACTCGTAGTCATCGGCCGACACCAGGCGCTCGGCGCGCTCTTTGGCACGCTTCTCGGCTTCTTCTTCGTCGTGAGCCGACTTGGCATCGTCGCGCCTCTTCTGCGCGGCCGTGCGCAGCGCAAGCGCGTCCTCCGAGGTGGGGGCGCCACCCTGTGAGGCGTAGTCGTACGCGGCGGCAATGTCGTCATCGGTTACATCGAGCCCGTCGATCTCGGTAAAAACGAGCGAGCCCGCCACGTCGACCGACGCGCTTGCCGTATCGGGGTCATCGCTGTTCTCATTGCCCGCAATGGTGATCTGGAGCTTGTCGGTGGGGACCGAAAACAGCGTGCCGTCGGAGCCGATGGGCGACGCGGCAACGCTTACCGTGTACGAGCCCTGCATGAGGCTGAGCCCCGAGCCGTCCCAGTTCACAAAGGCCGTCTGGTCGAGCGCGTTGCCGTCGAGATCGGTGCCGCTCACCGTGAGCGGGATCTTGGTGCCCTGCTCGCAGAGCTCGGTTTCGGGAATGAGCACGCCGAGCGTAACAGGCACGTCGGCATGCGAGGCTTCCCAGGCCGCCTCCTCGCGCTTGTTGCTCTCGATGCGCCACCACATAAAGCCAGCAAACGCCACGAGAAGCACCACGACAACCACGCCGAGGCCGATGCTCATGCGGCGGCGCCGGTTCTCGTCGGACTGGTCGCGCATAAGCGCCTGCCTGCGGCGCGCGCCGCTCTCGAGGCGGGCTTGGGCGGGATGCTTGGACGTGATGATGTCGGTAACCGCCTCGGGGTCGGTGACCGCCCCGTCAAAGGGCGAAGCGGCAATGACGCCGGTGGGGTTGTCCGAGACCTTCTCGAGCGCTTCGGAGGGAATGGGCATGACGGCGGTTGCCGACGGCGGCACAGGGGCGCTTCCGGGCTCTGCCGGCGGCACGGGCGTGCTGCTGGTATTGATGCGCGGCACCGGCGTGACGCCCGTTGAGTCGGGCGGCAGCATCACCTGCTGATTGTCGGGGTCGGTGGGCAGCGTAAAGCCTGCTCCTGCCTGCTCGGCGGCGGGCGTTGCGGGCTCTGCCGGAGCGTCCGTAGAGGGCGCGTCGGGCGAAGGGAGGTTTTGGAGCAGCGATTTGCGACGGTTGTTCTGCGTTTGCGGCATATATACACCTCTCGAGCCGATCGGCGGCGGCTTGCCTCAGGGCAGCCGCAGCTCGCGTGGGCACTTCTGCTCAGTCTAGCATTGTTCGCGCTCGCCGAAAAAAAGACCCGAACTTCCCCTTAAGGCAATCGTCTGCTATCGCTCGGGTATAGAGTAAAAGTATCTGGCTTTCCCGTGGGTGCGGTCGTTGCTCCGGCGTTCCCGGGCAAGCCGTCCGCGTAGGAGCTTCCCGTTCCGCGCCGAGGAACGACGTCCGTACGAGAGGGGTTGTATGTTCCAAATCCTAGAGAAGGAGCAGTACTCGGAAAAGGTCTTCAAGTTCCGAATTCACGCTCCGCAAATGGCCAAGAAGGCGCACGCCGGCCAGTTCCTGATGGTCCGTCCCGACGACACGGGTGAGCGCGTCCCGTTCACCTTTGCCAACTGGAACCCCGAGGAGGGCTGGATCGAGTTCATCTTCATGGTCGTCGGCAAGACCACGGAGTGCCTCTCCAAGCTCAACGAGGGCGACTACATCAAGGACGTCACCGGACCGCTCGGGTGCCCGACCGAGATCACGGGCGACCGCGTGGCCGTTGTGGGCGGCGGCGTGGGCCTCGCCATTGCCTACCCGGTGGCCCGCATGCTCTGCGAGCAGGGCAAGCAGGTCAGCGTCATCATGGGCGCCCGCAACAAGGACCTGCTCATCCTTTTTGAGCAGTTTGCCGCGCTTCCGCTCGAGAACCTCTTCATCACCACCGAAGACGGCTCCATGGGCGAGAAGGGCGTGGTCACGCTCCCGCTCGCGCGTCTGTGCGAGACCGACGCCATCGACCAGGCCTTTGTCGTCGGCCCCGTCCCGATGATGAAGTTCTCGACCCGCACCTGCCGCGAGCACAAGATCCCGATCATCGCGAGCCTGAACCCGATCATGGTCGACGGCACGGGCATGTGCGGCTGCTGCCGCGTCGAGGTGGGCGGCGAGACCATGTTTGCCTGCGTCGACGGCCCCGACTTCAACGCCGACCTCGTTGACTGGGACGACCTGGCTCACCGTCAGGCCACCTACCGCACCGAGGAGGCCGCTTCGATCAAGCATTACGAGGAGGATTGCGCATGCCAGAAGTAAAGACGTACCGTCCCAACATCGGGGCGCCGCGCACCCCTGCCAACGAGGAGCCCGCCGCTGAGCGCGCGCGCGACTTCCGCCCGGTCGACACGGGCTACACCAAGGCCGACGCCGTTGCCGAGGCCAACCGCTGCCTCGACTGCAAAAAGCCCTTCTGCATGGAGGGCTGCCCGGTGGGCGTGCACATCCCGCAGTTCATCGAGAAGATCCGCGAGGAGGACTGGGCTGGCGCGCTCGAGACCATCAAGGGCGACAACCTCCTGCCTTCGGTCTGCGGCCGCGTGTGCCCGCAGGAAAGCCAGTGCGAGGGCAAGTGCATCCTCGGCCGCAAGGGCGATCCGGTGGCCATCGGCCAGCTCGAGCGCTTTGTGGGCGACATGGCCGACGAGGTCGGCAAGGCGCCCGAGTGCAAGCCGTCCAACGGCCACAAGGTTGCCGTGGTGGGCTCCGGCCCGTCGGGCATTGCCTGCGCCGGCGAGCTCGCGCGCGAGGGCTTTGACGTCACGGTCTTCGAGGCCTTCTTCACCGGCGGCGGCGTGCTGACCTACGGCATCCCCGAGTTCCGTCTGCCCAAGGCCATCGTCAAGCGCGAGATCGACGGTCTCGAGCAGCTCGGCGTGCACTTTGAGTACAACTCGGTCGCCGGCCGCCTCTTTGACGCCGACGAGCTCTTCAACGAGATGGGCTTTGATGCGCTCTACCTGGCCGTAGGCGCCGGTCTGCCGCGCTTCCTGCACGTTCCCGGCGAGAACCTCCCCGGCGTGTACTGCGCCAACGAGTACCTCACTCGTACCAACCTCATGCACGCCTACCAGTTCCCGGAGTACGACACGCCCATCAAGCACGGCCGCGATGTCGTGGTTTTTGGCGGCGGCAACGTTGCCATGGACGCCGCGCGCACCGCGCTGCGCCTGGGCGCCGAGAGCGTCACGCTCGCGTACCGCCGTACCGAGGCCGAGATGCCCGCCCGTCTGGCAGAGATCCATCATGCCAAGGAGGAGGGCGTTAAGATCCTCGAGCTCGCAAACCCGCTGCGCTTCCTGCCCGGTCCCGACGGCTTCGTCTCGACCATCGAGCTTCAGCGCATGGAGCTCGGCGAGCCCGATGCCTCCGGCCGTCGTCGCCCGGTGCCCGTCCAGGGCTCCGAGTTCGCCATTCCGTGCGACGTCGCGGTGACCGCCATCGGCACGCGCGCCAACCCCTTCGCCAAGCTCTGCGCCGACGTTGAGCTCAACCGCTGGGGCCTCATCGAGGCGGACGAGGACGGCCGCACGTCCAACCCGCGCGTGTGGGCCGGCGGCGACATCGTTACCGGTGCGGCAACGGTTATTCTCGCCATGGGCGCCGGTAAGAAGGCCGCGGCGAGCATTGCCAAGACGCTTCTCGCCGAGGACGCCGAGTAGCGGCTCCGCTCCGCGCTCTGGCTAAGGCGCCCTGCGCGGGCATGCGCGCCTCATAACGCCCTTCTGTGCGAACAGCCTCCCTCAATTGTGGTTTGAGGGAGGCTGTTTTTGGTTATCGATAGGTAAGAGCGGCAGTTTTGTCTGTATGGCTGCCTTGAGTGATGGTAAGCTACAGGCTGTTGCAGTCTCATTTCAGGCTTTTTTGGATTGGCGGGCAAGGCCGACGGAGCCCGTTTGAGGCTGAGCTTAAACCACGCACGACAAAACTGGGGGCTGCTATGGCCGATGCTCGCGATCGCAAAGAGCATCTCACTGCATCTGACGGGGGCTACTTCGTGATTGACGAGGTAGATGCCGCGCATACCGATGCCAGCGATACTGACACTGCGGCGGATGCCGAGGATATCGAAGCCGCTGTGGCTGCCGACGAGCAGGCCGCCAGCGACGCAGACGCGCCTGACGAGGCTGTTCTCGAGAATGACGCCGATGATAACGAGGAGTCTGCCGACGATGCCGGCGACCAAGAGTCCGAGGAAAGCGCTGTTGCTGTCGAAGATGCCGACGCCGACGAGGCGGAGAACGCGGACGCTACCGACAGCGCCGACGATGCGGACGCTGCTGGCAGCGACTCCGCAGACGCCGCCACGCCGCAGGACAGCGACTCCGAAGACAGCGCTGACCGTGCCGAGGCGGATAAGGACGAGGACGACGAGAGCGAGCTTTTTGAGCACGACGTCGTAGGCGGCGAGGACGATGCGGCCGACTCCGAGGACGCCGACTCCGAATCGGCCGACCTCACGGCGGTGCTGCCGGTTGTTGAAGACACGCAGCAGGAGTTTCGGAGCGGTCAGGAGCCGCAGGAACCCGCGGCAAAGAAGCGCAGCCCGCTCGACGCGGTGCGCAAGCAGGCCGACGCCGTGGCCGAGTACTTCAAGGACCAGCAGGCTCTAGAGCGCCCGCAGGGCCGCGTGCTTCTCGGCGAGGACGCGGTGCTTCACGACCTTCCCGAGCACGAGGCGGTCGAGGTCGACAAAGACGACCTGATCGGACCTTCTGAGGCCCATATTCGCTCGGCGCTGCCGTACAGCCCCTTCGGCACGTCTCCTACCGAAACGGCCGGAAAGAACGTTCGCATCGACCGCCGTTTGGGGCTCACGCTCGGCGTCGTGGCCGTGGTGCTCGTCATTGCCTTTGCGATTGTGGCGGCCGTTGCCGCAAACGCCGCAAAGCAGGGCGCCGTGGTGGCCTCGCTCAACTCGCGCGTGGGGCTTACGCTCAAGATCGACGCCAAGGGTCTCGACGAGAGCGGCAGCATGGTTCCGGTGAGCGTTACGGGCACCACTGCCAGCGGCGATGCCGTTGACAAGGTGGTTTTTGTCGACATGGAGGGCAAGGGCATCTTCGTGGCGCCGGGCACCTACGAGCTTGCCATTGCCGGGTCGCCCATCGCGGGCAACGGCACGGTTTACGAGGTCCCCGACTCCGGCATCGAGGTCGACGTGCCGTCGGCCGACGAGGCCGTGGTCGAGTCGACCTTCAAGCTCAAGCCCATTGCCGCGAGCAAAACCACCGAGGAGCAGATTGACGACGCCTACCAGGCCATTGCCGACGGCGGCTGCGAGCCCGACAAGGCCGTCGAGCTCAAGCTCAAGGCCTCCGAGCGCGCCGGCATCGAGGATTAGCCTTTCTCGAGAGCGCTTCTCCCCATTTCTCGAGGGCGCTTCTCCCCACAAGATTACGCAAGCAGACGGGTTACCGGGCCAGATTCGGCTCGGTAACCCGTTTCTGTGCGTAATCTTGCGGTATATGCGGCCATCTGCGTAAAACGCCCGCGGCGAGAAGCGCGGTTTGGCTTGCTGCATCAAAAAGAGCGTATCATAGGTCACATAACTGCATGCAAGAATATAACTATGCGAACTACACGGATACATATGGGGTGTTCTATCACAAGAGCATTTAAATGCTCGGAGAAAGCGTCAGGAGGGTGCTGTGAGGCGGATTGTGCCGTGGAAGGTATTGGTGTGCCTCGCGACCGCGGCGGCTGTCCTTGCCCTGATAGTTCCCGCCCTTATTCCCGGTTTTCATATCGTTCCAGACATCTCGGCTCCTCTGCTTAGGGCTGGCGGGCCGTTGACCAGTACTTGGGACACAGAAGGGTACGTAACGTCCGTAGACTACCAAAACGGCATTGTTGAAGTCGATTTGCGTTGGGCGGAGTCCCCCGACTTCTCTGGGCAGCTTCTCAAGGTTGTGACTTGTGAGGGTCCGGAGAGTGTTGCCGAAATTAACCCCGGAGACCCGGTGAGGATATGCTATCTCAAGTCCGCCGAATCGGACGAACCGATAACAGTCCAGTCGATCGAGGTCATAGACGCAGTTAACCAATGCGGATGGGTAAAAAACGAATCATCCGAATGGGTGTACCGCCCTTCGTAATCACAGTCTTTACGCTTACTGTCGAATCAAGGATTAGCCCTTCTCGAGAGCGCTTTTCGCCACAATACGCAAACAGACGGGTTACCGGGCCAGATTCGGCTCGGTAACCCGTTTCTGTGCGTAATCTTGCGGTATATGCGGCCATCTGCGTAAAACGCCCGCGGCGAGAAGGACAGCGGGACGGCGGACGGGGTGGCGAGAAGGACCTGCGCGCGGACGGACGGGCCAGCCGGCGGACGCCCTTGACTGACGCACCGGCTACAGAACGTTTGCCAGCCCTTCGGCTACGGCGCGCTCGATAAGGTCGGCGGCCTCCTCGGCCATGAGCTCAAAGTCGGACCATTCGGCGCCTTTCATGGGCTTGAGCACGTACGTGGCCACCTCCATGCGTCCCGGCGGGCGGCCGATGCCACAGCGAATGCGCCCAAAGTCGCGCGTCTTGAGCTTGTCGGCAAGCGAGCGCAGTCCGTTGTGGGCGTTGAGCCCGCCGCCGAACTTGGCGCGCACGGCACCGGGCGCCAGGTCGACCTCGTCGTGCACCACGAGGATCTCGGCCGGTTTGATGCGCTGCTCGCGGCAGAGCTTGGCCACAGGGCCTCCGCTCGCGTTCATAAACGCCTGCGGCTTTACGAGAAGCACCTCGCGCGCGCCCTCGCCGCCGTCGTCGAGAAGCGCGCGCATGCGTACGCTCGCCACCTCGCTGCCGGCCTGCTTCTTCCAGTAGCGCGCGCCGAGCCGCACGGCGAGCGCGTCGACGGCCGCGAAGCCGGCGTTGTGACGCGTGCGCTCGTACTCCGACCCGGGGTTGCCGAGGCCGACGATCATGCGGATGGGCTTTGGTTTGGCAGGAGCGGGCATGGCGTTCCTCTCACGGATAGTACGGGTACAAAACAGCCCCGGCCGTTCTGAGCTTGCGAACAGCCGGGGCTGGGCCAAACAGGTGTGGCGCAAAAACAGCGGATGCGCCGCTTAGAGCGCGAAGTCACCGCCGACGAGCTTGGAGACGGAGCGCTCCTCGTACACGGCCTCGATAGCCTCGGCGAACTCGTTGGCAACCGAGAGCGTCTTGATCTTGCCACCGACCTCGACCGGAATGGAGTCGGTCACGAGGCACTCGACGATGGGGGCGTCGTTCAGGCGCTCAACTGCCGGGCCCGAGAAGATGGCGTGGGTGGCGCACACGTAGATGTCGCCGGCGCCCATCTTCTTGAGCTCGCGGACGCTTGCGCACAGCGTGCCCGCGGTGTCGATCATGTCGTCGTTAATGATGCAGGTCTTGCCCTCAATGTCGCCGATGATGCCCATGACCTCGGCGGCGTTGTGGCGCGGACGGCCCTTGTGGGCGATGGCGAGCGAGCAGCCGAGCATGTCGGAGAGCTTCTTGGCAGCCTTGGCGCGGCCCACGTCGGGGGAGACCACCACGAGGTTGTCGGTGTCGAAGTTCTTGTTGTTGTAGTACTCGCCAAAGAGCGGCAGGGCCGACAGGTGGTTCACCGGAATGTCGAAGAAGCCCTGGATCTGGCCCTGGTGCAGGTCGAGCGTGATCACACGGTCAACGCCGGCGCGCTCGATGAGGTTGGCCACGAGGCGCGCGGTAATGGGCTCGCGCGGGGAGGCCTTGCGGTCCTGGCGCGCATAGCCGTAGTGGCTGATAACTGCGGTGATGGTACGGGCGGAGGCGCGCTTGGCGGCGTCGGTGGCGATGAGGAGCTCCATCAGGGCGTCGTTCACGTCGCCCGAGATGGACTGGACGAAGAACACGTCGGCGCCGCGCACCGACTCGTCAAAACGCGCGTAGATCTCGCCGTTGGCGAACTTCTCGAGCGCCAGGCCCGAGAGCTCCACCCCGAGGATCTTGGCGATCTGCTCCGCCAGCGGGCGGTTGGCAGATCCCGAGTACAGCCTCAGGCTTTTGTACATGCGTACCGGATTCTGCGGGTCCTTCTCGTCGATTACGGACATCCCTACTCCTTTGCGTTTTGCGCGTTCTTCCGGGCGGTGTAGCCTTCGATATTCGTCTGATGGCTGCGCTCGAGCGCGAGCGCGCCGTCAGGAACATCCTTGGTGATGCAGCTGCTGGCGCCGACCACAACGTCGGAGCCAATGTGAACGGGCGCCACCATCATGGTGTCGGAGCCGATGAAAGTGCGGTCGCCGATAACGGTGCCGTGCTTGTTGACGCCGTCGTAGTTGCAGGTAATGGAGCCTGCGCCAATGTTGACGCCCTCGCCCATCTGCGTGTCGCCGATGTAGGAGAGGTGCGGAACCTTGGAGCCGCGACCGATGGTGGACTTCTTGATCTCAACGTGCGTGCCGGCCTTGGAGTGGTCGCACAGGTGCGCGCCGGGGCGCAGGTAGGCGCGCGGGCCGCAGCTGACGTAGTCGTCGATCTGCGCCTCGATGGCCACGGTCTCGTCGATGACCGAGTGGTTGCCCACGTGCGTGTCGGTCAGGCGCGTGTTGGGCCCGACGGTGCACTCCTCGCCGATAACGGTGCCGCCCATGAGCATGACGGAGGGCAGGATGACCGTGTCGCGGCCGATCTTGACATCGGGGCCGATCCACGTGGAGGAGGGGTCGATCATGGTGACGCCCTCGGTCATGTGGCGGGCGTTTATGCGGTCGCGCGCGATGCCGGTGAGCTCGGCGAGCTGCACGCGGCTGTTGACGCCGAGGCCCTCGCGGAAGTCGTTGCAGTGGAAGTACGTCACGGCGTTGCCGGCGCGGCGCAGGATCTCGAGCATGTCGGTGAGGTAGTACTCGCCTTGGGCATTGCCGGTCGAAAGCTCGCCGATGTGGGCGGCCAGCTCCGCGCCGTCAAAGGCGTAGCAGCCGGCGTTGCACTCGAGGAGCGTTGCCGCCTGCTCGGGCGTGCAGTCCTTCTGCTCGATGATGCGCACGACCGCGCCCGTCTCGTCGAGTTCGATGCGGCCGTAGCCAAAGGGGTTTGGCGGCGTCATCGTGAGCACGGCGGCGGCGTACTCGCCGCGCGCGACGGTTTCGGCAAACATGCGAATGGTGTCGGGCTGTATGAGCGGCAGGTCGCCGTTCAGGACCACCACGGGCCCCTCGGCAATGCCGGCGGCGTCGAGCGCGACCTTTACGGCGTGCCCGGTGCCCAGGCGCTCGGTCTGCTCCACACACTCAACGTTCTCGAGCCCGCCGAGAAGCTCGCGCACCTCGTCGGCGTGGCTGCCCACAACGGTCACCACGCGGTCGCAGCCCGCCTGGAGGGCAGCGTCGACCACCCAGTTGATCATTGGTTTGTCGAGGATGCGGTGCGAGACCTTCGCGTGGTTGGACTTCATGCGGGTGCCTTCGCCCGCAGCAAGAACAATGGCGGTGACGTGCATTACGTACTCCCTGCAGTTCTCGGTTCCATAATCACGGATCTCGCCTGCGCAGGGCAGGCGAGACTCACCAGTTCAAATTCTAACGCAGCTCCTTACAGGCGGCTTATACGGTCGGCAAACAATGTGCAGAAAAGCAACAAAATACGAGGTCACCTTGCGGGCTCGCGGTATCACCCCGCTGCGGGCATCCTGTCACCCGCAGCAGGGGATGCCGAGAAAAACCGCAGGTAACGCTTGCGTATGACAACGTGTGAGCATGCGTTTGACCTCGAACAACACGTCTCTGGGGCGCTACGGGACGGCCTCTGAAAAAAGTCCAAAAAACCTCTTGCAAATCGATGCGCGCTGAGCATAATACCGGCTATGCGCGGAGAGATGCATTCGCGAGGCTCTCCCCACGCCCGTGTTTCACTTTTCTTGCCAAGGGGCCAGCCGGCCCGGAGGCGCGGGAGGCACAGGGCCTCCTAGCTGCGGCGCCGTGCGCGGCGCCAGTGGAAGGGAGAGGTTTCATGGGAAACCGCAAGAGCGCGCTGCCGCAGGGTGCGGCGGGCGCGTCCGCCGGGCTCCAGGCAGGAGCGGCGGAGCGGGGGAAGGCCGGCGCAGCGAAGAGCGCTGCTTCCGACGATCCCCTCGATTCAATCAGACGTATCAACACAGATCAGGTATTCGAGAACCTCGGAACTACCCGGGGCGGGCTCTCTCAGGGCGAGGCCGAGAAGCGCCAGGCACGCTTTGGCAAGAACCTCATCGAGAGCGGTAAGAAGCGCTCGCCGCTGCTGGCGTTTCTCTCGAACTTCACGCACCTCATGGCCGTTTTGCTGTGGGTTGCGGGCATCATCGCCTTTGCCGCGGGCCTGCCCGAGCTCGGCGTGGCGGTGTGGCTCGTCAACGTCATCAACGGCGTCTTTAGCTTCTGGCAGGAGGCGCGCGCAAGCCAGGCAACCGAGGCCCTCAAGAAGATGCTGCCGGCCTACGCCACGGTGATCCGCGACGGTAAGGAGCAGAAGATCCTTGCCGAGGACCTGGTGC
>CASEEV010000097.1 GCA_949287065.1 uncultured Collinsella sp.
CGTACTTCTGCGGGAAGCCCGGGATGAACTCGTCGGCCTGGGCAAGCTTGCAGACCTCGACGAGCTCGTCGTAGGAGGCGTTCGGGTCGCCCCAGCGCAGGTTCTCCTTGATGGTGCCCGAGAAGAGCACGTTCTTCTGGAGAACCACTGCCACGTTGTTGCGGAGGAACTCGAGGTCGTAGTCGCGCACGTCAACGCCACCGACCTTGACGGAGCCCTCGGTCACGTCGTAGAGACGGCTGATGAGGTTCACGAGCGAGGTCTTGGCAGAGCCGGTGCCGCCCATGACGCCGATCGTCTCGCCGCTCTTGATGTGCAGGTCGATGTCGGCGAGCGCGCGGTGCTCGGCCTTCTCGGAGTACTTGAACGTCACATGGTCGAAGTCGATGGAGCCGTCGGCCATCTGGTGAACCGGATGGTCGGGGTTCTTGATGGAGGGAACGGTCTCGATGACCTCCACGATACGCTCGGCGGACTCCTGCGCCATGGTGATCATGGCGAAGACCATCGAGACCATCATGAGGGCCATGAGGATCATGAAGCCGTACGTGGTGAGCGCCGACATCTGGCCGACGTTGAAGATCGTGCCCTGGCTCGAGATGATGAGCCACGAGCCGAACTGGATGACCACGACGAAGACCGTGTACACGGCAAAGTTCATCATCGGCGTGTTGAGCGCGAGGATCTTCTCGGCGCGCGTGAAGTCGGCGCAAACGTCCTCGGCGGCGCGGCCGAACTTCTCCTTCTCGTAGTCCTGGCGCACGTAGCTCTTGACGTCGCGCATGCCGGTGACGTTCTCCTCGACCGACTCGTTGAGGGCGTCGTACTTGTGGAACACGGCGCGGAAGATCGGGTGCACCGTGCGCACGACCTTAAAGAGGCCGAAGCCCAGGATCGGAACGATGATCACGAAGACGAGCGCCATGGGGCCGGCCATGATGTAGGCCATGACGATGCCGGCGATGAGCAAAAACGGGCAGCGGATGGCCGTGCGGATGATCATCATGTAGGCAAGCTGCACGTTGGTGACGTCGGTGGTCATACGGGTCACCAGCGAGCTCGACGAGAACTGGTCGATGTTGGCGAACGAGAACGTCTGGACCGCCTGGAACAGGTCGTGGCGAAGGTTCTTGGCAAAGCCGCAGCTCGCCTCGGAGCAGGTGATGCCGGCGCCGATGCCGAAGCACAGCGACGCGAGCGCCATGGCCACAAGCAGGCCGGCGTACGGGAGCATATCGGCTATGCTCGCACCCGCCTGGATCGTGTTGATCAGCTGGGCCGTCACGAAGGGGATCGCCACCTCCATCACAACCTCGCCCGAGACGATGATCGGCGTGGCGATTGCCGCCTTCCGATACTCTCGGATGCTTTTCATGAGCGTGCTAATCATCCATAGACCTCCTCCTAGCTGCACCCGCAGCGCAACCCCGCGCAGCGGGCCGGCGGCACATCAGTTGACGCGCGATCGGCCGCCTATCTAACTTCCTTGACACGTCAAACATTTAGATGCTAAGAGGATCTCAGGGCGATTGCAAGGCACCTGAGGGTCACCGTGCGCAGCCTTGCACAGAAGCTCCATCGCAGTGCGCCGAAACTGAAAAAGGGCGGGAGACCCGCCCTTGAACGTCACACGAGAAGCGCCGATTCTGCGGCGTTTCCTCTTTATGCCTTCCGGAGAAACATGTTGAGCGCCGCACGGTGCGCCGGTGCTGGTGGGTGCCGCCCCATGGGCGAGAGCTGCCAGCCGAGCACCGCTCCGCGGAGTGCACCGGCGCGGGAAGACGCCGCCCCAGAGCCGCTCCCCTACTGCCCCTGCGCAGGCTGCGGCTTTTTGCCGAAGGCGAGCCAGTAGCCGATCCCCACGAGCAGGACGCCGCCGATGAGGTTGCCGATCGTGGCGGCCGAGAGGTTGTAGAGCACGCCGAGCGCGTCGAGCGCCTCGGCACCCGCCACCTCGCCGCCGTAGCCGACGGCGCGCGCGAGGATGCCCACGGGCAGGAAGAACATGTTGGCCACGCAGTGCTCGAAGCCCATGACCACGAAGGCGCTGATGGGCAGGATGATGCCCGCGACCTTGTCGACCACCGTGCGAGCGCCGAAGCCGATCCACACGGCCAGGCACACGAGCACGTTGCACAGCACGCCGCGCGCGAGAATCGTTGCCCACGGCAGGTTAACCTTGCCGGCGGCGATGGAGACCATGGCGTTGCCCACGGCGCCGTCGGCGCCGAGCGCCTGCATGTCGGCCAAAAAGATGAGCGCCGCCACGACAAGAGCGCCGACAAAGTTGCCGACCCAGACGAGCCCCCAGTTGCGCAGCAGCCCCTTGACGCTGATCTTTTTGGAGGCAAGGCCGCAGATCATGAGGGAGTTGCCGGTAAAGAGCTCGGCGCCGCACAGAAGCACGAGCACGAGGCCGAGGCAGAACACAAGGCCGCCGATAACGCGCTGCAGCGCGAACCCGAGCGAGGCGTCGCTCATGACGACGGTGAAGAACGACCCGCCGAGCGCGATGAACGCGCCGGCGAACACGGCGAGCACGAAGAGCCTGAGCGCGGGCATGGAAGCCTTGGTCTGCGCGGCGGCTTCGACCTCGGCCTCGATGTCGGCAGGCTTGCGCGCGTCGACCGAAACGACCACAGTGACGTTCTTCTCGCCCGCTCCGTCGGATGCGTTGCCGGCGGCTGGAGCCGACGGCGAGACATGGGCGGGATGGTAGGGAAACCGGGCGCCTTTGGCGTACGGGGGCTTAACAGCAGACATGGACGGTCCTTTCGAGTGGGATCGGGCGCCCCCTATTGTATCCCCAGCGGCGTCCCTTTCACCCCCTCGGCCAAAAGGCGCTGTGAACGGCGGATTTTGGCCGAGGGTCTGCACCGCCGTCTACCTGCGCTTCTCCCCTCTTTGCGCTGGTAGATATACCCGGCCAAAAGGCGCTGTAAACGGCGCTGTTTGGCTTTGGGTCCGGTGACGTTAGCCCTAGAACCCTAGGATAGGGGCCAAGAAGCACAATAGGGGCGCCGACCCAACCGGATCGGCGCCCCTCCAGGCACTATATATAGGTAGCAAGCAGACGCTGTCCGCAGCGTGCGCCCTCAAAAGGCGAGAAGCGCGCTTACTTGGCAGACGTGCCCTTAGTGGCCGTCTTGGCAGCCGGCTTAGCCGCGGGCTTGGCAGCCGGCTTAGCCGCGGGCTTGGCAGCCGTCTTGGCAGCGGTCGCAGTCTTGGCGGCAGGCTTGGCGGCCGTCTTCTTGGCAGCGGCCGTCTTGGCGGCAGCCGGCTTGGCCGCGGGCTTGGCGGCCGGAGCGGCGGCCTCGGGCTTGGCGGCAGAGGTCCTCTTAGCAGCCGGCTTCTTGGCCGGAGCCTTCTTGGCAGGGGCCTTCTTGGCCGGGACGAGCTTGCCCGCATAGGCGGCGAGCTCGGCAAAGGCGCTCTTCTCAACGCCTGCGAGCACGGCAAGCGCGTTCATGATGGCTGCGCAGGCCTCGGTCAGGTCGTAGCACGAGACGGTCTCGGCAGCGCTGCCAGCGGCAACCTCGACGCGCACCTCGTCGGCAAACGAGCACTCCTCCTCGGGGAGAAGCACGCGGACCGCGGCGGAGAAGGGCTGCTGGCCCTCGCGCACGGTGGCGGTCACGGTCACGGTCTCGGAGCCGTCCTCCCAGGCGATCTCGTGGGAGACGGGCTTGGCGACGTCGACCATGTAGTCCTCGAGCTCGTCGATGAAGCCCTGGACGCCGTCGGCGAAGAGGTCGAGCTCGTCCTCGCAGTCGGCAACGGCGCCGGCGAAGCTCGTGGCCTCGTCGGTGTAGGCGAGCTTGCCGTTAACGAAGACGCCCCAGGTGTAGACCGGGCCCTCCTCGCCCTCAGCGGGCTCGAGGGTGCAGGCGGCGCTCACGGCGCCGGCGACCGGGCGAGAAACGCTCCAAGCGACCTCGGCGGGAAGGCCGGCGGAGCCCTTCACGAGGCGCATGCCGCGCGGCAGGTCCTCGTCCTCGACCATGTGGTCGAAGCGCTCCTTGAGCTCGTCGGAAGCTTCGCCGAAGTAGTCGGAGAACTCGCTCGCGCACTCCTTGAGCGACTTCTGGGTGCACCCGAGAGCGTCAGCCACGAGCTTCTCGGCACCGAACGTGATGATCGGCCACGCCAGCGAGCGGCGGGCGGTGTAGTCGGGGTTCGCAACGCTCACGATCTGCGGGTAGAGGCCGTACTTCTCGATCAGGGCGGCCATGTCGGAGGCCTCGAGCTCGTGCTCCACGGCAAAGCGCACGAAGCTGCCGAAGCTCTCGACCGTGTAGTATTCGCTGCGGGCGGCGCGCTCGTCGTACTCGGCCAGCGCCTGCTCGCGCATCTGCTCGTTGTATGCGTCCATGTGTTGATCACTCCTTCTCAGCCGGCCATTTTGCAGCCGGTGAAACGGTAACGCGGAGCTGCTCGGCAGGCCCACTGGCCTGTTCTGGGCGTCCGCGCCCTTGCTGCCGCGCTGGACTGCGCGGACCGAGATACTATAGCAGTTCTTGCGGTAAGGCAGAAAAATGCCATGTTTTGAGACGGTAAGCGTTTCAGACGCGTAACCGAACCATAACCGTTTGTTGACACGGCGCGGGCGGACGGGCCATAGGGCACAATGCGCACGAAACAGCAACAGTGCACACAGACCGTACGGAATGCGGGCATATTCCGATCAGGTTGCGTGCACTGTTGTTGAAGATCCTCCTTGGACCAGATCCCGTGCGGCGGCCGTTTCCTTACCGTAACGGCCGCCGGTGCCGGGGGACGGTCCGTGCGGCAGGCCGTATAATAGAGCGCGTGCGCGCGGACCGCTGGGTCCGGCGCCCGGCACGCTGTCCTTGCGGGAGAGGCACGGCGCGCCTCCGTTTGTCATGTCAAGCGAAGGAGCCCCTATGCCGTACACCGCACCCTCACCCCAACAGCTCAAATACCTGCGCCTGCTCGCGCGCCAGTTTCCCAACCAGCAGGCGGTCTTCTCGGAGATCATCAACCTCCAGGCTATTCTCAACCTGCCCAAGGGCACCGAGCACTTTATGAGCGACATCCACGGCGAGTACGAGGCGTTCATGCACATCGTGAACAACTGCTCGGGCGTGGTGCGCGAGCATGTTGACATCGTCTTCGGCAGCAAGCTCACCGACGCCGAGCGCGCGGATCTCTGCACTCTCATCTACTACCCGCGCGAGAAGATCGTCCGCGTGCACGCCGCGCATGGCGACACGCCCGCCTGGTACCGCGACATGCTCGCCAAGCTCGTGCGCGTGGCCCGGCGCCTCTCGGCGCGCTTCACGCGCTCCAAGGTCCGCAAGGCCCTCCCCCGCGAGTACGCCTACATCATCGACGAGCTTCTCCACACGCACCCCGACGAGGAGAACTACCGCGTGCGCTACCACGACCGCATCATCCAGTCGGTTCTCGAGACCGGCGCCGCGGCCGACTTCATCTCCTCGCTCGCCGCCCTCATCAAGCGCCTCGCCGTTGACAAGCTCCACATCGTGGGCGATATCTTTGACCGCGGCGCGCACGCCGACAAGGTCATGGACGTGCTCATGGGCTACCACGACCTCGACATCCAGTGGGGCAACCACGACATCCTCTGGATGGGCGCGGCCGCCGGCGAGCCGGCGTGCATCATGACCGTGCTGCGCAACAACCTGCGCTACGACAACTTCGAGATTCTCGAGAACGGCTACGGCATCGGCCTGCGCGAGCTCGCCCTCTTTGCCGAGCGCACGTACCGCCGCGACGAGAACGAGATCGCGCGGATGGGGCTCACCCCGCTCGTAAAGGCCATCAACGTCATGCTCGCCAAACTCGAGGGGCAGATCATCATGCGCCATCCCGAGTTCGACATGACCGACCGCCTGCTCTTCGGCACCATCGACTTTGCCCGCGGCACCGTGGAAGTCGAGGGCAGCACCTACGAGCTCGCCACCTCGGACTTCCCCACCGTCGACCCGGCCGACCCCTATGCCCTCTCAGCCGAGGAGCAGGAGCTCGTCGGGCGTCTCGTCGACGCCTTCACCGGCAACGTGCGCCTGAAGCGCCACATCGAGTTTTTGTACGAGAAGGGCTCGGTGTACCTCACCTGCAACCGCAACCTGCTCTTCCACGGCTGCGTGCCCATGAACGACGACGGGACCTTCGCGGCCATCCTCTCCGACGGCGAGCAGCACGCGGGCAAGTGCCTGTTCGACTTCTGCGACACCGTTGCGCGCCGCGCCTGGCGTACGCGTGCCCAGGCAGACCTCGACTGGATGTGGTACCTGTGGTGCGGCCGCACCTCGCCGCTCTCGGGGCGCACGGTCAAGACCTTCGAGCGCTCGTTCGTGCCCGACAAGAGCACGTGGGAGGAGCCCAAGAACGCCTACTACCGCCTCGCCAAGGACCCGGTCATCTGCAACTCGATCCTGCGCGCCTTTGACCTGCCCTGCGAGCACGCCCACATCGTGAACGGCCACACGCCCGTGCGCGCCAAGGCGGGCGAGGGCCCGGTGCGTGCCGACGGCAAGCTCCTCATGATCGACGGCGGCTTCTGCCATGCGTACCAGAAGACCACCGGCATCGCGGGCTACACGCTCATCTACTCGAGCCACGGCATGCGCATCAAGGAGCACCAGCCGTTTGAGTCTATTGAGAAGGCGCTCGACGAGAACGCCGACATCACGAGCGCCACGAACATCTTCGAGCCCGGCGAGCGCACCGTCATGGTGAGCGACACCGACACCGGCGACGCGATCCGCGAGCAGATCAACGACCTGCGGCAGCTCCTCAGCGCGTACCGCAACGACGTGATCGCGGAGCGGCGCGGCTGAGCGCAGCTCTACGCGAGGATGTTCTCCTCGATCCACACGGCAACGCCGTCGTCGGCGTCTGCGGGGCACTCCTCGTCGGCGACGGCTTTGATCTCGGGGGTCGCGTTGCCCATGGCCACGAAGGTGCAGGCGCTCTCGGCGAAGGTCGCGTCGTTGCCCGAGTCGCCGAAGGCCACGGCGCGGCTCTCGCTGACGCCGAGCTTCTCGCAGAGAATGGAGAGAGCGGAGCCCTTGTTGACGCCCGCCTGGGTGATCTCGAGCTCGGTGGGGCCGGTGAGGGCCAGCTCCAGGTCGCCGAGCGCGCTGCTCGCACGGAGCGCGTCCATGGCGGCATCGGTCTCCTCGACGGTGTCGAGCATGATGCCGAGTTTGAAGACGTCGGTGTCGAGGTCTGCGAGGGCGGCGTCGATGGTGGGGATCTCCTCGACCTCCTGGCCGCTGGCGAGCGCGTTCTCGACGAAGCTGAAGTTGGTGGAGCCGTCGTCGCGCGCCCCGCGGTCGCGGAACTTCACGCGGTTGAGCTCGCGGTCAAAGCCCGCGACCCCCGGCGCGAAGAGGCTCCAGCCGCCCTGGGCAACGCCGCTGCCAAGAGAGCGCACGCAGGCGACGATGTCGCGCGCCTGATCGAGCGGCATCGTGCGCGCGCTGGCGATCTCGCCGGTTTTGGCGTTGGACACGCAGGCGCCGTTGACCGTGATGCTCCAGTCGAGCCACGGCACGCCGGTAAGGTCGCGGCCGAGCATGCCCTGCGGACGCCCGCTCGCCACCGCGAGCGTCACGCCCGCTTCGTACGCCGCCTCGAAGGCGCGCAGAACGCGCGGGCGGATGTGGCGGGCGTGGTTGACGTAGACCGTCCCGTCGAGGTCAAAGGCAACGAGGTCGTAACGGGGCATGGGGCTTCCTTTGCGTCGCGTCGCAGGCACGTGCCTGCACGGTCGGATTTCCGCGGACTATCGTAACCTATGGGCTGCGCGCGGCGGTAAACGCCGTGCAAGATGCCCGAAAATCATGCGCCCTTCACGGCGGCGCGCCGTCCTTCTCTCCTGGGTGCCGAGTCGCGTATTATGGGCGGGTACGAACCCTGCAGCGCCTTGCTGCCCCGAGCCGAGGAGACGACCCATGACCCAGACTTCAGCCGCCGTGCCCGACCTCTCAGACGCCACGAGCCGCCTCGAGCTCATCTTGGGACGCGAGGGGCTCGCGCGCGTTCAGGCCGCGCACGTCATGGTCATCGGCCTCGGCGGTGTGGGCTCCAACTGCGTCGAGGCGCTTGCGCGCGGTGGCGTGGGCGCGCTTACGCTCGTCGATTGCGATGCGGTGGAGGCAAGCAACCTCAACCGGCAGGCGATTGCGTTTGTGAGCACCATCGGCATGCGCAAGACCGAGGCGACGCGCGCGCTCGTTCACGCCGTGAACCCCGGCTGCGAGGTCACGCTCTTTGATCAGCGCGTCACGCGCGAGAACGCGCAAAAGCTGCTGAGCGCCTCGGGCGCGCTCGGCGGGCGCATCAGCTACGTCGTTGACGCCATCGACACCATGTCGGCAAAGGTCGCGCTCGCCGAGCTTGCCGAGGCGCACGGCATCCCGCTCATCAGCGCCATGGGCGCGGCCAACAAGCTCGATCCCGAGAAGCTGCGCATTGCCGACGTGATGCACACCTCGGTGGATCCCATGAGCCGCGTCATGCGAAAAGAATGCCGCAAGCGCGGCATCCGCCACCTGCGCGTATGCTTCTCGTCCGAGGAGCCGCGCACGCGGCGCACGCCGCCCGCTGCCGACGCGCGGGAGCGCCCGGTCTTGGGAACGGCATCCTACCTGCCGCCCATCATGGGGCAGATGATCGCCGGCGACGTGATCCGCACGCTCGCCGGGCTGCAGTAAGGCAAACGCTCGCCAACAGGAAGCGAGGCCATGATGCTCGACGCCCACTGCCACCTGGACTTCATGGAAGCGCGCGAGGCGCGCGCCGCAGCCGACGGCGCGCGGGCGCACGGCTTGAGCTGCCTTTCGTGCACCGTCGAGCCCGAGGGCTACGCCAGCGCCCGGAATCTATTCTCAGCGCATCCCAACGTATTGGTCGGGCTCGGCCTGCACCCGTGGTGGGTCAGCGCCGATGCACTCGAGCGCGCGCAGCAGTTTGAACTCTTTGACGAGCTTGCGCCGGGAGCTTCGCTCGTCGGAGAGGTCGGCCTCGATTTCGGCGCCGCCCACGTAGCGACGCGCGACGCGCAACGCGAAGCCTTCGCGCACATCTGCCGCGTCAGTGCGCAGCAGGCCGTTTCCTCACCGCGCGTGCTTTCGATCCACAGCGTGCGCGCCGCGGGGGCAGCGCTCGACATCCTTGCGGAAACCGACGCTCTTGAAGCGTGCACCTGCGTCTTTCATTGGTTCTCGGGCACCTCGGAGGAGCTTGCGCGCGCCGTGCGTGCGGGCTGCCTCTTCTCGGTGGGTCCGCGCATGCTCGCGACCAAGCGCGGACGGGCTTATGCGCGCTCGATCCCCGCAAAGCGCCTTCTTGCAGAAACCGACCTGCCGTCAGCGCCCGGCGAGCGCCTTGACCCCGCCGAACAGCTGCGGCTCATCGAGAAAACCGAGCGCGAGCTCGCGGCACTGCACCCGCGCGACGCCGAAGAGCTCGGCCGCGCCGAGGTTTTTCTGGCCAAAGTGTTCAAATTTGCAAATAATAGGTCGTTATAACGCGCCCAAAACGCGATAGACGTATTATGCCATATATCATTCCTGGGCAAACGCGCACATGCCTATAGTCTTCACGCCCATCCAAGGCACAAAAGACTTATTATTTGCGTTTTTGAACACTTCGAGCCAAAAGAGCGCTACATGACCTTCACGTCGGCGTTGTCGCAGGCGCGCAAGAACTCGTGCGGCAGCTCGCCGTCCGAAACCACCACGTCGACTGCGTCGAGGTCGCAGATCTGAAACGTGCTGCGCCTACCCACCTTGCTCGAGTCCATGAGGACGATCGTCTGGTCGGCGCGCTCGATGCAGGCACGCTTGAGCACCGCGTCTTCGTCGGAGCCGCACATAAAGCCCGACGAGCTCTGGAAAGCCGTCACGCCCAAGAAGAGCTGGTCGAAGCTCAGTCGGCGCACGTCCTCCACGCTGCGGCCGCCGTAGAGCGACAGGCTGTAGCGGTTGAGGTTGCCGCCGATGAGGATCGTGCGTACCTGCTCGAGATGCGCGAGCTCAACGGCGCAGGTCACGCTGTTGGTAAAGACGATCTCGCGCTGGTCGCGGAGGGAGCGCGCGAGCATGGTCGTCGTGCTGCCCGAATCGAGGAAGATGGTCCCGTTGGCGCGCACGAGCTCGGCCGCCTTGGCCGCGACGATCTCTTTGGCATCGACGTTGCGCGTCGAGCGGGAGTCGATAAGGCCGTCGGTGCCCACCACCGTCTCCACGGAACGGGCGCCGCCGTGCACGCGCACGATGCGCCGCTCGGCGTCGAGCGCTTTGAGGTCGGTGCGCAGCGTCATGTCGGACACGTCGGAGAAGGCCTTCTTGATCTGGGCGAACGACACGCTGCCCTCGGCGTTTACCAGGCGCACCAGCCTCTCGCGCCTCTCGTCAACCGCAGCCATGAGAACCGTCCTCCCCCGTCGAGCCACCCGCGCGCGGCGCGGGTTCGCCAAGCTCTGGTCCATAAAATCACCTCGCATTGTAAAGCAACGCGCCCGCATCGCAAAGCGAGCGGGCGCGCGGGCAAGATGAGCGGGCGGGGTTTGCTCCGCCCGCCCGGAGGGGACGCCCGCACCCGTTGCGGCACAGCCGGGGTGCGGGCGCCGGAGTCCGGCTAGTTCTGCGCCCAATGCTCGAGCAGGTAGCGCTCGGCAGCGGGGCACCAGAGGCCGCGGTTGGCCTCGACGATGTCGGCAAGGCCGGCGTAGCGCTCGTCCTCGCCCGCCTTGGCGCGCAGGTCCTCGAGCGCCGTCAGCGGCATGTTGATGTGCGTGTAGATGAGCTTCTTGCCGCCCGGGATCTTGGGCAGGTTGAGCGTGGTCTCCGCCGCCGCGTCAAGGCCGCCCACGTGCGTGACCATAACGGAGGGGTCAACGCGGTTGGCGGCGGTAAGCTCGAGCGACTCGACCATGTCGGCGGTGTTGCCGCCCGTCGTGCCCATCACATGGTGCGAGCCGTAGTGCACCTCGTAGAAGTTGATCGGCGCGCTGAACTCCTTGTCGGTGGGGCCGGCAAAGAAGTTGAGGCAGCCGTCGCGGCCCATGATGGCAGACGACAGCGAGACCACGGGGGCCACCGGCGCGTAGCAGAGCACGTCGTCAAAGCCGGTGCCGCCGGTAACCTCGCGCAGCGCCGCGACCTGGTCCTCGCAGGCGCCGTTGTTGATGAAGACGAGGTCGATGCCCGTCTCGGCCTTGATCTCCTCGGGCGGGAAGAGCTCCGCGGCGCGGTCGAGGCGGTCCTGGTTGATGTCGGCCAC